>JALYVY010000179.1 GCA_030852985.1 Gemmatimonadota bacterium | reverse complement strand
CCGGGGCGGGGCACCAACTGAAGCGGCCCGCGCAATGGATGCGCGGGCCGCTTTCAATTCTCAGACGAATGAGAGTTCGTTGTCAGTCCCCCTCGTAGTCGAATGCGAGGCCGTCGGCTTCGCGAAGCCGGTCCAGCAGCGACTCGAGCGGTGCAAACACTGGTGCGGCGAGCCCCACGACGGGGCCGAGCGACACCGTGATCGCGCGACGTGCACCCTCTGGCCAGTCTGGCATCGACAACCCGGCAACCAGTCGACGGATGAGCTGACCGCACTCACCAAGGAGTTGGTTGGCCGTCCCGTTCAGGATGTCGAGCGGGATCTCGAGATCGTGCGTGACCAGCTGCCCCGTACCGACGTCCCGCCACGCGGCGTCGCCAATGGCGCCCCGCTCAGCCCATACGCCGAGATGGCGAATGGCATTCAGTTTGTCGTGCCCCCGACCAGTACGGTGTGACTCCACCGCAGCCGCGAGTGCGAGAGCCAATGATTCCGCGCTCGGAACGCCGTAAAGCGTTACGATATCCCGCGCCGGACGCTCTGAGGCGAGCGGCGATGGTACAGAATTCACGTGCGCGAGCACCGGCGAATGATCGGGGCTTTCCTCGAGCATGACGAGGACGTCCATAACCCCTCCTGAAAAGTGTCCTGACGCTTCGAACCTCTGCACGACGAGTCGATCTGACTCGAAGTTTCCTGCGCGTGCTACCCCAGCTTTGCCCGTCCGAAACTCACCACAGCACCAACGTTCGTCGCGCCGTGCCACGCATCCGTAACGGCAGAGTCGCCATTGAGGAAAACGTCCCGCACTCGTGCCGGGCCGCCCTTACTGAGGCCGTGAAGGCATTTCATACACCAGCACGCTCAGTGATAGAACCACCGCAGACCACACAACCGTCACATCGAATTCTGAGGGGCGTACACGCAAAACGCGCCCGCCGAATGGCGGGCGCGTTTCCGTGAAGCCTGGTGCGGAGCCTTATGTCCCTTCCACTGGGTAGCAATCCGGCTCACCCTGATTGCAAGCGCGGCCAGATGACGTCATGTAGCCCGTGAAGTGCTTGATGCGACGCAGCGTGACGCCGCCACGCGAATCAAGGTACGTACGCACCGTTGCATCCGCGGAAGCATCGTCGACACCTGTCGCGCCGAGGGACGGGGCGAACAGGATCGAGTGGCTCGAAGCCATGACCATGTAGACCCAGTTCCGCGAATCATTCGACGGAACGAAGCGCAGTGACGGCTTGAAGTCGACCCACGTACCAGCCTTCGCCGTGCGAACCTTCGCGTGCATCTTCAACGGTGTCGTGAGCGGAACGCACGCATCGTCCCATGTGCCCGCACCGTAGCTGCTCTGCGAAGGATCACAGATGCTGTTCGCCGGGAACACAACCGCGTTCTTCCCGACGAAGTAGACACCGCCAGCCGGCGAAATCGTGAAGTCGACGTCAGCGTTGTCTGACGAAAGACCTGCGAGGCTCAACTGCGGCGCGCCCTCTGGCGCCATCATCCTGCTCACCGGAACAGCCACATCGCTCTGCGGCGCCGAGACGACGCCTTCCTGACAGCCCGCGACCACGATCATGGTGACCAGCGTGCTCACCGTCTTCCAATTGGTACGACGCATTGAATTATTTCCCGGACTAGGCAGACCTAACGACGCAGTTCTCCTACTTCGGAGATCAGCCGCCGGTACCAATCAGACGATTCGACAAAGGAATGGTTACTCTCCCATTCCTCTTCGGACCCTTTGACCTCAGCGAGTATAGCACACACAGCTCATTCGGTCAATATGTATTAACCGACCAATTTCAATACATCGAACCGCTTCTTCATCTTTGGCGTGCTCAACACCTCTGGATGACTTCCATATCGCGTCACCGCCGCGTGCACCATCTCCGGAGCATGCGGGCGCAGCGCCAACCCGAACTCCGCAATCAACCACGCTGCCCCAGAGATGTCGGTCGCATGGGCCAGCAGCATGGATGACTCCAGCAGGGCCACCGCGTCGGCATTCTCACCATCGCGGATCAGCAGGTGCAACTTCAGCGCCTCCAGCAGTTCACGCCCTTGGAACCACTCTCCCAGCCCCTCACTGAGAGCCGCACCCTTGGCCAGCGCATCCCGCGCCCCGGCGACGTCTTCGAGTTCGAACCGGCACAGCCCTAATCCTGCGAACGCCCCTACCTGAATAGGCACCTGATCGATACGCTCTGCCAAGTCAACGACCAGTTCGTACGTGTCAGCCGCCTCCCGTGGCCGGTCGTGCTCCCGCTGAAGGTCCGCAAGGTTATACGTCGCATACAGCTGTTCTTCACTGTTCTGGACCATCGACATCAACCGAAGCGCCTCCGAAAACGAACGCAGCGCCCCCTCGTAGTTTCCGATTCGACCGGCCAGCACCCCGAGATTGAGCTCGGCCCGCCCCCATGACTCGATGATGCCCGCCGTTCGCGCCTGCTCCACCGCGATCGTCAGCACGCGCCACGCCTCATCCGAGTTGTTGCAGATCATCTCGAGCACGCCGATGTTATTCAACCCGCGCACGCGGCGAAACGCGTCGCCGAGCGAGGTGGCGATATCGAGTGCATGCACGAACAGCTCGCGGGCTCGCGGCGCATCCTCTAGCTGGATCGTCACCGCCAGGCGGTTGCATGCATCCGCCAGTAGGATCACGTCATCCCCACGCTGCGCGATCTGCACGGCTTCCTCCGCCACCCGCTGCGAGGCACCAAGGTCGCCAAGCCGCCAGTGCATTTGCGCGATGTGCAGCAGCACAGCCGCACGTTCCATGTCCTCGTTCGCCTCACTCGCCTCCGATTCGAGCGCCAGCAATTCGGTGAGCGTCTCCTGCGCCGCCAGCCCACGCTTCATGCGAACGAGCGCGCGAGTGCGTTTCAGGCGCAGTGCCTGCACGTGGCCACCTTGCCCGGCATACCACGACAGCGCCTGATCGCAGAGCGCCTCCGCATCCTCATAGCGGCCCGCGACCTCGGCCAGAGATGCCATACGGACCCGGACCTTCGCCAACGCCGCGTCATCCGGCGCATTTCGCTCCGCCGCGGCGAGCAGCTCCGCGACTGCGCCCGTTTCATGGACGGCGAGCGCCTCGTCGGCCGCAAGGAGGGCATAGCGATGCGCCTCGACAGGCATCGCCGCAATCTCGAAATGGCTCGCCACCTCGGCCGACGAATAGCGCCCGTGCGCCGCGAGCGAACGCGCGATGTGCCCATGCAGCTCCATCCGCCGCTCGGGCGACACGTGCAAGCGACACACGCGCGCGACCTCGTCGTGCGACACTACATAGGAAGGGGCCCCACGATCGAACGTCGGCACGAGCATGCCGGCGCTGACCAGCTTCTCGAGCCCTTGTCGCGCATCGTCGCTGCCAAGAGTGCTGTCCACGAGCAGTGATTCGTCGCACTCCCGCCCGAGCGCTGAGGCGGCCTCCAGGACTGTTCGCGCCCCGTCGGGCAGTCTACTGATGCGGCGCGCGATGAGCTCCGGTAGCGGCACGGGAGCAGGGAGATCGCCCACCGGACTCCAGTGCCACGCTCCGTCCAGCTGCTGGACGTGTCCGCTCTCCTCGAGATCGCGCATGAGATGCGTCAGTTGGAGCGGATTCCCCTCGGAGTGGCGATAGACGTAAGCGAGCAGGTCGCGCCCCAGCTCACCGGTATGCATAGCGGCCTCCAGCCACCGTTTGACATCGTCGCGAGTGAGGTGGGTGAGCTGGATCTCGGAGTGCCGCGGCCGAGTGACGAGCCTCCCCCACCGCTCCAGTGCATCGTCTTCGGTGCCGCTCTGGAAGGTCAGCGCAAGCAGGATGCGCTCGCTCTCGAGCTGCGTGATGAGGTACTCCAGCGCATCCCACGATGCACCGTCGGCCCATTGGAGATTCTCGAGGAGTAGCACCAGCGGCCGTTGCTGCGCGGCGAGGCGCAGGAAGTCGGCGAGCTCCTCGAGCAGGAGGGTCTTGCTCCCGCCCTGCACGGCGTCGCCGGTCGTACGCTCCAAGGTAGGATCGAGGGCCGAGAGCTCGCGCCAGAGCCTCGTGCTTTTCACGGGCAACCGACGGACCGCGCGGAGCACTTCAATCCAGAGCGCATACGGCGCCACGAAGTGCGTCTCGTGGCAGCTCCCGGACACGAGTGAGCCTCCGCGCATCCGCACCTCGGGCGCGAGCGTCCGCACGAGTGCACTCGTTCCCACCCCTTTCTCTCCGACGACAGCAACCACGCGGCCCTCCCCGCGAACCATGTCGTCGAGATAATCGGTGAGCTGCGCGAGCGGTTCTGCGCGCCCAACGAACCGGTCGAGATCCAGCCCTTCCGGTGGCGACGACATGGCCTGCGCACAACCGTCGACGCCCGCGCTCGCCCTCGCGCTGCGTGCGGCGCCCAGCAAGAGGGAGTAGGAGTTGCCGTGGCCCGGCGCCAAGGCCACACCGATACACAGCGTGAATCGGTGCGACGCACCGGCGCCGCCGCCAGTGAAGACATGACCACGCACGGCCGCGAGCAACCGCTGCGCCACTGCCATCGCCGGCGCCTCGGGACCATCGAGAAGGATGATCAGCTCGTCGTCGCTGCTGGCGACCGCGTCGGTGCCGCGGAGGTTTCGCCGCACGAAAAAAACGAGCTCGCGGATCAATACGGCCGCGCGCGCGTCTCCAACGTCGGAGCGAACAGCGTCGAGGCCCTCGGGGCGAGCAGAGAACACCACCACCCGCTGCGTCGGGCCGGCAGCGTCCGCCAGTGCGGCCAGTTCCCCGAGGGTCAGGTGTCGTGCGAAGTCGTCGGCAGGAATGAGCGGGCTGATCGGCGGCGATAAGATGGTTGGCGGCGTCGCCACGCGATTGGAGCAATGCGGCGCAGCTTCGCGCCCCTATCGTATGCCTTGTTGGGCGCGGCCGCGCAAGGCGCGGGTGCCAATGCTCGCGGAGCACGCTGCGAAATTAACCATTTCTGGCATTCGGCGTCTGTTACGGCAGACACTCAATCGGGACTGAGCCATGACCGATCCAAGACCGCGCCTTTTCGTTCCAGCCTTCGCGCTGCTCATTGCGGCCTGCGCCGCGAGTGCTGCGCGCACCACCTCACCGGCGACCGCGCACGCACCACTCGTAGTGGTGGCGCCCACGGAACCTCGCGAGCAGACCGCCGATCAACAGGTGCAGCAAGTGCTCAACCGCCTCGGATTCGGCCCGCGACCGGGCGACGTGGCCAAGGTTCGCGCGATGGGCGTGGACCAGTGGATCGGGCTTCAGCTCGCACCAGACCGCATAGACGACGGCGCCGCCGACCGCATCGTCGCTTCATATGAAGTGCTTGGGAAGCCGACGTCGGAGCTGGTCTCGATGTACGGCCGTGGCCAGGCGGCCATTCGCAAGCAGCAGAAGTCGCAGGCGCAGTCTGGCGACTCGAGTAGCAAGAGGGATCTTCGCGCCCAATTGCTTGAGGGTGACCCGGCACTCCGCGAGCAGCTACGGCAGAACCAGCGCATCCTCGGCGACGTGCAATCCGCAAAGCTGGCGCGCGCCGTGGTGAGCGATCGCCAGCTCGATGAAGTGATGGTCGACTTCTGGGAGAACCACTTCAACATCTTCGCCGGCAAGGGTGTCGACCGCATCTTCATTCCGGCGTTCGATCGCGACGTGATCCGCCCGAATGCGCTCGGCAAGTTCCGCGACCTACTCGGCGCCGTGGCGAAGAGTCCCGCGATGCTGTTCTACCTCGATCAGTGGCAGAGTGCAGCAGACTCCGCGCATCCGACCCTGGTCGCGGCGCGAAACGCGCGCGGTGGTGCGCGTCGCGCTCCCGCGGCGGGACTCACGATGAACGATCTGGATCGGTTCGCACCGAATGCGCAGCTCACGCCCGCGCAGCGGAAGCGCCTGGCGGCGATGACGCCCGGGCAGCGCATGCAGGTGGTGCAGCAGCGCGCCCAGGCGGGTGCTCGCGCGAAGCGTGGCTTGAACGAGAACTACGCGCGTGAGCTGATGGAGCTGCACACGCTCGGCGTCGATGGCGGCTACACGCAGAAGGACATCATCGAAGTGGCGCGTGCGCTCACCGGATGGACGATGAACCCGCGCGGCGCCGCCGAGTTCGTGTTCCGCCCGGAGATGCATGATGCAGGACAGAAGGTCGTGCTCGGACACGTCATACCGGCTGGTGGCGGCGTGGAGGATGGCGAGGCGGTGCTGGACATTGTCGCGCGAAATCCGGCAACGGCGCACTTCATCGCGCGGAAACTTGCAACGCGGTTCGTGAGTGACACGCCGTCGCCAGCGCTCGTGGAACGTGCGGCGCAGATGTTCCTCAAGACGGATGGCGACATTCGCGAAGTGGTGCGCACGATCGTGACGAGCCCGGAATTCTTCAGCCGCCTTGCCTATCGATCCAAGGTGAAGAGTCCGTTCGAATTGGTGGCGTCGGCACTGCGTGCAATCGATGCACAGCCCGACACCACGATGCGGTCGGCACAGATGGTGGGCTTCCTCGGTGCTCCGATCTTCGGCCATCAGGCGCCGAATGGCTGGCCGGAGACCGGTGAGTCGTGGATGAACAGCGGCGCGATCCTCAACCGCATCAACTTCGGACTCGGTCTGGCCGCGGGGCGGTTTCCTGGCGCGACGTTGGCTCACTGGAGTGAGACGGAGCAACTGACGGCCGCGACACGCGACCAGCAGGTAGACGCGGTGATCCTGGCATTCTTCGGCGGACAGTCGTCGCCGGACACGCGGCAGATCCTCTTGAGCGGTGAGAACCCGCTCGCGGCGAAGCTGGCGGCAACCGTGCCTGCTGACAGCGTGGCGATGGACATGAGCGCGATGTCGATGGGTGGAGCCGAGGCGCCGGTGCGCAGACGGATGCCGGCACCCGCCAAGAACGGAGCGCCGCGTCCAGGAGCCACGCGCGCGATGGGCCAGCCGGTGCAACTGCATGGATTGGCGCAGGTCGTCGGCCTGGCGATTGGCGCACCAGAATTCCAGCGTCGCTGACACTTACTCGAGGATACGCACATGGACCGCAGAGTCTTCATGAAGTCCGGGGCGATGGCCATGGTCACCATGGGCCTCAGCCCGAGCTTTCTTCGCCGCACCGCCTACGGTGCGAACCTCCTCGACGGTGCGGCGCTGAAGGGCGCTTCTCGGGGCAAGACGCTGATCTGTCTCTTTCAGCGTGGCGCCGCCGACGCGCTCAATGTCGTGGTGCCGCACGGCGAGGCAGCGTACTACAAGCTGCGCCCGAACATCGCGATTCCGCGCCCCACGCTGGCGACGGGACGGGCAGGTGCCATCGATCTCGATGGGTTCTTCGGATTGCATCCCGCGTTGGCGCCGATGAAGCCGCTGTGGGATCAGGGGATTTTGGCACCGGTGCATGCCGTTGGAAGTCCGAGTGCGACGCGTTCGCACTTCGATGCGCAGGACTACATGGAGACCGGCACGCCCGACCAGAAGGGCACGCGCGACGGGTGGCTGAATCGATATCTCGCCGTGAAGGGCACGTGCGAGGCCGGCTGTGCGAGTGATGCGCATCCGTCGCCGTTCCGCGCGGTGGCGATGACGCAGCAGACACCGCGCATGATGGAGGGTCCTGCTCCGACGATCGCCATGAACTCGCTGGACGAGTTCAGCGTGCGCGCTACGGGGCCGGCGGCGGATCGATTGGAAGCGCTCTATCGCACCGGCACGGCTGATGTGGTGCATGCGGCAGGTGGCGAGATGTTCGAGGCGGTGAAGATCCTCAAGTCAGCCAATCCGCAGAAGTACCAGCCGCAGAACAACGCGGCGTATCCGAATTCGCAGTTCGGCACGCGACTGCGCCAGATCGCGCAACTCATCAAGTCCGATGTTGGCCTCGAGGTTGCGTTCGCGGACGTTGGCGGGTGGGACACCCATGTCAACCAGGGCGGATCGACGGGTCAGCTTGCGGGTCGGCTCGATGACTTTGCGCGGTCGATCGCCGCTTTGACCACCGATCTCGGCGATCGCATGGCCGACGTCACGATCATGACGATGTCGGAGTTCGGCCGCACTGTACGGCAGAATGGCAACGGCGGAACCGATCACGGTCACGCCAGCGCGCTGTTCGTCATTGGCGGCGACGTGAAGGGCAAGAAGGTCTATGGCAAGTGGCCGGGACTCGAGCCGGAACAGTTGTACGAAGGCCGCGACCTGGCGCTGACGACGGACTTCCGGTCAGTGTTTTCTGAAGTGGCTGCGAAGCATCTCGGTGCGACACGTCTCGACACCGTGTTCCCCGGCTTCGATGCAAAGCATGCGGGGCTCGGGATACTTTAGCAGCCTGACCCACAGAAAACGGCGGCCGCAGAATTTCGACAGGCTTCGCAAACGCAGAAACACGCTGCACCAGCAACACCGAAATCTTCGTTCTTGCAGTTGCTGCGTTTTTCTGCTTCTGCGAAGCCTGCAGTTTTTTCTGCGTCCGCCGTTCCCTTTTCGGCCTCCTGCTAGAATCGAAAGATCTTCTTCAGCAGGTTGCCGATGCCATTGACCCCTTTGCGAATGGGATCGGGCACAGGCAGTGAACGCGGCTCGTCGAACACGGGCTCGCTTTCGGGTTCGCTGTGCACCGTGCACACCTGCGTCGGCTCGGTGCCTGACTTGAAGAACTCCCGTTTCTTTTCGGGGCACCACTGGCCAGCGAGCATTCCGGTTTCCGGATCGATGACGCGCATGGTCATTCCCGGGGGCGGCGTCCAGGCGTCGGCGGAGCTCGCGGGCTCGCGCCAGCCATTCATATAGAAGTCGGCCCACGCGGGCGCGGCGAGATGACCGCCTGATGCATGCGGTGCAATGGAACGCGGCGTGTCGTACCCGAACCACACGCCAGCCACCAGCGTTGGCGTGTACCCAACGAACCAGACGTCTGTGGCATTGTTCGTCGTGCCTGTCTTGCCTGCGACGGCGCCGCGCACGCCCATGCCGCGAATCGTGCTGGCGGTCCCGCCGTCAACAACGCCGCGGAGCATCGACGTGATCTGGTATGCATCGCGCGGATCCATCACCGTGTCACCGGGCGCGATCTCGGCGCTCCAGAGCAGCGTGCCGTCGGCGGCCTCGATGCGTCGTACGAGTCGCGGATGAACCTTGAGGCCTCCGTTCGCGAAGGGCGCGTACGCGGCGACGAGCTCCAGCGGCGTGACGTCGACGGCGCCGAGTGCCATGGCAGGAAAGTTCGGCAATGGGCTGGTGATGCCGTTGCGACGCGCGGCCATGATCACGTTCGGGATGCCGACGGTCTGGCTCACGCGCACGGCCGCGGCGTTCGATGAGACGGCGAGCGCCTTCGCGAGCGTGATCGTGCCGATGTACTTGTCGTCGTAGTTCGAGGGACTCCACACCGTTCGTCCCTGCGGTACCTCGACCGGTTCGTCATCGACAAGCGTGGCGGGCGTCATGCCGGCCTTCATGGCAGCGGCATAGACGAAGGGCTTGAATGCGGAGCCGGGCTGTCGTCGCGCATTGAAGGCGCGATTGAAGCCGCGCTTCGCGCGTCGCCCGCCGACGAGAGCGCGGATGTCGCCTGTGCGCGGATCAAGGGCGATGAGTGCGCCCTGCGCCGCTTCCTTCACGTGACCGCCCGCGTATTGCGTCTCGCGCGTGACGGCCGTCGTCTGCTTGAGGACGGCGCGATCCGCGGCCAACTGCGCGTTGACGTCGAGCGTGGTGTAGACGGTGACGT
>JALYVY010000395.1 GCA_030852985.1 Gemmatimonadota bacterium | reverse complement strand
GGCTTCGCCTCGCCGTCAAGCGCACTCTGTAGCTCGCCACCAATGATGATACCGGAGAGGTATTCGAGTGACACCTCGGCAGCCATGTCGCCGAGGAGGACGCGCGAACGAGCGGAGAAGAGCAGCGCTTCCGTGCCGCGCCGCGAATCTCTCGCCGTGCGCACGCCGAGCGCGAACGCATTCGCTGCAGGATAGCCCGCGCGCACCGGCGAAGCGTCCGCCAACCTGCCCAGAATGGAATGGTCGCGAAGCACCGCAAACAATTCTCCGGTCATGTATGTGTTGAAGGTCGAGATCCTGTCGTTGCGCACATGCACCCACTTCGAGTGCGTCCCCGGAAAGATCAGCAGCGCGTCATCGCGAAACCTGGCGTTCAGGGCCAGGGCACCGATCGCCTGTGTTTCCTCACCGCGCATCACGTCCGCCGCGTCGATCCGCTGTGACACACCGGGGACGATGTGCACCGGCGCGCCGGGCACCACCCGCAGCGCCGCTGCCAGCTCGCACACGCCGGCTGGTGCCGCACAATACGGCGCTTCCACCCAACCGTTCGCACTGCCGACCATTCCCGAAGCGATCACCGGTAACTCCGCCGCCGAGCTCCATTGGGTCGTGACCTCGCGACACGCGCTCGCGAAGTCACGTGCGCCGAGCTGCATGATGCCCCACGGCTCTGCGCGTTCACCCGTCACGGTACCGGTCGCATCGATCAGGTAAGCGCGCAGCATGGACGTGCCCCAGTCGAGCGCGATGAGAGCGCCGGGTGCCGTGCGTGGTGAAGTCTCCGTTGCCATGCCGCGAGAATACCACGGCGAAACAAGGGCGGCTACCCGCGAGGGAGAACGAGCGTGGTCACGTCTTGCCCGCGCTCAGCGCGCCCGGCACCTTCGTGCCATGCAAGGACCCTTCGCTCACCTTGGTCGTCGCGCCGTGATGCGATCGAGGGCCAGAATCGACCGGTTCAAGCTCGCGAGCCGCAAGCACGTTCGCGAACGGCTGATGCGCGACGAGGCGGTCGCCATCGCGGTGCAGCGGCATGCGGAGGAAACCGGCACCCCGCAGCACGATGCGTGGCGGCGCGTGGATGCGTACATCCACGAGATCGTCCCGTTCTTCAACGTGGTGGCCTACTACCAGGTCGGCTATCGTGCGGCCGGCTGGTTGCTGCATCTCTTCTACAAGACGTCTGTCGACTACGCTGATGCACGGGCCCGCGAGCGTTTGCCGCGCGATGCCGTCCTCGTCTACATCATGAACCACCGCTCGAATGCCGATTACATCCTCGTGAGCCACGCGCTCGCGGGGCAGGTCGCCATCTCCTACGCGGTTGGCGAATGGGCACGGGCCTTTCCCCTCGAGGTGGTCTTCAAGGCCTTTGGGTCCTACTTCATCAGGCGGCGTTATCGCGAGCCTCTCTACCACGCGGTGCTGGAGCGCTATGTCCAGCTCATCACGCGCGAAGGCGTGACGCAGGGCATCTTCGTCGAGGGTGGCCTCACTCGCGACGGACGCCTGCGCGCCCCCAAGGTCGGACTCCTCGACTACGTACTCGGCATTGGCCGGGATCCTGCGTTCGCCGCGCGTCTGCACGTCGTCCCCGTCGCGGTGAATTACGATCGCGTGCTTGAGGATCGCTCGCTGCTGCGGGAGCTCGATGCGTCGAGTGGCGGTCGTCGCCCCTCGCGCCTCGCGCAGTTCACCGAAGTGGTTCGCTACGTCGGCTCGAACGTCGCGCGCATGCTGTCGCGCCGATGGAAGCGCTATGGACGGGCCGCCGTTGTCGTCGGCGCCCCCATTCCGCTCGCGCCGTGGTTCGCGGCCCATCGGGATCTCTTCGACCTCGAGAAGCCGGATCGGCTGACACAGGTGCAGCTTCTCTGCGACGCACTGCTCGTGCAGGTCAGCGTGCTCATTCCGGTGACACCGGTGCCGCTCGTGTGCGCCGCGATCCAGACGTTCGACGCGGAGTTCATCCCCCGTATTGAACTGCTCTCGCGCATTGCCGAAATGCGCGCTGGCCTCGCGGAGCTCAACGCGCGAGTCTTGAGTGGCGATGCAGGCCCCGACGAGATTCTCGCGCGCGCGTGGCGCATGCTACGCATGCGCCGGGTGCTCTCCGAGACGGAGCACGGCTTCATTGTGCTACCGAAGGGGCGCCCGCTGATCAGCTACTATGCCAACAGCGTTGCGCACATACTCGGCGAGTTCGCGGCTGCCGTGCGGACGCGTGACGCACTGCCCATGTCCTCGGGTCTGCTCTTCACTCGCGGCCCGCCGCCCGCCGGGTGATCACGCTCGCGGGATTGCCGGAGCCGCAAACACGAGATAGGATTGCCTCCTTCCTGATGAACTCCCCTTCCGATCTCGATGATCGCCCCCTGACCCGTGCGGCCGACAACGGTGCACGAGGGTCGCCCCGCTGCACGACGCGGGAGAAGCGCATGAACGAGCACACCGCAGTCCCACGGGAGCATCGCTCCTCGTCCACCAGAACCCGGTACACCTTCTCATGAAAACCAGAATTCTCACGGTGCTGTTGGGGGTGTTTCTGATTGCGCCCCATGCCTACGCCCAGGAGAAGACGGTCACCGGTACGGTGACGAGCGAACAAGGAGCTCCCTTGTCCAGCGTGTCCGTAGTCATCCGGGGCACGACTGTCGGCACGGTCACCAACAACAACGGCATGTACTCCCTGCGCGCCGCGCCGGGACAGGTCCTGCAATACCGCCTGATCGGCACCGCGCCGGCCGAGCGCACCGTGGGAGCGTCCAGCGTCATCAACGTGGTGCTCGCGCGAGTCGCCACGAGTCTGGACGCCGTGGTGGTCACCGCGCTCGGCCAGACGACGCAGCAGCGAGCGATCGGCACTTCGC
>JALYVY010000178.1 GCA_030852985.1 Gemmatimonadota bacterium | reverse complement strand
CGCGTCGGGTCCGCGGCCCGCGCCTTCGCCGCGTAATACGTCGATGGAGCAATCGGCAGCTGCGCGCAGATCGGCTCGACTCCATCGTCCTCGCGATAGGCGTCGATGAACGCCACCATCACGGCCCGCGGCGGTCGAGCTCCGCCTGGGCAAAATACGCCGCCGCCTTGCGGAGAATCTCGTTCGCGCGGCGCAGCTCCCGATTCTCCCGCTCCAAGAGCTTGAGTCGTTGCTGCTCCTCCGTGGTCACCCCCGGCCGCTCCCCCGCATCGCGTTCGACACGGCGCACCCAGAGGCGCAACGTTCAGGAACGCACGTCATAGCACCGCGACTCAGATTGCGAACGTCTCGGCGAGGACCGTGAGCACGGCGCCAACGGTCGCAGGCGTGAGAGCACCGAGACGTTTCCGCAATCGATCACGATCAACGGTGCGCAACTGATCGAGGACGACGTGACCCTGTTTGCCAGCAAAGCGGCACATGACGCGAAAGGGGTATGGATGTCCCCCGGTGGTCATCGGCGCAACAATCGCGGTGCGGAGGTGCTGATTGAGTTCGTCCGGCGAGATCACGAGACAGGGCCTGGTCTTTCGAATCTCGCTGCCGCGCGTCGGGTCGAGCTCGACGAGAAAGACATCCCCCCGCTTTGGACTCGTGACGCCCTTCAGCGCCACTCCCACTCCATCTCGTCAAACTTGGTGGCGCCACTCGCTTCGAGTTGATCATCGCCCGCGGCCCGGGCGCGCTGCGCGGCATCCGCCCAACCCGCCCGCGTAGTGCGCGGCGCCGCGATGATGATTTGTCCGTGTTCGACGCGCAGCTCAACCTCCTCGGAGAGGCCAGCCTGCTCGATGAGCGGCTTCGGAAGGCGAATGCCCTGTGAGTTGCCGATCCGGACGATGCGGGAGCGTACTGCGGAAGATTTGGCCATTGGATATACAATGTAAGTCCGAGGACTCGCCCTCGCAATCCCAGCCGGTTGTCTTATAAACGCCCCAGCTAACCTGCGGGCCAATCAAATAAAAGCGAGCGAAGCGAGCAATCAGTCGATCGCCCGACTGGTTCAGCGCACGTTATGCGGCGCCGGATCGGGATGGTCGCCAAGTCATTGCGGGGCGACGTCCCGTGTGCGCACAGTCACGCAGGTAGAGATTGATGAGTGTCTGATAGGGGACATCAAGCTCGCCCGCCAAGCCTTTGAAGTACTCCAGCGTTGTACGATCGACGCGCATGGTGACCGACTGCTTGAGTTGCTTGGCGTAGGGATTTCGCTTCCCCGTGGAGAAATCGTATTCTTTGCGCATTACTTCCACCGCGCGGCATACTGGCCGCGCTCAGATCGGGTGGCACGGCGTGCGGAGATCAGGCGGATGGCACCGCTGGGAGCGCGCTCGCAGTGAACGACGACCAGCACACGCAAGGAGACACTCAGGCCGATGAGGATGAACCGCTCCTCGCCGGCGGAATGCTCCGGATCGGGAACCAACACGGCATCTTCGTCGGAGAAGACTGTCTCGGCCTCCTCGAAACTGATCCCATGCTTGGTGATATTCGCTCGCGCTTTCGTAGCATCCCAGGTGAAGCGCAGGCTCGCCATTACACAATGTACATACACTGTACATAGGATGTCCACTGCCGCGTGGGGCGTCGCATACCGCCCCGACTGCTCCAACGAACGTTATGCGGGTGGCGGGTATAGCCCGGGTACATGGGTAACAGGATAGTCCGGGAACATAGGTAACACTCCAACTAACGATTGGCTCCGGACCCTCTCTCCGTTTTTAGCGAAATACCAAGGAGGAATACATTCGAAGCGCCCACACCCGCTTCGCCCTTGTTGTTTGAACTCTCTGTGTCTTGATGGTCGAGACGTGGGCAACCCCGTCCTCAACGATCGCCAGGAAATCAAAGACGACGGCCTGGTTTAGGAGACGGGAACGCAGTAATCAGACGATGGCATTGGAGGTCGCTAACGGTACGGTTGTCCAGCAAAGCGGTCAGTCAAGCCTGGATAGTCTGTCGTTGGATAGAAGTTATGACTGGGCTGGCCTCCGAACTTCGCGTGGGTTAATTCCTCGCGCGTTGAGACGGAGCAACCAGAGCCACCTGCGACGATCCCACTGTCGCACCACCGGAGACCAACCCATGTCATCGCTCACTGTAAGAATCCCGGAGCCTGCCCTCGCCACCCCGACGCCCGTTCGCCCAATCATCTATCTCGGGATGGATGTGCACAAGGACTCGATCACCATCGCGGTGCTCCCCGCGCTCGCGAAGGCGCCAACGCGGTTGGAGAAGGCGGCTCGGGTCGATCACCAAAGCAGGGAACAGTCACTGACGCCGCCCATCAGATCGTCGTCGCGGCGGCGGCGTTCGGCACGGGCGCGGAGCAGGAATGCCTGCTGCCGATGGTCGCCGCGACGGGCGCGCTGCGCCGCCAGGAGACGCTGATCACCGCCGACGCGGGCTATCACAGCGAGGCGAATCTGCAGGCGCTCGCGACCAATGGCGTGGACGCACTGATCGCAGACGGCCAGGTCCGCGCGCGGGACGACCGCTTCGCGACGCAACCGCGCCACCGCGCCGCGCCGGACCCGCTGCATGACAAGTCCCCCACCACTGAAGGGCCGCGCCTCTTTCAGCCGGCGGACTTTCAGTATGACGCCGCGGCGCGGACCTGCGTGTGCCCCGCCGGCAAATCGCTGTATCGCAAGGGGGCGCAGCTCGCGACGAAGGGGTACTTGGCGGACCACTTTCAGGGCGCGCAGCGCGATTGCGGCCCATGTCCGCTGCGCGCGCAGTGCTTACGCACGCCGGAGAAGACCAAGGTGCGGCAAGTCGCGTTCTTTACCGGGCGGACCGCCGCGAAGATGGACACGCAGACCGCGCGGATGCAGCAGCGCATCGACGACCCCAGCAATCGCGCCCGCTACGCACAGCGCTTTGCCGTGGTGGAGCCGGTATTTGCCAACCTCCGGTATAACAAGGGGCTCGATCGGTTCACACTGCGCGGCCGCGCGAAGGTCGACGGGCAATGGAAGCTATTCTGTCTCGTGCAGAACATCGAGAAGCTCGCCCATCACGGCTACGCGGCGTAAGAGCGCGGCCACGAACAAGCACGACGTGCCCAGGATGGACGGCGAAGTGGGTAAACAGCAATGAGGGAGTGCAGCGCAGGTGCGCGGGAGTTCGTTCACCCACGACTTACACCGTGCGAACGTCTCTTCCCAGGAGAGTTATCCTACAGCCTCAACGCCCCAGCTAACCTGCGGGCGAATCAAACAAAAGGCGAGCGTAGCGAGCAATCCGCCGATCGCCCGACAGGTTCAGCGTACGTTATGGAGCTGGTCGGGATGTCCGAGCCATATGTGAGTAATGAGGCCATGCCATGGAAGGTTACGTGAGCGACGCAAGCGATAGCCATACGAACCATCATAGGAGGCCTACGCGGCGCAAGATGAGAAACATGAAGGCAAGACCAACAATCGTGACCAGCGCAACGCGTGAAAACGGCAGCGCGATCTTCGTCGGGTGATCTGCTGACCCATCACTGCGCGCCAGGTAGTAGCGGCCCGCATCAGCTTCGCGGAGATACCCACACGCGATGATCTGGGACCAATTCGGATCGTGCCGAATATCCAGATCGGCCCGCGACCGCGCCGTCGCAGGGGAGAGGGCACCCAGCTGTAGGGCTCTGTCGACTATTTGCTGCCCCTCTTGCGGTTGAGGGCCCAAGTCGCTGTTCTGGCGCACCCGTCGCTCAAACCCGTCGAACATGCGTCCGTGGTTGATGGGTGGAGCTCCATAACGAGGCTGTAGAAAAACCTCGTGTGAATCTTGCTGTGAAAGCGACTGAGTGCAAATCGTCTCGTCGCCGCGAGGACGCCCGATGGTCCGGTACAAGTACATCGACACCAATCCGCGGTTCCTGGCCGTGGATCTCGCGAAGCAGCTCCTGCCTGGCACGTTCGAGCACGCGGTGCACCACCTCGTGGAGCACGAACTCGACGTGTCCGGCTTCGACGCCCGCTTTCATAACGACGTCACCGGCGCGACCGCGTACCCGCCCCGCATGTTGCTGCAGGTGGTGTTGTGCGCGTATGCGCAGGGGATCGTGAGCAGCCGTGCCATCGCGCGGGCGTGCGAGGAGCACGTGACCTTCATCGCGCTCTGCGGGGCGTCGACGCCGCACTTCACCACGATCGCGCGCTTTGTGAGTACGTCGGGCGCGGAGGTGGCCCGGGTGTTTGCCGGCGTGCTGGCGGTCTGCGGATCGGCCGGGAGATGTTTGCGATCGACGGCGTGAAGCTGCCGAGCCACGCGTCGAAGCACCGGAGCGGGACGCGGGCGGACTTCGCGGCGCGCGCGACGAAGCTGGAGGCCGCCGCGGCGACGATGCTGGCGCGGCATCGTGCGGCGGATCAGGCGACGGTGGAACCCGATCTGCGCGCGAAGGAGACGACGCGGGTGGCAACGCTGACCCGCGATGCCGAGGCGCTGCGCACGTGGCTCGCCGCAAATCCCGCCGATCGGCGCGGTCCCTCGGGAAATGTGCGAAAGAGCAATTGCACGGACAACGAGAGCGCGAAGATGGCAACGGGGAAGGGCGTGATCCAGGGCTACACGGGGGTCGCCGCGGTCGATGCCAAAACGCAGATCATTGTCGAAGCGCAGGCGCACGGCACGGGGTCGGAACAGGAGTGTCTCCTCCCGGTGGTGACTGCCATCACGCCACTGCTCGCGGCGACGTCCCTGGTTACCGCGGATGCGGGCTATCACAGCGAGGCCAATCTCGCGGCGTTGGCAGCACGGAGAATCGACGCGCTGATCGCGGACGGGCAGCTGCGGAAGCGCGACGAGCGCTTTGCGACGCAGGACGCACATCGGGCCGCGCCCCATCCCCTGCATGACAAAGGCGCGACGCCGCCCCGGCCCGCGCTGTTTACGTCGAGCGACTTCACGTACGATGCGGAGGCACGCACCTGTGTGTGCCCGGCCGGCCAGTCGCTCTATCGGACGGGGAAGGCGCTCGTGACGAAGGGGCACATTGCGGATCACTTTCGCGGGGCGAAGCGCGTGTGTGGGCCATGCCCGCTCCGCGCGCAGTGCTTACGCACGCCGGAGACCACGGTCGCGCGTCCGGTGGCCTTCTTTACGGGGAAGACGGCCGAGCGCTTGGACTCCCACACCGCGCGCATGCAGCGGCGCATCGACGAGCCCGCGGAGCGGGCGCGCTACGCGCGGCGGTTCGCGACGGTGGAACCGGTGTTTGGGAACCTGTGTGCGAACAAGGGGCTCGCCCGGTTTACGCTGCGCGGGCGCGCGAAGGTCGACACGCAGTGGAAGCTGTTTTGTCTGGTGCACAACATCGAGAAGCTCGCGCATCACGGGTACGGCGTGCGGGCGGCGTAACGGCGCCCCGCGGAGGGCGCGGGCCTCTCTCTACGATGACGGGAGTGGAAAGAAAGGCGTGGCGGGATCTGCCAGAGGAGCGCCAGGCATTTTCTTAGAAATGCCCACCCGTAAACGCCCGTGGCTGCACCCAAGCGCGTTATTCTACAGCCTCAACGCCCAAGTTCACTTGCAAGCGAGCAAAATAAAGCGCCCGCGTCAGCGGGCGCTATCATTAAATCGCTTGTCAAGTGCAACGCACGTTATGTGGCGCGCGACAGGGCGGGCTGAACTCTACGCCGCGTCGGCGTCCTGTCGTTGGATTTTGGACGGCGGCAGAATCGGGCGACCGCTCCGCACCTCTTGGCTGGCCTTGAGACTCGCGAACAGCGCGTCCAAGTCGCCGCCAACCGTCGCGAGCAACTGCGCGCGTGCGGCGCGGACCTCGCCGACAATTGGATCTCCCCGCCACTGTTCCATAGCATCGTTGGGCTTCATCGGCCTTCGTCTCCTGAATCATCTAGGTCGCCAAGGAGCTCTTCCGGCGTGCACAGCACCGACGGTCGATATCCTGCACCGCGACAGATCGCTTCCACGCGGCGGCGCGTTTCGGCGTTTGCGATGTGGCGTACATTCCAACTGACAAGATACTCGATCTGGTGTACGGCGGCCACCGCGACGTGGAGCGCATCGAGTGCCGCCCGGGCGGGGAGACCAGCGCCCGTGAGCAGCAAGCCTTGGAGTGCCCGCGCGTCGTCGGTCAGCGCGAGACGAGGAAGATCGACGGCGAGCGCCATGCGATCACGTGCGGCCTCGGGGTCACCCAACTCTGCCTCGCGGAGCACCACCTCAGAGACGTAAATCTCGAACTGACTGCGCCGCGCTTCCCACCACTGTAGGGTGAGTTGCTGGTGGGCAGCCGTCACGATATCGCGCGCTGGTCGCGCGGTGAGATAGCTGAGGACGGACGTTTCGAGGTAGACGGTCGGCGGCACGCTTGGAAACTAGTCTCTGGGAATACTCGAGGCCTCGCGAGGCTGTCACCAGCAGCGACGCAGCGGCCACATAACGCCTTAGCTAACCTGCGGGCGAATCGCATAAAGCGAGCGTAGCGAGCAATCAGTTGATCGCCCGACAGGTTCAGCGCACGTTATATGGCGTGCACCTATGCCGGCCGCAGGCGGAGACTACGCAGTACGTCATTGCGGGATGGGCGGGCGTGGTCAGCTGGTTCGCCGGCAGGCATGGCAGAGCGAGGTGGCGCTGTGCGGGGCTTGTCCTCGCGGTGTTCACTCCGTCGGAGCAGCGCAATGGCTAGTTCGTATGCACCGATGAAAGGGGCGGCCCACAGAACGGTCTGCACCAGAACATCGCCTGGCGTGATCATCGCTGCGATGACGTAGGAGACTCCGGCGGCATACCACCGGTATCGTACGAGCCGCAGAGAAAGCGTGGGAGCCTGCGAAGACTCGACCGCATCCTCGACTACCTTCGCCTGCGACAGGGAGGCAGCAGCAGTATGCTGCTTCTGTTCAGCAAGAGCTTGCTCCAGGGCGGAAAGAGAAATCCCAGCTTCGACAGCGATCTCCCTCAACTGCAGCACGGAAAGAGCGGAGCTTTCGCGGGCATCTAGCTCAACAGCGCGGGCTAGCACACGATGCGCGTCCTCTTCAGACAGGCGCTCATCGCTCGGAATGAGAGATAGATCGTTAGGCATCTTGGCCGCACCGGGAGTGGGTGAATCGCTGTAGGGCATGATAGGCTACGCAAGTCTGCCAACCATCGGAAGCCTGTCGCCATATAACGAGGCTGTAGAAAAACTCACGTCAATCTTGTATTCTGGCGTCGCGCTCGCAATCGCTTTCTCTCGCCTCGGAGACAAGAGATGCCGCGGTACAAGATCATCGACACAAACCCGCAGTTCCTCGCGGTGGACTTGGCGAAGCAGCTTCTGCCCGGCACCTTCGAGCATGCGGTGCATCACCTGGTCACGCGCGAGCTCGATCTCTCGGCGTTCGATGCCCGGATCCAGAACGATACGACCGGCGCGACCGCGTACCCACCGGCGATGCTGCTCGAAGTGGTGCTCTGTGCGTATGCGCATGGGATCGTGAGCAGCCGCGCCATAGCGCAGGCGTGCGAAGACCACGTCACCTTCATCGCGCTGTGCGGGGCGCGGGCGCCCCACTTTACGACGATCGCGCATTTCGTGAGACCACTAAGTGCCCCCATCGCGACGGTCTTCGCCGGCGTGCTGGCGGTGTGTGACCGGCAGGGGCTCATTGGCCGGACGATGTTCGCCATCGATGGTGTGAAGTTGCCCAGTAACGCGTCGAAGCACCGGAGCGGGACGCGGGCGGACTTCGCGGCGCAGGCGACGAAGTTGGAGGCCGCCGCGGAGACGATGCTCGCGCGGCATCGGGCGGAGGATGCGGCCCCGTGCGAGCCTACCCTCGTCGCGAAGGAGGCGGCCCGCGTGGCCACCCTCACGCGCGACGCGGCGGAGATTCGCACGTGGCTCGCGGCGCATCCGGACGACCGGCGCGGCCCCACGGGCGGGCTGCGCAAGAGCAACCGCACGGATAACGAGAGCGCGAAGATGGCCACGGCGAACGGCGTGCTCCAGGGCTACACGGGCGTCGCCGCGGTGGACGCCGCCCATCAGATCGTCGTCGCGGCGGCGGCGTTCGGCACGGGCGCCGAGCAGGAATGCCTGCTGCCGATGGTCGCCGCGACGGACGCCCTGCGCAGCCAGGCGACGCTGATCACCGCGGATGCAGGCTATCACAGCGAGGCGAATCTTGCAGGCCCTCGCGACCACTGGGGTGGAGGCCCTGATCGCGGACGGCCAGGTCCGCGCGCGGGACGACCGCTTCGCGACGCAACCGCGCCACCGCGCGGCGCCGGACCCGCTGCATGACAAGTCCCCCACCACCGAAGCGCCGCGCCTCTTTCAGCCGACGGACTTTCAGTATGATGCGACGGCGCGGACGTGCGTGTGCCCCGCCGGCAAATCATTGTATAGGAAAGGGGCGCAGCTCGCGACGAAGGGGTACCTGGCGGACCACTTTCAGGGCGCGCAGCGCGATTGCGGCCCATGCCCGCTCCGCGCGCAGTGCTTGCGCACGCCGGAGAAGACCAAGGTGCGGCAAGTCGCGTTCTTTACCGGGCGGACCGCCGCGAAGATGGACACGCAGACCGCGCGGATGCAGCAGCGCATCGACGACCCCAGCAACCGCGCCCGCTACGCACAGCGCTTTGCCGTGGTGGAGCCGGTATTTGCCAACCTCCGGTATAACAAGAGGCTGGATCGGTTCACACTGCGCGGCCGCACGAAAGTCGACGGGCAGTGGAAGCTGTTCTGTCTCGTGCAGAACATCGAGAAGCTCGCCCATCACGGCTACGCGGCATAAGAGCGCGGCAACGAACAAGCACGACGTGCCCAGGATGGACGGCGAAGTGGGTAAACAGCCATGAGGGTGTGCAGCGCAGGTGCGCGGGAGTTCGTTCACCCACGACTTACACCGTGCGAACGTCTCTTCCCAGGAGAGTTATCCTACAGCCTCAACGCCCAAGTTCAGCTGCGAGCGAGTCAAATAAAGCGTTCGCGCTAGCGAACGCCATCAGTAGTTTCGCTCGACGGCTGCAACGCCACGTTAGGGAACAGGCCACGCGTTAGGCAGCGGGTGCGCCGACAACTCAGCGCGCCATAGGGTGCGGGCACGGAGCTGAGCTGCCCCGTCGATCGTGTCATGCCGCCCCGAACTGAGAGAGCGAGTCCACTGCGAGGTTCGCCTCGGCCTGTTGACGGATCTGACGCCAGTGCGTAGAAAACCACCGAGTGCGTATAAAAACCCAAAAGCAAACGGCCCCGCTTGAAACGGGTACGTCTTCGTATCGACGTGTTGGCTCGAAAAACGACGCGAAGATGACTCTGTGGTAGACAGCGCGAGCTACTGTGGGGTCGGCGAGACAGTTGATAAGCAGCGGCACGACCGCCGTATCGAGCTTCACAAGCGCCTCGATGGCTGCGTTGTCCGCCGCAGAACGCGGCACGAAGCTGAAGCCGACATCGCCGGCATCGACGAATCGACCATCCATCGCGGCCAACCGGGTGCGAGCCTCCCGGGAGCTTGCAAGCGGAAGGTCGCCGGCGGAAGGCCGATAGCGACAGGCAGTTCCGCAAAGGAGCATCGCAGACAGGAAGACCAAGCCGAGCCTAGCCACAATACTGTTCAGTTTATGAAATAGGTGCTAGATTGCCGTTCGACGCCACCGTGAGGTCGCATGGCTCGGAGTGCTGCGGAGTTGCCCGCTGGGATTCGGCTGACGGATCATATGAGCTTGGGCG
>JALYVY010000394.1 GCA_030852985.1 Gemmatimonadota bacterium | reverse complement strand
GCGGTAGCCTTGGCCGGGGCGCGCGGGCAGATCACGTATCTGCCCCTGTTCTTCACCAACGACGGAACATGCCCCACGGGCGACGCGGACGCGGACGCGCGCCGACGCTGAAAAGCGCGTGCGCATGGTGTCGAGCGTCAGAGTCTGCGGTGTGATCAGGGACACACGTGATCCTCGTGCGCGCCGATCGAAACGGGCGCGACCCGCATCGCCCCGAAGAAATCCGTGGGCACGGTCGTCGTCAGATCGAAGCCCCCGTTCATGACGGGACAGACTCCGTGGTCGCGTAACTTCCAACCCGGCCCGTCGAGCTCTGCGAATCCAGTGCTGGCGACGTCGAATGAAGCAAGCACCGCCGTGATGCACCCCGGGTAGGGGGCCGCGCAAGCAACAGGCGAAGGGCACTTCTGGCTGTTTGGCACGTCCCCGCCACACTCGCTGATCTGCGCGACCCTGACGTTGCCGCTCGCGGTCGTGGCCGCGGCGTTGTTCTGTGCCACCTCCGCCTGCGTGATCGTCGCGTAGTTTGTGGCGAAGTCGCACGCGTCCGGCCCGGCCATCGGTGTAGAGGTAATCACGCTCAGTACCGCGCCGGTGCTTACGAAGGCGTTGTTCCGGAGGGACGAAAGCGCCGCGCCGTTGCAGGGGGTGACCGTGACCGCGAGCTCGCTGACATTGCTGCCCGTACCGACGAACAAGTTGTTGTCGACGCTGACCGCCTTCGCGCCGTGGTCGACCAGCACCAACTGCGCGGATTCGGCTCCCGAGGTCGGCGCTGTGACGAGCGTGTTGTGGGCCACGACAGCCCCCGACCCCTCGAGGACTTGAACGCCATAGACGTTGTTCGGTAGCGTCGCCTTCGTCTTGTTGCCGGTGTGGATCATGTTGTTGACGATCACAGCATGCGTGGCCTTCGTGGTCGCGATGCCGACGAGGAAGGTGGTGCCGGTCGCGGCGCGGGCCAGGTCGCCGCCATAGATCCGGTTGGCGTCGATTCGCACGCGGGGTGCGGTGCTCGACACGCCGTAGGCCGCACACGCGCCGTTGACTGCGCATGTGCCGGTGCCGGCGTAGATACGATTGCTGACCAGCGCCATCTCGGCGTCCGTGTCGAGGAGCGCTCCGACGACAGCCGCGCCATCGATCCCGATCGACGTACCCGTCCCTCCGTCAATCGTGTTCCCCTCGATGGCCGTCGGGCCAGTGAGCGGTTTCGCGCCGGCGATGCCGAGGCCGATCGACCCGTACTCGGTGCCCGAGCCGGAGCCGCCGCCGATGACGTTCGCGTGAATGTGTGGGATGCCTCCATTGGAGAGGAGCGAAACGCCGACGCTTCCGGTCGCCGACGCCGAAACGCCGGCCCCGCCATCGATGCGATTGTGCGTGACGTCGGGTGAGGCGCCGGACGCGATCTGTAGTCCAGACGTTGGGGTGAGCAGCGCGTTACCCGCCGCCACTGCGCCAAGGAGGCGGTTGTTCGAGAGGAGAGGAGAAGCGCCGGCTGCCACGAGGAGGGCGCTGGAGAGCGACATCGCCGTCGGGGACCCGCGGAGCGTAAGGCCATCGACGATGACAGACGCGTCGATCGCCGTCCCGCTGACGACCAGCGTCGCCGCGCTGAGGGCGTCCGCGTTTTCAATGATGGTCTCGTTCGTGCCGTCGAACATGGGATATCCGTACGTCGGGCTTCGCACGAACGTGGTGCAGCCGTAGCCGCCCTGGAGCGAGACCGCGACGTCGAGCGTGAGTCGAGACTCCCTGTACGTTCCGGCGCAGGCGTGGATCTCCGTGTGCTTGGCGGCGCCCGCGGCTTTGACGACCGCTATCGCACTGCCCAGGGTCCTCTTCGCTTCTGACGGAGCGCACCCCGACCTTCCGTCGTCACCGTCCGGCGCGACGAAGATCACCGCGCAGGCAGCGGTGCACGTGCCCTTGATACACGCGTCGGCGCTCGCGCAGGCATGTCCGCACGCGCCGCAGTTCAGCGGATCGTCGAGTGTGCCCGTCTCGCAGGCCCCCGCGTCGCCAGAGCCGCTGTCGGCGGTGGTCGGCGCGTCGCTGCCGCTGAAGCTTCCGCACGCCACGAGGGCGAGCAAGGCAATGAGGCCCAGAGGACGGCGCGGCATGCCTGGAGGTTAGCGCACGCCTGTCGGCAAGACGCGCGGCTTCGCGTCGTCGACCGGCATGAGAGGCTGATTGAATGGGAGATGCCCATGCGATTTGCCAAGTGCGCCATCGCCGTCGTCGCGGAGGCCATCGGCTGTGCCGGGAATACGTCGGCCATCGAGGGCGAGAAAGCCGTGATCTTGCATGCAGATCAGAGCTGCCCAGCAGCCGTCCCCACGAACGGCGCCTCATGCAAACCCGTTGCATCTTGCACGTATGTCAGCGGCCCGAACGGGGCCTGCACCGTCCGCGCGGACTGGTCAAGCCCTCCCGATCCGGATCAGAACGTGACGTGGATCGCGACCGTGCCGGACGCGGGCGTGCGCGGAAGCGCGGGCAGCGTCGCATCCATCGTTCCATGAATCAGGTAGTCCTGGACCGTTCCACTGGGCGCGCCGTTGGGGGTGACGCTCGTGAGCGTGACCGAGGCGCTTCCCTGGAGAGGCTGATGGTTGGGAAGGTTCGACGCCACGAAGCTCACGGGCACGGTCTGGCTGGGGATGATCGCCTGGTAAGAGACGGTAAACAGAGTGGGCGGTAGCGGCCCGGATGTCGGCACCGTCGGACCGATCCGAAAAATCGCTTCGGGAGTCACGGTCGGCCCGTACCCGGCAACGCCTTTGAGCAGGATGCCGCCGTGATTGGTGGCGGTATCGAACTGCATGGAGATGGTGCATGTCCTCTTGCCGTTCCCGTCTGCACCGGAGTGAGTGACCT
>JALYVY010000393.1 GCA_030852985.1 Gemmatimonadota bacterium | reverse complement strand
GCCTCCACCGTAACCGCCGAGGTCATCGTCATCGTCGTCCGCGAAGCGGAACGTCTCTGGCACCTCGTCTCTGCTGGGCATTGCCCTCTCCTGTCTGTGGATTTCAGATGTGTCTGTCGCGTTGCACGTCGCGTGCCCCCTGCTGCTGGTCGAACCAGCGAACCATCGGGCCGCGCGTGATGATACCCGCTTTCACGCCATGGTCAAGGAGCAGGGCTGCAATACATGGATCGTAACGGTTATCGCGCGGACCGGACCGCCGTGCGATTCACTCCACGCCGCGTCAGATTCCAGCGTCGATGTCTGCTCGGTGACGCTTGTACTCCGGAAGGTTCTTCGCAAGCTCACGCGATTTCACGCTGGTGAACTTTGCCTTGTACTCGTTCAGCGCGGTTGTGTTTCCTGACAACTTCGCTGCCTGCCCAGCGAGCAACAGGCCGAGCAGGTTGTCGGGGTGTTGCTGCAGGATCGTGTCAGCCTGGGCCCGGGCTATCTGGAGCGCACCGGCTACCTCGCCAATTCGGCCCACGTCGAACCTCTGGTCGGCGTCCAGCGGATGACCCTGTTCCTGCTCGACCATCTGATACGCCTGAACCGCCATCGGCGCAAAGAACGCCACGGAGTCGGCCTTACCTTGATCATTTAGTCGCATAATGCGATCAAATAAACGGTTGGCTATGTCGGTCGGCGAGAGCTGGGAGATATCCGGTGCACGAACACCGCCCGCGCCGCCCGCGCCCGCAGCGCCGCCCATCGCCGCGAATGGAGCGCTCGAAGCGTCGCCCGCCGCTCCGGTCGGAGCTCCCGCGTCCACAGTTGGATTGGGGAGCGCGTTCATCGGCGCATCGACCGCGGAGCCGCGCCGAGCGTTGAAACCCTTGCTCGCCAGCATTGCGAAGAGGGTGAGAAAGGCAATCGCGGCCACGGCCCACGGGAGCGTGTTGGCCATGGTAGCGCCGCTTTTCGTCGCCGTGGTTGCTGCCACCGCACCCGCTGTGGCACCGCAGTGGTGGCAGAACCTGGAGCCTGGCGTGAGCGGCTCCCCGCACGCGGCGCACGTGGCACCGTTGAGCGGGGCGCCGCATTCCGTGCAGAATCGGCCCGTGCCCGGGGCGGAGCACCGGGGACAGGCGATAGTAGTCGGTTGTGGCTGATCTGTTGGCATCGTGCCGGTAAATCTAGGTACGGTCACCCTTCACGTGTGACGCGTTTTCAGCCCAAGGCTCAATGTCCCGGCACGGCCGCCGGCAGTGCAGGTCCCCACGCCTGAAACAACGCGTAACCCATTCGTCCCATGGTGATCTGTGGCTCGCTGTCGAGCACCCAGCGCGTGTCCTTGTTGTCCTTGGTGAGCACGCACGCCACCACGCGATGTCGCAGGTAGAAAAGCGAGCACTCCGTGCGAACCGAGTCGTCCGCTCCCGTCTTGTGTGCCGCGCGGACGCCGTCCAGGTAGCGCTGCATCAACTGCTGATCCTCGTTGTGTTCGAGGATGTCGAGCATCGTGGAATCAGCTGACGCACTCACCGCCTTTCCCGCCGCGAGGAGCTCGAAGAGGTGCGCTATTTCGTTCGGCGTCGTCACACCCAGACCGTACTTGACCGAGCTGTCCATGGCCACGCTGGTGTACTGCTTGAACACCTTCGCGTGAACCTTGGTGTGGTGGAGGCCGAGTGACTCCATCTTGTCCCACATCGGCCTGATACCGATCCGGTCGAGGATGAGATTCGTCGCGGTGTTGTCACTCAGAATGGTCATCAGCCATGCCGCGTCGCGGATGGACAGCGTGGTTCCATTGTGCAGGAACTGCACTATCCCCGACCCCGGAACCTGGTCGATGCGCAGCACCGTCACAGGGTCGTCGAGCGAGATCCGCCCCTTCGCCACCTGGTCGTATAGCATGACGAGGATCCCGACCTTTATGAGTGACGCCGTCGGGAAGGTCTCATCGCCGCGCAGTGAGAGTCGGTCGCCGTCATCCAGGTCTATAACGCTGTAGCCAACAGTCCCGTGATGCGCGCCGGCGAGCGAGTCAAGCGTGCGATGCAGCGAGGCCGTGTCGGCGTGGGCGTCCCGCGCGGGATTGCGCATGGTGCCCTGGGCGGCGACTGGTGACGCAACGAGGAATGCCGGCAATGCGATGCGAGCCAGGGTGCTTGCTTGCATGCGTCGTATAAGGAGAGCTATTCGCATGATGGTCTCGGGGACTGGAGTGCGGCTTGCGACGACACAATGTCGCGAAACCGCACTCGAGCCGCCATGCGCTCCGTCGTATCTACTTCGTCTTCTGGTACGTTCCCATCAGCTGGGTTTCAGCCAGTACGTGGCCCTTCATGGCTGCCAGCAGCTCGTCCTTGCCGGGATTCGACAGCGTGAGTGTGGTGTCAAGCGCGCTCAGCTTGAAGAAGTAGCGGTGCCGTCCGATCGGCGGACACGGCCCTCCGAATTCGGTCTTCTTCCATCCGTTGACCCCGACCTCTGTTCCGGCGGGCATCTCCCCCTTTCCAGCGCCCTCGGCGAGCGACGTCACGGCTGGCGGGATGTTGTAGGCCACCCAGTGGACGTACGTCATCTTTGGATGGGCGGGATCTGGCGCGTCAGGGTCATCCACGATGATCGCGAAGCTGCGTGTTCCCGCTGGCTGACCTGTCCATGCAAGCGGTGGCGAGGTATCGGATCCTTCGCAGGTGAACGTAGTAGGAATGCTG
Source organism: Gemmatimonadota bacterium (assembly GCA_030852985.1). Classification (GTDB taxonomy): domain Bacteria; phylum Gemmatimonadota; class Gemmatimonadetes; order Gemmatimonadales; family Gemmatimonadaceae; genus AG11. Next base: position 176 of record JALYVY010000393.1, on the reverse strand, counting down.
CCGCCTTCCTGGAAGGCAGATGATGTGAGCTTGAAAGTCATGTTGTTTTGGGTCGTTTGTCGCGTTGCTGGACGCGATGATGGCGTGAAAGTGTCGCCAGTGGTGCTCGCGGAAGCCGAAGCCGTGCGTGCGCTCTGGCCGCATGCTGCGAGCGTGACGCCCAGGAGAGCCACAAT
>JALYVY010000392.1 GCA_030852985.1 Gemmatimonadota bacterium | reverse complement strand
TATGTGCCCCGTGACCACCCTGCATGTTCTCGCCCTGCCCCGTCATGCCGAGTGTCGTGCCGAAGATCGCGGCTTCAATGTCGTGGACGGCGACGGCGTTCCCGGCGAGCAGCGCGCCGACGAAGCCGTTCTGGATGAACCAGACCATGTCGTTGCGCGCGCGCGAATGCACGAGCGCGGGGCCGGTGACCCACACGGGATAGCCGCCGCGATCGCGCTCGTCGATGAGGATGCGCGCCATCAGCGAGTAGTCGATCGGCTTCTCGCGCGAGACTTCGCTCGCCATGAACTTGAACTCGCCGCCCTCTTCGTCGCCGAGGAATCCGGCAACGTCGACGTAGATGCCCTCGGTTCCGTCTTCGGCGGCGCCAACGGCCACGGGCTGCCCCGCGTGCACGCGACGCGGCTCGCGCACCCACAGCTCTCCTGCCTCATCGATGACGAGCACGCCATCCATGCGCGGCTCGCGCGGCATGCGCCACGTGCCGTCGACGCGCACGTAAGTCGGCAGGTTCGTGGTGGAGAAGAAGGCTTCGGGGAGCACGCCGTCGGCGGGAGCGGGCGTGAACGAGGCATTCGGGAAGCGCGCGAATGCGTCTGCGGTGAAGTCGGGGCGGGGGAAGGAAGTCACTCAGGAAAGATCATTGGCGTGGCGTGGGCATACAAGCGACTGGGCCAACACGGCCCGGTGAAACAGCATTTTTACCGCAGAGGACGCAGAGACACTGAAACAGCCGCAGAGGACGCAGAGGAACTCATTTTTGGCTGTGCGCGATCCCTTGCGGTGCGCTAACTCGTTCGTCCATGCATCCCCAAGCGGCATTTCCTCTGCGTCCTCTGCGTGCTTTTCCTCTGCGCCCTCTGCGGTAAAAACAGTGCTTTTGATTTTGCGTCTACGCCCACTCAAAGGAGTGCCACCGGATCGCGATCCAATGTCAGCCGCAAGCCAAACTGCTTCGGCACCTCGAACCGTTCGACCAGATACCGGCTGACGCGGCCGAGGTCCTTCGCACTCTCCGCCTTGATGAGCACATGCCAGCGCCACCGGTTCTTCACGCGCTCCACTGGGCAGGGCGCGGGGCCAATCACCGTGACGCCCGGTGCGGGGCGCGCGACCAGGAGCTTGTGCAGCCATGCAGTGACGCGAGTCGCCAGTTGCGCCGTGGCGGCTTCCTGGGTTCCGCTCAACACCACGTTCGCAATGCGCACATAGGGCGGATACACGGGATGCTTCCGTCCACCCAGCTCCTCGGCGACGAACGTGTAGTAGTCGTGGGTCACCGCGCACTGCACCGCGTGGTGGGTCGGCGACCGTGTCTGGATGAACACCTCGCCACCTTTCGGGCCGCGTCCCGCGCGACCTGCCACCTGGCTGAGCAGTTGGTAGCATCGCTCGCTGGCGCGAAAGTCGGGCAGGTTGATGCCCACGTCCGCGTCAATCACGCCGACGAGCGTCACATTCGCGAAGTCCAATCCTTTCGCGATCATCTGTGTGCCGAGGAGGATGTCGACTTCACCGGCGCCGACGCGGTCGAGGATCTCGGTGTGCGCCCACTTGCCACTCGTGGTGTCGACGTCCATCCGAGCGATGCGCGCACTCGGATAGTGTTCGCTCAACAGCCGCTCGACCTGTTGCGTGCCGAGCCCGCGCTCGCGAATGCGCAGCCCACCGCATCGCGTGCAGCTCATGTGCATTGCCTCGCTGTGCTGGCAGTAGTGGCACACGAGCCGCTCGGGCGTGCGATGATACGTGAGGCTGATGCTACAGTTGGGACAGACGGCGACGTCGCCGCAGGTGTGGCACTGCATGAATGCCGAGTAGCCACGCCGATTGAGCAGGAGGATACTCTGCTCGCCCTTCGCGAGCCGATCGCGGAGCGCGACCTCGAGTGGCTTGCTCACGGCCATCGCGAATGCGGCATCCGCTTCGGGCGTGTCGCCGGGTCTGGGCTTCGGCTTGTCCTGCCGCAGGTCGACGACATGCACGCGCGGCAACGTGGCGCCGCCCGCGCGGTCGGGAAGCGTGAGCAACTCGTACTTCCCCGTTTGCGCGTTCGACCAACTCTCGAGACTCGGCGTCGCGCTGCCAAGCACGACGACGGCACCCTCCGCCCGCGCACGCACGATCGCCACCTCGCGCGCATGATACCTCGGCGCCTCGCCCTGCTTGTAGCTCGACTCGTGCTCCTCGTCCACGATGATGGCACCGAGGTCGCGGAGCGGTGCGAAAATGGCCGAGCGTGCCCCGACGGCGATGCGCTTCTCGCCGCGACGCAGCGCGAGCCAGGCGTCGTAGCGTTCGCCGTCGGAGAGTGCGCTGTGGAGCACGGCAATGCGGTCGCCAAACACGGCGCGAAATCGATCGACCGTCTGCGGCGTGAGCGCGATCTCGGGCACGAGCACAATCGCCGTCTTCCCTTCCTCGATCACCACTCGGCGCAGAAGCTCGAGATAGACGAGCGTCTTTCCGCTGCCCGTGACGCCGTGCAGCAGCGCGACGTGACCGGGCGCGGCGTGCGTCAGTCGCTCGATCGCATGACGTTGCGGTTCGGTGGGGATGTGCGTGTCGGGCGCGCGCTGGGCGCGGGTGAGGAACGGATCGCGGTCGACGGTTTCGTATGAGAGCGACACGAGCTTGCGCGTGACGAGCCCCTTTAACACGGATGACGAGAATTCGAGCTTCTCGTTCAGCAACGCGACCGCGGCCCTGCCGCCCAGTGCCTCGAGTAGCTCGTAGAGCGCGCGCTGCTGCGGCGCGCGCGCGAAGATCTCGTCGCGCTGCAGCAGCGAGGTCAGCTCGGTGGTGATCTCGGCGACGCGGCGCTTCTTGCGCGGCGGCACCGGGACGTCGGCGCCGGTGAGCGCGGCGGGCAGCGCGGTGCGCAGCGC
>JALYVY010000043.1:12318-24415 GCA_030852985.1 Gemmatimonadota bacterium | reverse complement strand
GCACGAGCGCGCGCCGCCCCTCACGGCGCCCGGCGGCGCCACGCCCCGCGAGCGCCATCGCCGCGAGCGCAGTGGCAGTGAGCGCCACCCCGAGGAGGCCGACGTACGCGCCCCACTTCAGCATGGCCAACCCTGTCCGGAAGTCCCAGAGCCCGAGGCGCGTCCCGAGCCCAGAAGACGCGAACAGCAGCCCTGCCACCACGCCCACGGTGATCGCCATCAAACGCAGATGCCTCACGGAACGGCTCCTCGAAGCGGGTGAACGTGTCGCGCTGTCAGGGGAACGGCTTGGAATCGTGCCGTCGTCGCGCCCCTGCACGCACGCGAAGGAGCGGGCGGACTATCACTCGACTGGCGCTCCCCACTGCCGCCATCGTTCTCAGTGCACAATCCAATCCGACCGGTCCGCCAACGCTCTGAGCGCGCCTGCCACGATCGAAGGCGTTCCAGGAACTGACGATGACCGGTGCAGCGGAGGCCTGCGCTAGATGCGACTCCGGCCTGACGTCCCGAAACCCCTACTTCACCGCCCTGATCGGCGCGTTACGGCGCCCCTGCTTTCTGCGCCGAACCAGTCACGCGCCACACCATGTTGCCCACGTCATCCGCAACGAGCAGCGCACCACGCTTGTCAATCGCGACCCCAACCGGACGACCCTGTGCATTGCCAACGCGATCAAGAAATCCGCCCAGCACATCCACCGGCACGCCGCTCGGCATGCCCGACCTGAACGGAACGAAGATCACCTTGTAGCCACTGTGCGGGTCGCGGTTCCACGAGCCGTGCTGGCCAACGAACATCCCGTTCGCGTACGCCGGCCCAAGGACGTTCCCCTTCCCCGACGTCAGCCCCAGCGACGCCGTGTGCGCACCAAGCGCATAGTCTGGAACGATGGCGCGCGCGACCAGGTCCGGCCGCTGCGCGTTGACGCGATCGTCGACGTGCTGACCGTAATAACTGTACGGCCATCCGTAAAAACCACCGTCGTGCACCGCGGTCATGTAGTCGGGAACGATGTCACTTCCCAGCTCATCGCGCTCGTTCACTGACGCCCAGAGCGCTCGACTCTCCGGCTCCCACGCCATTCCAACAGGGTTGCGGAGGCCCGACGCATAGATGCGATGCGCACCGGTTCGCAGATCGATCTCCCAGATCGCCGCCCGTCCTTCCTCTGCAGCAATACCGTTCTCGACGATATTGCTGTTCGAACCGACACTCGCGTAAAGCTTCGTCCCATCTGCAGAGGCGATGATGTTCTTCGTCCAGTGATGGTTGATCGGGCCTCCGGGCAGGTCGATCACCTTTGTCGGCACGGCGGTGATCTGCGTGCTTCCCGCGACGTACGGAACGCGCACGATCGCATCAGCATTGGCGATGTAGAGCGTGTTGCCCACGAGCGCCATCCCGAATGGCGAGCTCAATCCCGCAGCGAAGACAGTTCGCGTGTCGGCGACGCCATCGCCATCCGCATCACGCAGCAGGGTGATCCGATCTGCGCTCGGCACACCGGCACCGGCTTTCTTCTGGAAGTGCTTGAAGAACCACCCCTTGATGCCCTTCGCATCCTCCGGCCGCTCTGGCGCGTTCGTCTCTGCAACGAGGACGTCGCCGTTCGGGAGGACGTAGAGCCAGCGCGGATGGTCGAGTCCCGTCGCGAACGCGTTGACGCGGAGACCGGACGCGGGGGTTGGCTTGGCGTCTCCGCGCCAGCCTTTCGCCTCGGCGACGTTGACGGTGGGAATGAGCGATTTCTTCGGCGGAGGCAATTCCGGCGTCGGCCCAATTCCCGCCGATACGGGCAGTGTCGCCGCGTTGCCACATGCGCTGAGCAGAGCCACGGCGACGAGCGATACGACACGGCGAGCGTGAGCTTGAGCGATAGGCAGCAGGCAATTTGGTCCGAGCATGTAGACGGATCGGGCAAGTTTCACTCCGACGGCATGTTCGTTCGTGAAAGCGTGCGATGCGCGAATCATCTCTTGCCGCTTTGTATCACCGGTGATACAGTCACTCTATGGACAACGTCACGGTTCGCGAACTTCGCAATAACGGTGGACGAGTCCTTCAACGCGTCGCGGACGGCGAGTCACTGACAGTCACGCTCGACGGTCGTCCGGTCGCCGAGTTGCGCCCGCTGCCCGGTCGCGCACTGTCCACCGCAATGCTGCTCTCACGCTGGCGGCGCTTGCCTGCGGTCGACGCCGACGCACTTCGCGCAGACATCGATCGCACCATCGACCCGACCCTCTGATGATTGCGCGGGTAAAGCGGCAGCGTGGAATTCTGGACACCAGCACCGTCATCCTGCTGCCACGCATCGAGGAGCCCGGCGTCCTTCCCGAAGAGCCGCTGATCACTGCGGTTACGCTGGCAGAGCTGACGGTCGGTCCGCTCGTCGCGACGTCCGACGAAGAGCGCGCCGCGCGACAGGCATACCTCCAGCAGGCGGAAGCCGATTTCAACCCTCTTCCGTTTGACGCCAATGCCGCGCGTGCTTTCGGCCAGGTGGCCGCTTCGCTCCGACGTTCTGGCCGGAAAACCACTGCACGCTCATTCGACGCGATGATCGCCGCGACCGCGATCGCGAACGAGCTCCCGCTTTATACCTGCAACCCGGCGGACTTCGCTGACATCGCCGGGCTCGACGTGGTGGCTGTACCAGTGCCGTCTTGATCCTGTCGCCGCGAGACTCGGCGTCCTGCATTCCCGGCACGAGCGATCATCGTGGCGAACGACGCACCGCTGGCAGTGTCAGGGTGCGGTACCGCCCTCACGAACGTTCCACCCCGTGACGCGCAACCTCGGCGGCGCACCTCCCAGGTCGCGGAGACGATAGCTCGCCGTGATCACTCGCGATTCGCCTGGAAGGAGCGACACGTAGTTGTCCTCCCACAACACCGGCAGCGCTTCGTTCCCGCCACGTCCCGTGACCTGCAGCCGGATGAAGAATGCAAGCTGCGCCCCGCTGTTCTTCAGCGTGATGCGGGCGTGTCCCGTGCCACCCTGAGTGCTGAAGCGCGACGACGATTGCACGGTTGCCTTTGGCATATCCCGCAGCCCACGGTAATCCGCGAAATCCTTCACCGACGTCGTGTACCAGTTCGACGAATCCGAGAGAATGTCGGGCTGTGTCGACAACCAGTAGAAGTTCTTGCTGAGCGCCTTTCCTCCGGCATCACTCAAGCGCAGGTCGACGAAATACGCCTTGACGCTCAACCCGATGGGCTCAGGCAGGATGAAGACACGGAGACTCGTGTCGGCAGGAATGTCGAGCACGGTGTCCTTCGCGAACTTCTCCGCGCCATCGAGCCCGAGGATCCGCGTGCGAAGCCGTGCATGCCGCACCGCAGTGCGGTCCGCATTGCTGTTCACGATCGCGATGGAGCGGTCGTCGTAGGAATACAAAGCATGTACCGGTTCATTCGCCGTCTTGGTGCCGAAGTAGCCGCCGGCGGGCAGCAGGTACCAATCGAACAGGTGCCAGTAGATGGACGGCCACGCGTTATTGAACATCCACTGGATCACGCCGGTCGCCGCATATTCATTCCGCCGATACGCCTCGAACATCGCGCGCTCGCCCTCGTACGTCATGAGCTGCGACGTGACCGCGTAATCCTCCGCACTCACTGGTGTGCCATAGCGCGTCGAGAGCGCCGTGTTGAAGCGGTCGAGTAGCTGCGTGAACTGACCGCCGGCTGCGTGGAAGAGCCAGAGACTGTCCGTCGGCCATACGATGTCCCGTGCGGGCATCATGCGACGGATGCTCTCGATGGGCGGAACGGCCGCCCCCGGACTTGTCTCGGTGTTATACGCCCACGCGCCGCCGTGGGTGCTGTCCTGCATCCAGTACGACGGCGGAACCCAATCGTACGGACCGGTCATTTTCACGCCGCTCGGCCCCGATACTTTGGTCGGCTTCGCACTCGCCGAGGAAACCGTGGGGTTTGGCCACGCTTCATTGCGCTCGACGTCGAGGTACATCTGCTCGACATCGCCTGGCGGCGGGCCGTCGCTGCCGTTGAGCCACACGAACACGCTGGGATGTCCGCGCAGCCGACGCACCTGATCGCGCAACGAGCCCTGCGCAATCGCATGCTGCTCGGCCTTCCACTTCGGCCACTCCTCCCACGAACTGCAGCACACCCATCCGGTCATCACGAGGATGCCCAGGCTGTCGGTGCGCTGGAAGAAGCGATCGTTCTCGTAGTTGCCCTCGAGACGAATCGTGTTGAGGTGCATGTCCAGCGCATAGGCGAGCTGCGCGTCCTGTCGCTCGGGCTGTGGCCTGAAGAAAAGGTCGGGCGCCCAGCCGCCGCCCCTGATCTGGATGCGACGTCCATTCACGCGAAAGAGCAGGCCGCCCTTCGGGGTCATTTCTGACGTCACCTCGCGGATGCCGAAGCGGAGCTGCGCCCGATCCGATACGCGCTTGGCGACCACGAACTCCAGCGAGAGATCCTGCAGCGCAGCCTTTCCCTTTCCGAACTCTGCGGGCCACCAGAGCTTCGGATTCGCAACGTGAAGTTGGGGGTAGCTGTCGGGCGTAAAGCGCACCTGCATGCTGTCGTGTGGTGCGAGCGTCAGGGTGCGCTGAAACGCTATTCCTCCGATGCGCCCACGCAGCACACCACTGACGGCATGTGACGCGAGATTTCGCAGGTCGGATACAACGGTCAGGTCAGCGCTCCTGGCCGTCCAACGAGCACCCGCAAGCGAGCCGTATCCCGTCTCACCGGTTGCGTTCACGTGACTCACCACCTCCGGATACCGCACCACGACGTCACCGCTCGCCGAGAGATACGCCGGCTGCCAGAGACCCATGTTCTTGTCGGGCGGCGACGGATTCCAGTCGACCCAGGTGGTCTGCAAATCCGCCGGCTCGGGCGCGAACACCTCGACGGCCAGCGCGTTCACGCCGCTTGACGCCAATGCATCGGTGACGTCGAGCTCCACGCGACGGTACGTGCCCGCAATCATGCTCGAGTCGGCGAGCCGCTTGCCGTTGAGCCAGATATTCGCGCGATAGTTGATGCCGTCGAAGTGCAGCGTGATACGCTTTCCACGCATTCCCGCCGGAACACGGAAGGTCGAGCGATACCACCAGGGCACGGCAAACGCACTTGTCGGCTCCATCGGCGTATGCACGAAGTTGCCGCCGATCTTGTACGTCATCCCCGGCAGGCTGCGCAGATTCATCCCGAAGAACGGATCGCCGTACAGGCTGTCATCCACGAGCGCCCCAGCAACCGTCGACGGCACCGTCGCGCGATACCAGCCGGCCGGCCTGAAGCTCGGCGCCGACATCGCGGCGCCGTCCGTACCGACCTTGGCCGATGACTGAATGGACCAGCCGTCGTGCAGCGGCATGTGGCTCTGCGCGCCTGCCGCCGCTGTCGAGACGAGTAGAAGTACGCCCACAGGGAACTGCTTCATGCCTTTGCCTCCTCGAGGCCGAATGGCCAGAGCTTGGACTTCCACGACCATACCAGAAACGCCACACACCCGAGCGCCAACACACCCACACCAAACACGATCACGCTGGGCTGGGTGGTAGCAAAGACGAAGATCCAGCCGAGGATCGCCAGCACAGCCGGGATGGGGTAGAGCCACATTCGATACGGGCGCGCCATGTTCGGCGCGTTCTTTCGCAGCAGCATCAACCCCACGACCTGCCCAAGGAACTGCACGAGGATGCGCGTGACGATCAGCGCGTCAATCACGGTACCGAGTGAGAAGAATCCCGCCACGATGGAGATGGCGCCGAGCACGAGCAGCGATACGTACGGAAAGTGTTTCGTGGGATGCAGCCGTCCGAACACCTTGAAGAAGTATCCGCTCTCCGCTGCCGCAAATGGGATGCGCGAGTAGCCAAGCAGCAGGGCGAACACGGAGCCGAACGCAGTCCACAGCACGAGGAGCGTGAAGATCGTCGCCACGCGTGAGCCGTAGATCCGCTCCATGAAGACGGAAACCACGAAGTTCGATTCCGGGTGGGCCGCTGCCGGCACGAACTCGCGCCATGGCACCACGCCGATGATCGAGAGATTGATCCCGAGATAGATCACGGCTACCGCGGCGGTGCTGATCAGGATCGATCGTGGGATGACGCGTCCCGGATCGCGGACTTCGTCGCCGATGTAACAGACGTCGTAGTAGCCGAGGTAGTCGTAAATGCCGATGCGCGACGCGGCGCCGAGCCCAAGGAAGAAACCGAGTGAGAAGTTGAACGCGCCCGGAGGAAAATCGAAGGCGATGTGGGGATTGAAGTGCATTGCACCCGTGATGATCACGGCCAGCACCGTGACCAGCGTTCCCAGCCACAGCGAGATCGTGATCTTCACGATCGAGTGCACCCGTCGGTACAACAGTGCGATGTTGATCAGTCCAACCACCGTAACCACCGATAGCACACCGGTGCGCGAGAGTCCCTTCCAGATGTAGCCGGCGTAATCCGTGAAGCCGATGTAGCCGGACGCAATCTCCAACGGACCGCTGAGCACGAATTGCCAGACGAACAGGAACGCCATGAGTCGACCGAAGCGCTCCTGGCCAAATGCTGCTCGCAGGTAGTGAAACGACCCGCCCGATCCCGGCATCGCGGCGCCGAGCTCGCTCCAGACCATCCCGTCGCAGATCACGATCACCAGCGCGACGATCCAGCCGAGCATTGCCTGCGGGCCGCCGAGCGCGGTCATCAGGAGCGGGATGGTGATGAACGGGCCGACGCCGATCATGTTGGTCATGTTGAGCGCGGTCGCGGACAACAGGCCAAAGCGGCGCTCGAGCTGCTTCTCGTTCGGCGGCAAGGTGGGGGCGGTCATGCGGTGGCCAACAGGGATCGAACGATCATCACGGGCCCTCTGTTCGCGTCGAGTGCAGGGGAGTCGTCCCGGCACGAAGCGAGGTACGTGCCGGAACGCTTCGAGCTATTCTACGCGTGCCGGCTCGTCGTCGTCACCCGCCGAGGAGTGCTTCAAGCGCGAGCCGGGTCTTGGGCAGGAGTTGGCGCTCGTCGAAGTACCGCGTCACGATCAGCATCGCGTCTTCGGAACTGGCGATGTTCAGGTAGCGCAACAGGAAGCGAACGTCATCGAGGTCGTGAAAGGCTTCGCCCAGGCGCATGGCTGCACACTTCATGGCGAGCAGGTACTCTGGTCGCGCGGTGTAGACGCGAAGGTGTGCGAGCTCGAGATAGTCGTCGAACTCTCCGCGCGGACTCAGGAATCCCTTGACCGCATCGTTCAGCCACGTCTCCGAGACGCCGGCGCGAATACCCACGCGGGCGGCCGCCTCCCGAATGGCGCGGGTCGGCACGAAGAGCGCGTCGACATCGACTGTCGCATCGCGCGCATTCAGCGCCAGGCACATGACGGCCCCGCCGACCAGGTACAGCTCGCCAGACACGTCACGCTGGGCGAGCTCTTCATCCAGTAGCACGAAGAGCCGCCGGATTTCTTCGTTGCGCAGCCTGTTCATGGCTATCGCCTAGACGCGGGCATCGGGCCCGGCGTCTACGAAGAGATTGCGGCGCCGGTACGTGACGGGTGAGCTGCGCAGCAAGTGGATACGCAACGAGCGCAACTCTGTCGCAAACCAGGGCTCGGCGAGCGCAGCAATCGAGGATGTCCATTCGGGAGGGCGAAGTCCGCGGCGAGCGCAAAGAAACTCGACGGTCGCGGCAAGATAGTTCTGGAGAAACGCCGAGAGTCCGGTCAAGTCCGCGTGAAGCACCGCGCGCTCCAGCTCCGCGCCGCCGAGTGGTGTGAGAATCTCGCTGAGCTTGGCCCAGGCATACCGCTGGTCGGACTCGTGGCGAAGGGACGTGACCGCGCGCTGAAATTTCTCGCTCATCGCGGGCATTGCCTGGGCCAGCACGAAGGCGGATACGTCGAGACCGGCGCGACGTGCGAGGTCGCGGAGTCTCGTCTTCTGTTCACGGGTCACTCGGATTTGCAGTTGCTCCGATTTTCCGGTCATGCTCGAAAATTACGCCTGCACGCAGTTTGTCAATACTGGCGTATGTACGACACCGCGTGCTTGCGGTGTCATCGACGTGTCAGACGAAGTGACTAACCTGAACGAAATGGCCACGCCACGGCGTCGGCACTTGATTCTTGATCCTGAAGGAGATCGCGTGAGAGCTTCTGTCCACGCCATCGTGTTCACGATGGTCGCCCTTCTTGCCACACCCATGCCCGGCTCGGCGCAGAGCGCGCCCACCGGCGACATTCGCGGCCGAGTCGTGAATTCCGCGAGCAATACGCCATTGCCGGGCATCACCGTTGATGTAAGCGTGGTGGGATCGCAGGCCATCGTCGGGCGCTCGACCACGGGGACCGACGGCGTGTTCCACGTAACGGCCCTCAAGCCGGGTCGGTACCACGCCCACATTCGGTCGCTCGGGTACGCGCCGTGGGACAACCCGTCCATTGCTGTCGCGGCATCGAGTGTCGATCTCGGCACCATTCGGCTGACGAACGTAGCGCTTCAGCTCGAGTCGGTGGCGGTGAGGGAAAAGAGGCAGGACGTCCAGCTTGCGCCCGATCGCAACACATACGTCGTGCGCGACATGCCGACGGCGAAAGGAGGTAACGCGCTCGACGTGCTCCGCACGGTACCTGCCGTGGACGTCAACATCGACAACGTCGTGAGTCTCCGGGGCAACTCGGGCGTCACCATCCAGATCAACGGCCGCCCCAGTCCGCTCAAGCCAGCACAGCTCGGCGACTTTCTCGCGCAGATTCCCGCCGACATGGTGGACAAGGTCGAGGTCGTCCCGAACCCCTCGGCGCGCGATGATCCGACCGGTGTGGCCGGCATCATCAACATCGTCCTGAAGCAGGAGGCCGACGCGGGCACCACTGGAGGCGCCACGGTGGCAGGATCCACCACCGGACAGGCGAATGCTGGTGTCAACTTCGGGTACGATCGGAAGGCATTGTCATTCTACGGCAGCTATGGTTTCCTGCGCGATCGCCGCCCGCGCAGCGAGGCGCTCTTCCGCGAGAACGACTATCTCACGCCACTCACGTTCCTCGACGAAAGTTCGCTGCGCACGCAGGCGCGCCAGATCCACACGCTGACGGGCAGCGCGGGCTACAAGCTCACGTCGCACGACGACGTTTCGCTCGACCTGCTGTTCAGTGCGCGACACGACATCGAGACGAGCGGCATTACCTACCGCGCCCTCGACTCGGGCAAGGCATTGACCGCCCTGACCGATCGCCTCAGCTCGGGGTCGAACCACGAAAACGACTTCGACGGAACGCTTGCACTCAAGCATGCGTTCGCGGACAAGGGGCACAAGTTCTCCGCGGAGCTTCGCGCGAACCGGCATTCCGAAGGTGGGCCGAGTGCGATTGCGGCGCATGACTTGTCGCTGTCCGGAGCGCCGTTTGGCACCACTGATCAGGAGGCGCAACAGAATCTCGAGCGGCCATCAGAGAACTCCGTGAGGCTGGACTACATTCGCCCCCTGGCATCCGGGCTGCGCGTGGAAACCGGCTACAAGGGCGCGTTTGATCACTTCCACACCGCGCTCGACACGCGCGTCCTCGACACTGCGAGTGGTTCGTACCTGCTGGACGCGGCGCGCACGAGCGATTTCCAGTACCAGCAGGACGTCAATGCCGGCTACGCCATGCTCACCGGCCAGCGTGGCAAGCTGCAGTTCCAGGGTGGCCTGCGAGCCGAGCATGCGGCGACGCAGTTTCGCGTGGCGGCGCTCACCACACCGTTCGACAACAGCTACAACAGCGTGTTCCCGAGCGGGCTGCTCGCCTACAATATCGATGATGCGACGCAGGTGAAGGTCAGCTATTCCGCACGGATCAGGCGTCCGGACGACGCGGATCAACTCGACCCCATCGCGCACTACCAGGATCCGCTGAACCTGTCGCGCGGCAATCCCTACCTGAAGCCCGAACACACCAACGCGTACGAGCTCGGCCTGCAACGATCGATGGGCAAGAGCACGCTTCAGGTAACGCCGTTCTTCCGCCGCACCTTCGACGCTGTGCGAACGCTCCGGACGATCGACAGCGCCGGCGTCACGACGCGCACGTTCGCCAACATTGCCACGAGTGATGCGTATGGTGGCGACGCCACGCTGGCGGTGAGCGGCACGCGCCTGAGTGGATTCGTCGGCAGCAGCATCTTTCGACAGGTCACCAACGCGACCAACGTCGCGCCGGACCTCTCGATCAGGACGACCGCATGGAGGGCGCGCGCGAACGGCGCGTACCGCGTTTCGAATACCGTCGACGTGCAGGCGCTCTTCAGCTATCAAGCGGCGATGACGGTCGAGCAGGGCACGAACGGCAGCCGCACGCAGCTCAACCTGGCGGCGCGGCAGAAATTCATGGACGACCAGTTCAGTCTCACGCTGCGGGTGATCGACCCGTTCGACACCTCGCACGAGCGCGGCACCACCATCGACCCACGCTTCTTCCAGGTCTCCGACCGCTCGCGGGCAGTTCGCGGACTGCTCCTCAGCGCCAGCTGGACATTCGGTAAGCCTGAGAAGGGCAGGGACAACATCGACCTGAGTGGCGACGGCTCACCGCCGTAAGCGCTGGCGGTGCTCCGTGTGTGTATGCAACCTGGTACACATGAATTCGACCGCCCCTGAACCCATCCCACCGATGCTGCGGCCCTGAGAACGCAAGGCTGCTGCGCTGCCCCAGCGATCGGGGGCGTACTCAGGCGGCCGCGGTGCGCTTGCTTACCGGCGCCTGCGCGATAATGATCGTGATGTTGTCCGAACCACCGCGCTCGAGCGCCAGGTCGACCATCTTCCGGCCGAGTTCCTCCGCGGGTAATCCTTGCCCGCACATCGCCGCGATCTCGTCATTCGACAGGTGCTTCGTCAGACCGTCGGTGCAGAAGACGAGAATGCAGCCCCGCTCCGACACATCCGCGCGCGTCACCACCGGCACTGCGTCCGGCGCCCCGATCGCGCTGCTGAGGATGTCCTTCAGCGGCGACCGTTTCGCGTCGTCGGCATTCAACACGCCGACGTCGAGCATCTCCTGCGCCATGGTCTGGTCGCGCGTCACCTGATGAAGCTGCCCGTGGGTGTAGATGTACGCGCGGCTGTCACCCACCTGCACCACATACAACCACGGCCAGACGACGATCCCGAGGGTCAACGTGGTCGCGAGACTGCTGCGGTCCGATCGCGACGCCGCCTCGGCGAGTACGGCCTCGTGTGCGACGAACGCCGCCTCGCGCAGGCTCGCGAGGAACTCGGGATCGTTGCCACGGCCGATCTCGTGATAGCATCGCAGGCTCGACGTCACGTATTGCATCACGGTCTCAGTCGCGAGCTGTGCTGCCGTCCCTCCGTCGCTCGTGCCGCCGACGCCATCGGCGACGAGCAGGATGGTGCCCAGACGGTTGCTCCTCAGCGGCAGCAGGTCCGGGTCGCCCAGGCTGGAGCCGTGCACGGAGATTTGCGCGTGCACGGTAGCGAGGAGAAAGTGATCCTGGTTGCTCTTGCGCTTCAGCCCGGGATGCGTGAGGCCGAACATGTCGAGCTCGTCATCGGTTGGCCGAATGGCTACCGGCGTGGGCACCTCGGTTGGCGACTCCATGAACACACCTTGCGCAACGGGATTCGGTAGTGGAGTAGCGTGCGCGCTCATCATCTTCGATGGAGGATCAGGCGCCGAACGAGGTTCAGTACGACAGCCTGGACAGATACCTGAAGCTGTTCGTTGCGGAGACGAGGGGGTCTGCGCCCTTGTCGCCCGCATCGTCTCGCTCGACGTAGACATGCTGCATCCCTGACGTCTTCGCTTGCGCGAAGATCTTCGCGAAATTGATCGTACCGCTGCCAACGTCCGCCATCGCCATCGCGGGCGCCGCGGTGGCGTCCTTCGCGTGCATGAGCGGAAAGCGATGCGGATAGCGCTTGAAGAGCGCGATCGGATCGCCACCGCCCTTCGTCACCCAGTAGAGGTCCATCTCGAAGTCCACGAGCTTCGGGTCGGTCTTCGAAAGAAGCACGTCGAGCCCCGTGACATCGCCCACGTGCATGAACTCGAAATCATGATTGTGGTAGCCGAGCCGCAGTCCGTGACTCCTGGTGATGGC
>JALYVY010000043.1:0-12308 GCA_030852985.1 Gemmatimonadota bacterium | reverse complement strand
CGTGACGCGCCCAGTCCTCCGCATTCTTGCGTTCCTCAGGGGCGAGCCACGCAATGACGACCCATTTGTGGCCGATGATCTTCGCGTCGGCACAGACCTTCTGGAATTCGTCGTCGGACTTGGGGAGCTGCGTATGGGTCGATGGTGAGGAGAGCCCGTGCTTCTTCAGCATCGCGCGCACCTGTGCCGGTGACTTCCCGAAGTAGCCGGCGAACTCCACCTCCTTGTAGCCGATCCTCGCGACCTTCGCGAGCGTGCCTTCAAGGTCCTTTTCCGCGAGCGTCCGCAGCGTGTACAGCTGGATGCCGACCTTCGGCAGGTGTCGAGCGGATTCGGTGGCGGACAGCACACGCGCGCCGAGAGTGGCGGCGCCGATCGCGGTGCCGACGGTGGTGAGGAAATCGCGTCGAGTAGTCATGCGGCGAATCTGTTGTGCCACCGCTCGCGCTGGCAAGGGAGCCCGGCCGAGCATCCCGGGGCCAAGCGGACGGCGAGTGCGGTTTGTATGTTCAGCCATGTCCATCTCGATACACGACGCCCCGGGGTCGCCCGCCCGCGCGGGCCGCGTTTCAGGCATCGCCGGCGGGCTCGTCGGCTCCGAGATTCTCAAGATTGCGGCCGACGTCCGCGCCCTCGTCGCCACCGGGCGGGACATCTGCAACCTGACGGTCGGTGACTTCAGCCCGTCGGAGTTCCGGATTCCCGAGCTGCTCGAGCAGGGCATCGTCGAGGCGCTTCGGCGTGGCGAAACGAACTACCCGCCCTCCGACGGCACGCTGCCCCTGCGCGAGGCGATTCGCTCGCTCTATCGCCGCGAGCTCGGCTTCACGCCGGAACTGGCGTCCGTCATTGTCACCGGCGGGTCACGTCCCGGGATTTACGCGACGTACCGCACGCTGCTCGACCCTGGCGATCGCGTGGTCTACCCCACGCCATCGTGGAACAACAACCACTACGTACACATCGTCGGCGCGCAGGGCACGCGCATTCCGTGCGATGCCGGCGACCGATTCCTTCCGACGCGCAAGTCGCTGGGACGTTCACTCCGCGGGGCGCGCCTGCTGGCGCTCTGCTCGCCACTGAATCCTACGGGCACTGCTTTCTCCGCCGATGCGTTGCGCGAGATCTGCGAGATGGTGCTCGAGGAAAATGCGTGTCGAGGAGCGTACGACCGCCCACTCTACCTGATGTACGACCAGGTGTACTGGACGCTCACTTTCGGCGACACACGGCACGAGCATCCGATTGGCGTGTGTCCGGAAGTCGCTCCGTATACCGTCTACGTCGACGGCATCTCGAAGGCCTTCGCGGCGACAGGCATCCGCGTTGGCTGGATCGTGGCCCCGCCGGACATTGCGGCCCCGATGAGCGGGCTGTTGGGACATGTCGGTGCATGGGCGCCCAAGGCGGAACAAAGTGCCGTCGCCTCCCTCCTCGGCGACGACGCGGCAATGCGCCGCTACCGAGCTGAGATGGTGGTGGGCGTTCGCGAGCGTCTCGATGCTCTCTACACCGGCATCGGCACGATGCGCAGCGAGAAGTGTCATGTCGAAGTGCTCGCACCGGAGGGCGCGATCTACCTGAGTGCCCGCTTTGGATTGACGGGCAGGCACACCGCCGACGGAAAGCTGCTCGCGACCGACGAAGACGTCCGCGCCTATCTCCTCAACGCGGCCGGTGTGGCGATCGTGCCGTTCCAGGCGTTCGGCGTGGAAAACGATACGGGATGGTTCCGACTTTCGGTCGGTGCGGTGTCGCCGGAGCAGATCATGCGGATGCTTCCACGACTCCGTCAGGCGATCGACGCGCTCTGACGTATGGCCCGAACCCGGAGGTGACTCATGGTCCAGATCGCTCTGTTGCCGATCGCGCCCATTCTGCTGATGCCGTTCATCCTGCTCTTCTTCATCATCGTCTTTCCAATCTGGCTGGTGGCGATGGTGGTGCTGAGTATCGTGTATGGAATTGGGTGGGTGATCGACGCCATTCTAAAGGCGATGAACGTGGAGACGAGGATCTCCGGGCCCATCAAGAACGCCTTTCACTGGACGTTGAGCTGGGGTGGGATCGCCAATCGGCGTGATCGGCCGGCGCCGGTCGCCGAGAAAACCGAGGGCAAGGGCGATTTTACCGCAGAGGGCGCAGAGAAGTGAACAGCCGCAGAGCACGCAGAGAACTGCTTTCGAATTTTCCTTGCAGTCCTCCGCGCCCTCTGCGGCTTTAATCGGTTCTCTGCGCCCTCTGCGGTAAGATTGCTCTTGTTTTTACGCGTGCGAATGCGGATCGGCCTTCACCACGAACGTCTGCGTCAACGTCTTCCCATTGGCGGTGAGCCGCGCCGTGAACGTACCCGTGATCGGATCACCGGGCCCGCGGACGAACTCATCGACTCCCGGCTCTGCGGGGCGCTGAACGACCGGCAGCCACGTTACGCGATGCAAACCGGCCGTCCCGGTGAAACGCTCTGGTGTCGTCTGCCAGAGCGGTGAAACACTCGCAATGCCTCCAGCTGCACCGCCGCCGCGACGGCCACCACGCTGTGCCGTCTGTTGCGACGGATCGGTCGAATAGGTCTGCAGCACCTTGCCGCTCGAATCCATGATCGCGAGCGTCACGGCCGAAGTCGCAGCCTTGCCCAGGTAGAAATCGATGATCGCGCCGGCTGGCGGGTTTGGGGCCTGGGGCTCGTCCTTCTGCAGTGGCGTGCCGTTGTCGCTCCCCTGCTGGTAGACGGTCGCGTCAGCGGGCTTGAACAGGTACGCATCGGCGCCGAGTACGTCGCTGGTGAGCTGGCGGAGCGGGCTGATGTCGTCGATGAGCCAGATACCGCGACCATGGGTGCCGACGATGAGATCGTTGTCGTGGATCTGGAAGTCGCGCACCGACGTAACCGGCAGGTTGAGTTGGAGCGGCTGCCACGTATCGCCGTCGTCGACGGAGATGAATGCGCCACGCTCCGTGCCGGCGAAGAGGAGGCCACGATGCCGGGGATCTTCCTTCACCGTGTGGACGTAAACACCCGCGGGCAATCCGTTCGTGATCGGCTGCCATGTCTTGCCGAGGTCACGGGTCCGGTAGATGTAGGGCTGGAAGTCCTGGAGCTGGTGCCGATCCACGCTCGCATAGGCGACATTCGCATCAAAGTGCGACGCCTCGACCTGCGTCACTCGGCTCCACGACGTAACGGCCGCCGGCGTCACGTTCTGCCAGCTCGCCCCGTCGTTGGTGGAGAGCTGGATCAGTCCGTCGTCCGTGCCGATCCAGATTTGCGACAGTCGTAGTGGCGATGGCGCGACGGTGTAGATGACGCCGAGCTTTCCATTGCGGTCGACCTGCGCGGCGGCAGTGGCGTCGAGTGTTGCCGGGGCTCCCGGATTTGGACGCGTGAGATCGGGGCTGATCTTCTTCCACGTTTTGGCGTTGTCCGTCGACCTGTAGAGAAACTGGCTTGCGTAGAAGAGCGACTTCTTGTCGGCCATGCTGACGACGAGTGGCTGCGTCCAGTCGCCGCGATCCGTCGCCGCGGTAACTGGCGAGGTCGTGCCGCGAATCGGCGAGTTGGTCTCGAGGTCGTAGCGCGTTCCCGTACCCCCGTAGATCACGCCCGGATGCAGTGGATCCCCCGCCGTGAAGCCGCTCTCGCCCCCTGCGCCGACGGGCTCCCAGTCGCGAACGGAGATCTCACCGAACTTTCCTCGCGAGCGCACGCCGACGGCGCCGCTGTCCTGCTGTGCGCCGGTCACCCAGTAGGGCGAGCGGTAGTCGACGGCGATGTGATAGAGCTGCGCGGTCGGTTGGTTGAGCCACGAGCTCCATGTCACGGTGCGCGGGTCGTCGGCCGTCGCGTTGCGCGTGACGATCGCACCCTGGTCGCTCGCCACGATCATCGTGTTCGTGTCGTCGGGCGACACCCACACCTGATGGTAATCGTCGCCGCCGGGTGATCCACGCAGCGTGACCCAGCTCTTGCCGCCATCCTTCGAGCGGCTCACCGCAACGTTGGGGACGTAGACGATGTCCGCGTTCTTCGGGTCGACCGTCACCTTCTCGAAATACCAACCGCGACCCCAGAGGGCCTGGTCAGCGGAGAGACGCGTCCACGTGGCGCCTGCATCATCGGAGCGGAAGAATCCGCCTTGCCCCGGAGGTGCCGCCGCCGCGCGGCCCGCTGCGGGTGCGGCCGGTTGCGGCGCGGAGGGATCCGCCACGAGGCAATCGACGACCGCATACAGGCGCTGCGAATTTGATGGCGCGACCGCGATGCCGGTGCGACCGATGCCCTCCGGCGGCAGGCCTGTTGTCAGCTGCGACCATGTGTTGCCGCCGTCGGTGGACTTGAAGATGCCGCCGCCGGGCCCGTTGGTGGGTGCGTACGTGAACCAGGGCGGACGACGCGTATTCCACAATCCCGCATAGACGACCTGCGGGTTGTTCGGATCGATGACGACCTCGATCGCACCGACGTCGTCGTTCTTGAAGAGCACCTTCTGCCACGAGCGTCCGCCATCCGTTGAGCGAAACACGCCGCGCTCCGGGTTCGGTGCATACAGGTGGCCAATCGCGGCGACGAACAGGCGATTCGGATCATGCGGATCGACGGCGATCTTGCCGATGTGCTGTGTGTCCGCGAGCCCGACGTGCGTCCAGGTGCGTCCCGCGTCCGTCGACCTGTACATGCCATTCCCGAAGCCAACTGAATCGCGCAGCGTGCTCTCTCCGCTGCCCACATAGACGGTATCGGGCGCGGATGGTGCCACCGCGATCGCACCGATCGATGCGACGGGCTGGGAATCGAAGACGGGTTCCCAGACGCGGCCGCCGTCGATGGACTTCCAGACCCCACCGTTCACCGCGCCGAAGTAGAACTCATTGGGGCGGCCTGGCACCCCGGTCGCCGCCGCAACACGCCCCCCGCGGAAGGGCCCGAGCAGACGCCAGTGCATGCCGTTCGCGATAGCGCTGACGTCGAGTGGCGCGGCCGACCTGACGAGGCCATTCGACTCGGCATACGCCGCCGACTCGATGATGCGGCTCAACGCCGGCGACCCAAGCGTGAGAGCGGCGGCGGTCTGGCTGGCGCGGAGCAGGAAGTTGCGGCGAGAGGGCATCGGACTCCGGATCGAGTGGTGTAGTGCGAACCTAACCTCTACAGACGGAACGGCGGAACGGCGACGACAGTTGGCGGACTCACGGAAAAATACGGATTTCGGACCGGACGCCGGATGATCCTCGCACTACCGACATCTAGGTCCGTTGTCCGGGTCCGAAATCCAAGTGCGAGGTCCGTGCTTTTCCGCAACTCCGCCAACTGTCGTCGTTGTTCACGCTGTTCGAAGCGGGCCTCCGAGCAACGCCCCCGCCGCGCCTACCCGCGCGATCTCTGCCAACGCTCGCCCAATCGCCCACTCATATCCTGCGCGCTCCGAGAGGCCCAGCGGCGTATAGCCGAGCGTGGAGGCAGCGCTGTCGCCGTAGAGCACGCCGATGATGTCAGCGAGCGTGGAAGTGTCGCCGAGCACCTCGAGTGCCTCGCCGACGGCGCGCTCGAGCGGAGCCGGCTCGGTCGATGGGCGCGCGAGCGCATAGGCCAGCCCTTCTCGCGAGAGGACATCACTCAGGGTGCGGGTGGGTCCGTGCAGGGAGGTCCAGATGGTTCTCACCGCTTCGGCGGCGCTCTCGTGCCGGATGTCGTCGGCGTCTGGTGCATCGCCAGACCAGAGTAGAATCTCTCCGTGAACCGACCGACGCTCCGCGAGGGTGCGGTGGCGTACCTCGGTGGCGAGTCGATCTGTCCACATGCCCGGTGATGGGACGACGATGGCGAGGGTGATCGGCGCCGTCCAAGCGCATGCGTCGAGTATGTGCTTGGCCGCCTCGGCCGCCACAGCCTCCGCGTCCAACGCGATCAGTGCGTCGACCGAGCGTGCGGCGACGTCGCCTGCCATGGGGTTGAACGACGACAGCCCCCAGCCATGCTCCACGAGCCCAACGTAGGCAGCGAAGCGTGGCGAGCGAGGTCCGCCGCTCGTGCTCAGCTGGTACACGCGCGCCATGGTTGCGAGCGTCGGCGCGATGATGACGTTGGACGAAGTAGGCATTGCAGTTCACGTCAATTTTTGCAATACAGGTCAAGCCAACGACGATTGGAGCCTGTGCGCGAAAGTGTACTTGTGATTTTTGCCTGCGTTAAGCTGTTTGTTAGCAACGATTTGCATTTTTCCTGGAGATGGAGCCCGATGCGGCACGTGCGGTGCAAATGCGGTTGGCACTCTCCGCTCCCGCAGGACCCCACCGCCGCTTGGGAGCTGGCACTCGAACATTCTCTAGACACCAACCGCCCATGCGCAATCGCACACGAAGGGGCTTTACGCTCATCGAACTTCTCATCGTCGTCGTGATCATCGGCATTCTCGCCGCGATCGCCATTCCGAAGTTCGCGAACACCAAGTCGAAGGCGTATATCGCCGCGATGAAGTCGGACCTCCGCAACCTCGTGACAGCCGAAGAGTCCTTCTTCGCTGATTCCACGAAGTATGTCACGTACGACACCACGAAGCTCAAGTTCAAGCCATCCACGGGCGTCAACAACCCCGTCATCGTGCCCGGCGCGGGCTTCTGGTCGGCGACGATCACGCACACGCAGATTGCCAGCTTCTCGTGCGGCATTGGCGTCAATACCACCAACCCGATTGTCGCCACGGCTGGTGATGGCGAGCCTGCATGTAAGTAGCGGTCGTTTATTTCGGTGATTCCGGATCGTGGCGCCCCAACGGGCGCCACGATCTTTTTCATGCCGCAATCCTGCCTGTTCCATTGGTCCGCAGAATCGTAAATTGCCCCGTCGCGTCGTCGAGGGGAATTGCACAGTGAGAGGGCGGGTTAGCTTTGCAGAGAATGAAGTCCAGGCCTGACAGTACGGATCTCCGTGCATCGCTTTCGCTGTCACTCGGCGCCGCCTACATCATCGACCGTGAGCTCGATGCCGAAGGGACGGCGCGTATTTTCGTCGCCCACGAGGAATCAGCGGATCAGGATGTCGCGATCGTCGTGCTGGAGCAGGCGCTGACGCAGGGGGTTTCGCCCGACGTCTTCCTCACGGAGTTGGGCAGGGCCGAGTTGCTCGAGGAGGAACACACGCTTCCGGTGCTGGCGGAAGGTCAGACGGCGGAAGGCCTCTTCTACTACACGGCGCCGATGGTGCGCGGCACGTCGCTCCGCTATCGCATCGAACAGGGGCCTCTCGGCTTCGACGAAAGCGTTGGCGTGCTGCGCGACATCGCCCGCGCGATGGCCTACGCGCACGGACGGGGCTTTGTCCACCGCAACCTCAGCCCCGAGCACATCCTTCTCGCCAAGCATTCGGCGGTCGTCAGTGGCTTCGGGCTGGCGCGCGCGCTGGAGCGCGCTGGTGCGGAGAACGCCCAGGCCTTGCTGACGCATGCCTCATACACGTCCACTGCGTACATCGCGCCGGAACAGGCGGCGGGTGAGCTGGGCGGTGAGCGCGTCGACATCTACGCATGGGGCGTGATGGCGTACGAGCTGTTGCTCGACGCTGATCCGTTCGCCGATATCAACACGCCAGCGAAGGGCGTTGCGATAACCGTGAGCGACGTTTCGCCGTTGCAACTCTTCAAGCGGCATGGCGTGCCAGAGCAGCTCGCCCTGCTCGTGATGCGTTGCTGCGAGCTCGATCCCGCGGCTCGGCCCTCGTCCGCGGCGGAGCTCGTGCAGGTGCTGGAGCGCATCCCGGACCGTGCGTCCACGCTGGCGCGTGAGCGGAAGCATGCGGCGCGCTGGATCGGCGCATCGATCGTTGCGGCGCTCGCGCTGTTCGTAGCCAGCGGCGTGGGCGTGTGGCGAATGCAGAAGCGCGAGAGCTATGAGATTCCGCTCGTGGCGGTGTTGCCCTTCGACACCGAGGGGACGTCGCCGGATTCGCTGTTCGCAGACGACCTCACCGAGTCTGTGCGAGACAAGTTGGCGCGCATTGGCAGCGTGCGCGTGATCGATCCCCACAGCGTCATCGTGGTTCGGGACTCGACGCACGACCTGCGCGGAATCGGCAAGGCGCTCGACGCGAACTTCGTGCTGCATGCGTCGATCACGTGGGCACGCGGCGCCGACGGACAGATGCACGCCACCGTGACGCCACGCGTGCTGCGGATGTCGGACAGCGCGCAACGCTGGGATGGAGACCCTGAAGTCCTTTCACCGGGAAGACCGTTTGCCGGCGTCGGCACCCTCGCGCAGCGGGTGCTGCATGCCATGGGAATTGTCCCCGACTCGATGGGGAAGGTGCTACTCGCGGCGTCGGCCACCAGGGATCCCGTCGCCTTCGCGTCGTTCGAGCGCGCAGCACAGATCAGCAGCAGCGATGTCTTGCCGTCGCCGATGGTCTTCGAGCAGGCGATGCGCGATTTCGAGGCCGCGTATCGAAGGGACAGCACGTACGCTGCTGCGTTGGGCGGAGCCGCGCTCATGCTGGCACGGCTGTCCGAGGCGGGTGCGCAGCCGTCCATGTACGATTCGGCGATGTTCCTCAGCCGCCGTGCGCGGCGTCAGGACCCGCGCGAGTACCGCGCATTCGATGCGGCGGCATTGGTCGCTCTCGCGGACCGCCGGTTCGACGACGCGCAGCTCTGGCTCGACCGCGCACTCACCTCGAATCCTTCGGACCTCGTCGCGCTTCAGCGGCGCGGGGATCTGCTCGCCTTCATGGGTGATTCGGCCGGCGCGTGGCGCGACGTCGAGACACTCGCGGCGGTGGCACCGCGATCCGCGAGCGCGCTGGCCGCCGCCTCGAATACGGCGCAGACCCTTCGCCGCTTCCCGGATGCACTCACCTACCTGCAGCGCGCCCGGGCGGTGGCGCCGGAGCGCAATGACCTCGTGCTCGAAAACGCACGGCTGGCTCGCGTGCGGGGTAACCTCGAGTCGATGACCCGGTCGATCCGTGAATACCGCCGCCGCGGGGGCGTGATCGGCCCGGTGGACTTCGTCATGCTGCGCGTCGGGGACGAGTCCATGCGGCACGAGCTTGCGACGCTGTCACCTGCGCGGCTCGGCGTCGTGTCGCCCGGCGACAGTGTGAATTATTACGTGAACAAGGGCGATCTCCTGTTGGCACAGCACCAGCAGGCTGCCGCGCGTGCACTCTTCGATTTGGCAGTGGCGCCGCTCGTGCACTTGTCGTCGGCACCGGCTATCGGCACGTCCGACCGCCGGCACTATCGCGACCTGCTCGCGTGGGCCAATGCTGCGCGGGGCGACCAGAAGAGTGCCCTTGCCGCCGTGAATGGCGTCGATCGCGATACGCTCGCGCTGCAATGGCCGCACGGCGAATTGGCAGCCAATATCGCGTGCAACAGCGCGGAGATCTATGCGTTCACCGACGCTGTCGAGGAAATGATCCAGCAACTCCGGCGCTGCCTCACGCTCCCGGGTGGCTATGCGCCGAACGCGATATCCGCCGAGCCTGCGATCTGGCGCCATGCAATCGACCCCCGCCTTCGCGCGTTGCTCGGCGAGTTCCATCTCGAAGTGCGGCGCAAGGAATAGCACCAATCCGTCCAGGAGACATCATGGGCACTCGCGATCCCCGCGTCGACGCGTACATCGAGAAGCAGAAGGAGTATGCGCAGCCGATCCTCGAGCACATCCGGGCGTTGGTGCATTCGATGTGTCCGGATACGGAGGAGTCGATCAAGTGGGGCTGTCCGTTCTTCATGTATGCCGGTGCTCCCATGTGCCAGATGGCGGCGTTCAGGGAGCATGCGGCGCTCGGCTTCTGGAAAGCGGCGCTCATCGAGGGTATTCCGCCGAACTCGAACAATGGCGGTGAATCCGCAGGCAATTTTGGGCGCCTGAAGACCGTGAAAGACGTGCCCAGCAAGAAGGTGCTGGCGCCGCTCATCAAGGCGGCGATGAAGTTGAACGACGACGGTGTCGTCGTGCCGAAGAACCGCAACGCACCAAAGCCGGACATCGCGATGCCGAACGAGCTTCGCCTCGCACTCGACAGTAACAAGAAGGCGCGCACTGCATTCGAGGCGTTTCCACCCAGTCATCGGCGTGAGTACGTGGAATGGATTGCGGAAGGGAAGCGGGAGGAGACGCGTGCCAAGCGCGTGGCGCAGGCGGTGGAATGGATCGCCGAGGGGAAGTCGCGAAACTGGAAGCATCAGGGTTCCTGAGTACCGGTGGCGTGAGCACCAGGGTGCGACACCAAGGCCTCCTCGACGCGGAGTGACGTGATGTTGCTCCCACTATTCCTCGCGCAGCTCGCGGTTGCCCAGGACTCGATGTATTCCACGGCGGCCGTGCGAAGTCTCGTAGAGCGTGCGGTCGTGGCGAATCATGCTCCGCCGACAGCCCTGCGCGGCTACCATGCGCATGTCGAAAGCGAGCTGGCGCTCCTCCTTCGCGACTCGCTCGGACGGGAGCGGGCGGCGCAGATCGAGCAGCTCGCGTCGGTGGTCGAGTGGCGCCGCTCGGGACATTACGAGATGCACGTCGTCGGGTATCGGGTGCAGACACTTGGCTCCCCCCTCTCGACAGTGAGCTTTGTGCGTGGCTGGACCGAGCCGTCGCTGTACGGTGAGCGACTTCGCATCGGGGCGCAGTTCATCGCAGACAGCGCGCAGCGCCCGACGTCCGATCCCTCGCGCCGCGATTCGATACTTGCCGTGCATCCGTTCGCGAAGGATCGCGAACAGTTCTATCACTACTCGGGTGGCGACACCATCACGGTGTTGCACGCAGGAAGTCGCGCGATCACGATCGTACGGCTGCGAGTGCAGCCGCACCTGGCCGACACCACGCGGCTCGCCGCATTCGATGGGGAGATCGACGTCGATGCGGAGCGCGGACAGATCGTCCGCATGCGTGGCCAGTTCGTTGTCCTCGGTGGGCGGCCAAGCGGACGTCGCGGTCTCCTGGCGCGCGTTCCCGGACTCGTGGGTGCGGCGTACGTGGAGTTCGTGAACACCGAGGTGAATGGCCGCTACTGGCTGCCGGCATTCCAGCGCTCGGAGTTCCAGTCGTCCTTCGTATTGCTCGGTCGTTCGCGGGCCGTGATGCGCATCGTGTCGAACTTCAGCGGCTACGCGGTGGTCGATACCGGAAGCGTTGCAAACGATACGACGGTCGCCGTGCATGCGACGCACCGGACCACGTGGGCGCCCCAGGACACGGTGAGCAGCTTTGGCGACTGGCGGGCCACCATCGGCGACGCGACGGCCAGCGTGACCGCGAACGACTTCGATGACTTCGCGCCGGACGCATGGAAGACCACAGGTGCGCCGCGCGTGGACTTCGTGCCGGCGAGCACGGACAACCTCGTGCGGTTCGATCGTGTGCAGGGGTTGTACACCGGATTGGAAGCGAACCTTCAGCTGCGGAGCGCTGCGCCCGGGCTGACCGTTGGGGCGCTTGCCGGCTATGCGTGGACGGAGCATACGGTGCGCGGAGGTGTGCATGCACAACTGCAGCGTGGCGACTGGGCCTTTGGCGGTCGTGCCGAACGAACGCTTCCGTCGACCAATGATTTCATGCGACCGTTCGACCCGCAAAGTGCCGGCCTGTCCGGTATCATCGGTTCGGTCGATGATTTCGACTATGTCGATCGTCGGCTCGCGGCCGCTACGGTAACGCACGTGATTGGATCGATCGAGCACGCGCTGGTGACGGCACAGATTGGCGTTGGCGAAGATCGTCCAGAGGTTGCCCGGCTGTCACGTGGCTGGATCGGCGGCGGCTCGTTCCGGCCGAATCGCGGCATCGCCACAGGTTCGTACGGAATCGCCACGCTGGACGCCGAGTACCATCCGGGGCTGTCGGGTGATTTTGTGCAGCCGGGCGTTGGCGCGCAGCTGCACGCCGAGGCGGGCCGTGGTGAGTTGCGCTGGCAGCGTGTCGAGCTGTCGATTTCCGGCCGCGAGAACTTCAACGCGTTGTCCCTCAGCGCCGAGGCGCAGGGTGGTGCGGTAACGGGTGCCGCGATTCCGCCGCAGCAGCTCTTCGAGCTCGGTGGATCGGGGACGTTGCCGGGCTACGACTACAAGCAGTTCGCGGGTGATCGCGCAGCGTTGCTCCGCGGGTTTGCGAGCTACGTATTGCCCGTATGGCGAGCACCTCAGCGCATCTGGGGGAATCTCTTCATTCCCGGCTTCGCACCGGGCTTTGCGGCGGGAATCGAAGGCGGGTGGACGCAGATCTCGAATGCGGCGGCGCGCGGTGCCGTGTTGGCGCTCGGTACGTCCAGTGGTGGTGCGCCGCTCTCCGTGACGACAGATCGCATTAGAGCG
>JALYVY010000177.1 GCA_030852985.1 Gemmatimonadota bacterium | reverse complement strand
CCGACGTTTCCGTTCAGTCGTCGGGAAAGGGAGGGGGCGTAGTCCGCATCAGCTTCTACAGCCCTGACGACTTGGAGAGGATGTCAGAAATTGTACTTGGCAAGCCGTTGAGCGATTTCGACTGAATCGACTACAAACGTTTGTGCGTGCACGTGCACGCCTCCCAGCATACTGTATCGGTCAGTGGCGCAGAGAGTTTTAAACATTATGATAACTCGTTGCATACCAACGTTTTACTTAGATATTGTGAATATCAGAGTGTGGTTCTCCCCGGCTTTCCACACCGCACTGGTCGCCCTGGTGCTGGGCTGCTCCAACCGCGACGCCGCGCCTGGCGGTGACAAGCCCACAGTTCAGGCGAAGCAGTTTCACGTTGCCCTCCTCACGCCTGGACCCATCTCCGACCAGTCCTGGAATAGCGGCGCCTACCAAGGGCTCCTCCGCATCCGCGACAGCCTTGGTGCATCCGTCAGTCACATTCAGACCAAGACGCCTGCGGAGTTCGAGGAGCAGTTTCGCCAATACGGATCGCAGCGGTACGACCTCGTGTTTGGACACGGCTTCGAGTTTCAGGACGCCGCGAAGCGGGTCGGTCCCGATTTTCCAAACACTGTCTACATCACCACGTCCAGCACATTCAGCGGCACCAACGTGGGCGGAATCGAGTTTGGTTTCGGCGACGCCTCCTACCTCGCTGGTATGATCGCGGGCTCGATCACGAAGTCCAACGTGCTTGGTCTCATCGGGGGAACGGAACTACCACCGGTAAAGGAAGGTTTCGTCGCGTTCGAGGCCGGCGCTCGGTCGGTGAATCCAGCCGTTCGCATACTGCTCTCGTACATCGGGAACTGGGACGACGTCAGCGCCGGAAAGGAACAGGCACTCGCACAGATCGGACGGGGCGCTGATGTAATCTTCCAGAACGCCGACGCAGCCGGCCTGGGAATTTTTCAGGCCGCACGCGAAACAAGGAAGGCCCTCATTGTCGGCTCGAATTCCAACCAGAACGATGTGGCGCCGGAGATCACCATCGGCAGTGTCGTCATCGATCTCCCACACGCGTTTCTCACCGTCGCGCGCGAGGTAAAAGACGGTCGATTCAAGGCGCGGGTCATCAAGCTCGGCTCGGAAAGCGATGTGGTGTCGTTCGTGCCGAATCCCAGGCTACCCGTGCAGATCCCGCTGACGACGCAGCGCGCGGTCGACTCCGTCCGCGCGGCAATGAAGGCCGGACGGTTTGTGCGTCCCGACCAGAAGCGCTGACATGCCTTCCGTCGCCCTGACTGTCATTGCCGAGCATCTCGATGGGCTGCTGCGAACGTCGGAGGTAGTCGACTATCCGGGGGCAATGAACGGCATTCAGGTAGAGAACTCGTCTGCTGTAACACGAGTCGCTGTTGCCGTGGACGCGTCGCTCCTGACGATTCAGGGTACGATCGATGCCGGCGCCAACCTTCTCATCGTGCACCATGGCCTCTTCTGGTCTGGCGCGCAGGCGTTGCGAGGAAACGCGTATCGCCGGATTCGACAGCTCATCAGGAACGACATCGCTGTCTACAGCTCTCACCTTCCGCTCGATCTTCATCCGGAGCTCGGCAATAACACACTCCTCGCGCGCGCGCTCGGGCTTCAGCCAACCGCGGGATTTGCGCGCTACCGGAGTGTGCACATTGGTGTGATGGGTACTGCAGATGTCTCGACGACGTCGCTCGTGGCCACTGCCGAAGCGATCGCGCACAAGGAGGGTGGGGCGGTCGTCAGTGTCGGCGTGCACGAAGGGCGACGCACACGGGCCTGGGCGATTTGTACGGGGGCGGGAGCATCCAGCGACACACTGCGCGAAGCTGCTGCCAGCGGTGTGGATACCCTCATTGTCGGCGAGGGTCCACATCACACTGCCGTCGAGGCAGTGGAGCTCGGCCTGGCAGTGCTGTACATGGGGCACTATGCGACCGAAACGTTCGGTGTCCGCGCCCTCGGTACGGAGCTCGACCGCCGGTTTCAGCTCCCGTGGTCCTTCGTGGCCGCTCCCACGGGGCTGTGACGCCACCCACGCTCGACACACCGCTGGCGCCGGCGCTCGAGCTATCGAACATCACGAAGTCATTCGGACCCAGCATCGCGCTCGCCAATGCGACTGTGGTGGTGCGCCGCGGGACCATCCATGCAGTGCTGGGCGAGAATGGTGCAGGGAAGACCACGCTGATGCGCATCGCCTACGGTATGATGCGCCCCGACCGTGGACGTATCCAGGTGGACGGACGCCTGGTTCGCTTTACGTCGCCGGCCGACTCGATCGCCGTCGGCATTGGAATGGTGCATCAGCACTTCACGCTCGTCCCGGCGATGACGGTCGCGGAGAATCTTGCGCTTGGCGGTCACGGACGCCTTCGGCGACGTGACATG
Source organism: Gemmatimonadota bacterium (assembly GCA_030852985.1). GTDB lineage: Bacteria > Gemmatimonadota > Gemmatimonadetes > Gemmatimonadales > Gemmatimonadaceae > AG11. Next base: position 7,380 of record JALYVY010000177.1, on the reverse strand, counting down.
ATTGCCCACGTCGACGCCCTTGCCGTTCGCACTGGCTTCGCGCTCGACGCACACGCGCGCGTGGAAGATCTTTCCGTCGCCGCGCAACAGCGGGTGGAGATCGCCAAGGCGCTGGGACGCAATGCATCCCTCCTGATTCTCGACGAGCCCACCGCCGTACTTGCGCCGACCGAATCGGAGGACCTGTTGCGCTGGCTGCGCGCCTTTGTCGTTGAAGGACGCTCAGTGGTGCTTGTCACGCACAAGCTGCGTGATGCGCTGGCGATCGCCGACGAGGTGACGGTGCTGAGAAATGGGCGCTGCGTGTACACCGGAAGTGCGGCCCAGAGCTCTGTGTCCCAGCTCGCATCCTCCATGGTGGGCGTCGTCACGGAGCAAGTTGACTCCGTCGTGATTGACCGACAAGTCGTTGCGGCCCAACCGGTGTTTCGCGCAGATGGGATAAGCGTCGCCGACAAGAGTGGCCGTACACGCATTCGCGAGGCGTCATTCACCTTTTACGCTGGCGAGTGCGTGGGCATCGTCGCCGTCGAGGGGTCGGGACAGCGAGAGTTGCTTCGGGCGCTTGCGGGACGTGTCCCAATCTCGGCAGGCCGCTGGACCGTCCCCCCGTCACTGGGTTTGTTCCCGAGGACCGGCATGCCGACGGTCTGTTGCTCGAGGGCTCACTCGTGGAGACCATCGCACTGCGCGGTGCCGGGCGTCGTGTGGGAATCGTACCCTGGAAGGAGCTACGGCAACTCACGACACGCCTCATCGCCGAGTACGACGTGCGGGCGACCAGTAGCAGTCAAGTGGTACGAACGCTGTCGGGAGGCAACCAACAGAAATTGATCCTTGCACGCGAGCTCGAGGCCTCGAACAATGCGCCAGCACCGCTGGCACTCGTGGTCGAGAATCCAACACGCGGGCTCGATGTGCACGCCACGACCGCGATACATGAGCGACTCCGGCGCGCAGCATCGAGTGGCGCGGCAGTGGTCATCTATTCGAGTGATCTGGACGAGGTGCTCGCCCTCGCGAGTCGCGTTCTTGTGGTATTCGATGGCAATGTCACCGAGGTGCCAGCTGACCGCGGACTGGTCGCGGAGGCGATGCTTGGAATGCGCTGGCCCTTGGAGGCCTCTTCACCCGAAGAGCAGCCGTGATTCGCGCCGTCGCGCTGCCGAGCAGGCGTGTTGCCGGGTTTGTCGTGCTGACGCTTCTGGCGTTTACGGCCGCGATGTCTGGAATGCTTTGCATGGGAGGGTTTTCAGCATGGCAGGCGCTAGCTGCGCTTTGGGCGGGGTCCCTGGGCTCCTGGTATTCGATCACCTCCGCAACCATGGTCCGCGCCGTTCCGCTCATGCTGACGGGATGTGCTGTAGCCGTCGCTTTCAAGGCGGGGGTCTTCAACATTGGCGCCGAAGGACAGCTAATCGTCGGGGCCGCTGCGGCGGCCTGTGTCGCCCTGTGGTTGCCACATGCAGGAGCACTGGGCATCGTCGCTGCGCTTGCCGCTGGGTGCGTGGCTGGCGGAGCGTGGGCGGGATTGGCCGCCATGCTCCGCACACGATTCGGCGTACTGGAAGTCATCAGCACCATCATGCTGAATTTTGTAGCGCTGCATGGCGTGTCGTATCTCGTGCGTGGACCACTGCAGGAGCCGACACGCATCTATCCGCAGTCATCCACCATAGCGGACTCGCTGCACCTTCCGCGCTTCGTCGGCGCTGGACGCCTGCACGTGGGGATTGTCGTCGCAATCACGCTGCTCCTCGTTTGCGGATGGATATTTCGCTTCAGCGCCGCCGGATTCCGGCTGCGGAGTGTTGGCGAAAGTCCGGCCGCGTCGGCAAGTGCTGGCTTGATCGATGTCCGGCGTACGACGATGCGGGCATTCCTCGCCAGCGGCGCACTCGCTGGGCTTGCCGGCGCAATCGAGGTACTCGGCGTCACCTTCGCGCTCTATGAGAACATCTCGCCAGGGTATGGCTATACGGCCATCGCGGTGGCGCTGCTAGCGAGCCTCGATCCATGGCGCATCGCGCTGTCGGCCACGCTGTTCGCGGCGTTGGAGGCGGGCGCTTCAGCGATGCAGCGCGACGCGGGCATTCCGGCGGCCTTCGTGTCCATCATCGAGGCGTCCATGATCCTCGCAGTAGTCGGTGCACAGGCAGTGCGATTCCGCTTTCAGGCTGCGCCCGAGCCACGCGACGCCGGATCGAGCGCAGAATGAGCGAGGTGCTTGGCCCATTTCTCTCGGCCACTATCCGCACGGCAACTCCTCTGGCACTTGCCGCGCTCGGCGAGGTGATCGTGGAGCGCGCAGGACTCATCAATCTCGGGCTGGAAGGCGCCATACTTGCCGGCGCATTCGGGTCACTCGTCGGGGCGACCGCTGGGGGTCTTGCGGGAGGATACGCGGGAGCCGTGTGTGGAGGGGTCATTACCGCGGCGCTGTTCGCGCTGTTCGTGCTGTTTCTCGAAGCGGATCAGATCATCACGGGAACGGCGATCACGCTCTTGAGTGCAGGAACAACTGGCACGCTCTATCGTTTCTGGTATGGCACCTCGGGCGCAGCGCTCGGAACACCAACGAGCACGCCGATCGCCATTCCTATTCTCTCGCGCCTCCCGGTGATCGGATCCGCGCTCTTTGCCCAGCCGCTGATGACCTATGTGGCGTACGCCTTGGTGCCGCTCCTCGCGTGGTGGCTCAATGCCACGCATGCAGGACTCGCCCTTCGGTCCATCGGCGAACGCCCGTCGGCGGCGGTAGCAGCCGGTATTCGCGTTACGCGTGCACGCACAATTGCCGTGTTGTTTGGCGGAGCACTTGGAGGGCTGGCTGGCGGAACACTGGTCCTTGCGCAAGCCGGGACATTCGCGGAAGGCATGTCCGCGGGCCGAGGATTCATTGCGGTGTCCATCGTGGTGTTGGGGAGATGGAGTCCCGTCGGCGTAGGGCTCGCATCACTGGTGTTTGGCGCCGCAAGCGCGCTGCAATTCGCGTTTCAGGCCATGGGGTGGCACGCGCCCTATCAGCTGTTCCTCGTAGTGCCCTATGTGCTCACGCTTGCTGGACTGGCGGGGCTTGTGGGAAGAACGAGAGCACCTGCGTCGCTAGGCAAGTCGACCGAATAATCTCAGCCGCAACGGGTGAGTGCGCTGGTCCAGCGGATTCGCCATTGGCGTGCGCTGATACGCTCCAGAAAGGCATACGCAACGCCCTCATCACCATCGCGTGCAATCACTAGTGTCGTCCGACCGGCGATGCGCACCGCGGCTATCACTTCTGGCGTTGTAGTGGTTTCTTCGAGTCCGTGCGTCCGCTCGGCATATACAAGCGTGTAGGGTCCCGAGGTAACACCACTATCGCGCTCAGCGATAAGGAGTGTCTGTTCCTCCTGCGGATTGGCCTCCTGGTTCAAATTGCGGAGCAGGTGCGCGACGATCGCCTGAACACCTGGTGATGCCTCGAAGCGCCTGATATCGTGTGCGGTGAATCGCAGTCCCTGGAATGATGGCGTCGTCGTTGCCGTTACTGCGGATGCGAGCCGCGACGCTTCGGCAGCGAGGGCAAGGCTGTCACGAGACGACAGGACATCCACGGAATCGAGTGCGGGCGGGGACACCTGCGCTTCGGCGAAGCCAACGGCCCACGTATTGTCCGCGCCTTCCCCGCTCACCGACCGAAGCGGCCAGAGTCGGCAGTCGGCATCCGTGCTCGAGGGTGCGAGGCCGAGCTTGCCCGTCATGCGCGTTCCGCCACGCCCGAACAGCGCAACGTCTCTCGACCCGTTGGCGATGTCCATGAGCCGGTCCTCGGCAGCGCTATCGTCATCGGTGGGGAACAACAGGATCGCCTCGTCGCGACTCTCCCCTTGCACCAGGAGCGCCGGGCCCATGGCGTTGCTCCAGCCAGAGTTGCTTTGAGTATGCGGAGATGCTACGGAATCACCAGTCCGCGCGATTGGGGCGGTGTCCCCTCGCCGCACCGGTGTGCCGCGATCGCACGCAAGTGCGATCAACAGCAATGGACTCCACGGCATCAGGAGCCGAGGCCGGGACCGAAAGCAGCACATAAGCGGCATGCGCGGTAATTTGGTGCCTGTCCGTGGGTCGTCAATCGAGGAGGCGCTTTGATACCGAACGCTCAGCTTGCCCATGATCGCACCTCCAACACCATGACGATCCCTCGGGCGCCATGGCGGGAGCGCGCCAGCTGGGCCCTGTATGATTTCGCGAATACCATCTTTTCGATGAATGTCGCGACGCTGTATTTCTCGGTCTGGCTGATCAAGGATCTTGGTGCATCGAGCACCCTGTACGCAATCGGCCTCGATATCTCCTCGATTCTCGTGGTGCTTTCCGTTCCGTTTCTCGGCGCCGTGTCCGACGCCCGCCGCCGACGCAAGCCATGGGTGGTGGGGTTCACCATCGTATCGTGTCTGGCGTGTGCTAGCATGGGAATTTTGGGACAGACGACCATCCCCATTGTCGGTGCGCAGACCATCGGCGGAGTGGCAGCAACGGCTGCGTGGCATCCGTCATTCCGGTCGTTGGGTTGGGTGATTGTCGCGTTCACGATAGCAAACTACACCTATCAGGCAGCGCAGCCGTTCTATAACGCCATGATGTCCGATCTCGCGCCCCCTGACGAACAGGGCCGCCTGTCCGGTATCGGAACAGCGGTGGGTTACGTCGGCACTATCGTGGGTCTCCTGCTCGTCTCCCCATTCTTTGGCGGAGAGCTGCCCTTGTTCGGACCCTTGCCGGCAGTGTTGGTTCGGGCCCTTCGCGCGGTGGTTCCGTTCACGAGCCACGCTGGAAGGGTATCGACTTTCGTTCCGACGGCGCTGCTGTTCCTGCTGTTCTCGTTGCCCTTGTTTCTCTTTTGTCGCGATCACTATCCGGTACTCGAGAAAACAGCCGTCAGCTGGAAGCGGGCATTCAGCGACGTGTTCCATACGCTGCGTGACGCGAGAAAGTACCCCGGCGCGACGTCGTTCATCATCGCGTCCTTTCTCTACCAGGATGCCATTGGCACGATCGTGAGCTTCATGGCGATCTATGCGATCAAGGCAATGCATTTCCCCGATGGAACCGAGACGACGCTGTTTCTCGTGCTCACCATTCCAGCCATTTTCGGGAGCTATCTTGCTGGACATCTCACCGATTCTCTTGGCGCGAAACGCACCCTTGTCTTCACGATCATTTCATGGATCGTCTTGTTGCTGGCCATGGTCCTGGTGCCTAATCAGAAGGGATTCTGGGCGGTCGGACTCGTGATCGGACTGGTGTTTGGGGGTGTACCCACTGCCGAACGGCCAATGTTGCTGTCACTGGTTCCGCGCGAAGAAGCCGGCAGGTTCTTCAGCCTCATGCTGTTGTCATCACGCGCGGCGGCTGTCGCTGGTCCCCTTATCTGGGGAATTACGGTTGATGTCCTCGAGCCGGCGCGCGGAACGGGCATTGCCTATCGAGCTGCCGTGCTGACCGTGGCTCTGATGTTCGCATCCTCCCTGTTGCTGCTGCGACGAGTGCCAGATACTAGAGTGGCCTAGCTCCAGCGTTGATGCTCTACGAGATTCTCCGCGTTACGGCGCAACACGCGCTTCGCTGGTACTACTCGGAGCTCATCGTGCAGGGGCGGGAAAACATTCCGGTCGATGGACCGCTACTCGTGGTGGCGAACCACTCGAATGCCCTGGTGGATGCGTTGCTGGTCGGCACAATCATACCTCGCCGTGTATTGGTCACGGCGCGCGCGACGCTGTTCGATGGGAGAGCGCTGGCAGGCCTGCTCCGACGCATTGGCGTTGTTCCGCTCCTGCGCGACCAGGACGTTGTCGCCAGCGCCGATGCCCCCGCACGACTGACCCGGAACGACACATCGCTGGAGCAGGTGACGGAGGCGCTGCGGCTGGGTGAAGGGGTGCTCATCTTCCCCGAGGGCATCAGCCATGATCGTCCAACGATGGCGCCACTCAAGTCGGGCGCTGCTCGTATTGCACTGCAGGCGTTAGGGAAGGGCGCCCGGACGCTGAACATCCTCCCCGTCGGTCTCGTGTACGAGGAGAAGGAACGACCAGGAACGCGCGTCCTTGTGACGATCGGGAAACCGATCCATGTCGATCTCTGGTTGGCCGATGATTCCTCGCGCAGCGCCGTCGCGCTCACGCAGGCAATAGCACGCGCACTGCGTCGCGTTACACTCGATAGCGCGACGGGAGAGCGTGCCGTCCGGTCCATTCGTTTCGCACACGCGCTTTCGTTGTTGCGCGGGACTTCCGTGGCGATTGCACGCGAAACTACTCCGAGCGACGATGCGCCTTCCATGGTGCCCGTCGACACGGCAACCGAGGCGCTGGAACGGGCTCCCGCCACACTTCAGGCACGTGCCGAGGAATTGATCGGTGAGCTTCAGCATCTCGAGGAATGCCTTGCACAACGGGGCATGACGATCGAGGACGCAATCGTCCCCATGCGGACGAACCGTCGACTGCTGCTTATGGGACGCGAGGCAGCGGTCGCCTACATGCTCCTTCCGCTAGTACTGCTGGGACGTGGCACGCACTGGATCCCATTGCAAGCAGCGCGCATGGTCGCGTTGTATTCGCTTCGGTCAGACCCGTCACGCGACCAGCCGGCGATGCGCACAATCCTTATCGGGATACTGGCAATTCCCGCGTGGTACGTCATTCAGGCTGCCTTCATCACACTCGTTGCGAGCGCATTGCCAGCGGTATCGTGGATATCCGCCTGCTTCGTCGGGGCGGTGGTCGACGCTAGATACCGGGGCAGAATTGAGAGGGCAATACAACGCGCGCGCGCCTATTTCTCTGCCCGAAGCGAGCAGCACATGCCAGACTCCCTCGCGGAGGCTTCTCGCGAGCTATTGCAGCGTGCCACGGTCCTGGGAGACGCGCTACTTCAGGTCCGCACCCACTCACCCTAGCGCGATGGCGGTGGAAGAAGCGGCCCGCCGATGTCCCAATGCCATGCATCGCGCCGTATGCCCGTGCGTGGATCCTTCAACGGCTTGAACTGAAGCCGAGACTCGGAAATTCCAATCCGGGAGCCGTAGGCGAGCAGGCGGTCCTTGTCCGTGGAGACCATATGCGCCAGGGGCCTCCCTTTCCACACGTGGCGGTGCATCCAGATCCCACCGTCCATAGCGTAGATCATCCCTTCACGCCGACTATGGAACTCGCGGTATGGAAGCGTTTCCGTCGCGCCTATTGGCACGCTGGAACGCCTTCCTGTGTAGCGGGAGCGGGCGGCGCCACAACATTTCCAAAGAAGATCGTGCACTGCAGGGGGTAGGAAAGTGGATGCGTCGCGGTTGCGGTCCATCCTCCTCCCGCCGGTATGGTGATGATGACCGTCACACCG
>JALYVY010000391.1 GCA_030852985.1 Gemmatimonadota bacterium | reverse complement strand
GGCGTGACGGGCGTGAAGTGCGCGCATCTTGCAGGGGTCGTATGCGTGAACCTTAAGGATCGCGCACTGCATCCTCGATCGCTTTTCCCGGTGCAGCTTAACACGCCACGCGTTTCCGCGTCCTTCATTCGATGAACCCAGTCGTTGTGGCCACGGCGCCACTCAACCCATGAGTACAAAGCACGTCCTGTGGCTTTCCGCCCTGTCGGAATACGTACAGCCAGTGGCACTCGCCGCCACGCTCGGATACGACAACTGGCCCACGCGACAACGAAAGCGGCGCCGCGTGCTGCAGTACGTAGCCAATTCCCTGTGCAACGTGGTGGCAGCGGATCGGCGTTATCCCAACGAGATACGGCGTCATTGCCCACAGAGTGGCCACCTACTCATCGACGTACTCGAAAGGCGCTGCCTGCTCAACGATGCCGATCCCGGGTCGCTCGGCATCGTGGACCGGCTCGGCCGCTGGCTGGAGACGCATCTCCTGGACATGGGGATTCGTCCCGGGCGCATATCCGCTGCCCGAGTGGACGTGGAATACAGTGCCAGTGAGCGCACATATCTCCTGAGCGGGCGAGTCTGGGAGATGAACTTCTCTCTGAAATCGGAGATCGTCGCCAACGACCAGTCCTTCGTCGCGATGAGCGGTGACTGCACCGCGGCCGTTCCATACGGCACGGGCGCGATAGCGTGGTGAGGCGAGCCATGGTGTCGAGACCGGATGCGGCCGAATACGCGCCGTACTACGGGACATACATCGGACGAGTCCCGGACGACAACGTCGCGGAGCTGCTGAATCGACAACGGACGATATTCGAGCCACTCCGGTCGCTCACCGACGCGCAGGCCCTCAAGCGTTACGCCGAGGACAAGTGGACGGTGAAGCAGGTGATCGGACACGTCAACGACGCTGAGCGGATTTTTGCGTACAGAATGCTGCGCATCGCGCGCGGCGATGCGACCGCGCTCGCCGGATTCGACCAGGGGCCCTACGTTGACATCGCGAACTTCGACCGGCTTCCGCTCGCCACACTCATAGACAGCTTCGAGACGGCACGTGCTTCGACGCTCTCGATCGTCACGGAGCTGGACGAGAACGCGTGGTCTCGAATGGGGACGGCGAGCGGCTTTCCGGTGAGCGCACGGGCGCTGGCGTTTATCATCGCCGGACATGTAATCCATCACGCGGGAATCCTGCGCGACAAGTACGGACTCGCCATGCTCGAGGCCTAGCAGGGCCGTAGCAAGCCAGGTTAACGCGGCGGTCGGCATATTTCCGCCATGACGCTCGCACAGGCAATTGATTTCACAGGCGTCGGCGTGTTCGCCGTGAGCGGCGCGCTCGCAGCGGGACGCAAGCAGCTCGACCTGCTCGGCGTGGTAGTGCTGGCACTCGTTACCGCGATCGGCGGCGGAACCATTCGCGACCTGCTGCTCGGGCGGCACCCGATCTTCTGGCTGACTGACGCGAGATACATCCTCGTGATCACGGCGTCGGCGCTGCTCACGGTGGCCTACGCGCGCTGGCGTCAGCCGCCGCGCTCGGCGTTGCTCGTGGCGGACGCATTGGGACTGGCGCTCTTCAGCATCGCCGGCGCTCGCGTGGCCGAGCAGATGGGACTTCCGTCAGTCGCGGGAGTCGTACTCGGCACGATCACCGGTTCGGCCGGCGGCGTCGTACGTGACGTGCTGAGTGCGGAGATTCCGCTCGTGCTGAGGCGGGGGAGTCTCTATGCAACCGCTGCGATAGCCGGCACGGCGACATACTTCGCACTCGAGCGGCTTCACGCCGTGCGCCCTATACCGGCATTCGCCGGAATGACGGTGATTGCCGGGTTGCGTCTAGCGGCGATCCTCTGGCGGCTGCAGCTTCCCGTATTCCGGCTCGATCAACCGACCGACAACGACTAGCACCAACTGGCAACGCCAGGCAGGCACGGGCAGGAACAGCCCCGGCTGACTCCCACTCCTCAGGAGACCATGATGCCGATATCCGCGAGCGTGCTGCCCGAGTTCGACACGGAGATGGCGACGACGCGGACAATGCTCGAGTGCGTCCCCGAGAGTCGCGCGGCATGGGCACCGCACATCCGGTCGAGAACGATGGGCGAGCTCGCTTCACACATCGCTCATCTACCGCGACTCGGGTTGATCACGATGGAATCGGACGAGCTCGACATGGCTCCGGTGTCGGGCGAGAGCGTGGCGCCCGGATTCAAATCCACCGCTGAGCTGGTTCGAACGTTCGACGCGAATGTAAAACGCGCGAGAGCGGCCATCGAGTCCGCGACAGACTCCGAGATGATGGAAGCGTGCACGCTCCGGCGAAGCGGACGGACGGTGTGGACGCTTCCGAGGGCAGCGGTGCTGCGCTCTTTCATCCTCAGCCACATGATTCATCACCGCGGGCAGCTGAGCGTGTATCTGCGACTGGCGGACGTCCGGGTGCCGTCCGTTTACGGTCCGACGGCCGATACTAAGGCTTAGGGACTGAGGAACTGGTGACCTGACGGCACCCCGCCACGTCTTTTCTGGCGCGGCCCTCTTTGGGCGGGAGCGCGCGGACGGTACGCCAAGAACCTTTCTGATGGAGCGAGCAATGTACCCACACGACTATCGCGGTCGCTGGATCATCATCGGCGGGACGTTCGGAGCCACCATCGGCGTCGCTAGCCATCGCATCTCGATTTTCCTTGCTCTGGGAATCGCCGCCGGCATGGCAGTCGGCTCGCTTCTCAACCGGATGTCGCACCGCCGGTATTTCTAGGAAGCGAGTCCGCGCGCTTTCCGAAGCGGGGTAGACACCGCACCGCCCACCACGCCAGGTTAAGACACGATGCTTGGCGACTTCATGGAACGGTTTCGGATCAGGGCAATGCGCCAGCTGCAGGGTTGGGCCTCCGAGGAG
>JALYVY010000176.1:1769-9822 GCA_030852985.1 Gemmatimonadota bacterium | reverse complement strand
TCACTGTCTTGACCTGCTCGTGAATGCTCACCAGCAGCTCGTCAAGCGTTTGGCTCCTCGTCGTCGCATCCAGAATGTTGTACAGGGCGAGGCGGATATTCTCGCGCTTTCGCAGTTCGGCGCTGTCAACAGGAGTCACGGTCCCAGAGAAATCAGCGGCAGTGCTGTGCTGGATCAACGCGAGACTCGCACGTTCCTCGGCGACGGCGAGGATCCGACTGCGCACCGCCAGCCGGCCGAGCAGCCAGCCCGATAGCCCGAGCACGCCGATGAATACGACATGCATGGCAATGGTGGCTGACGCGGCGGACCCGACCGGGAGGAGAGTCCGCTCGATCCCGAACAGCACGACACCGACCGCACTCAGGGTGATTCCCATGAGCGCAGGACTCCTGGCGACGATGTTCGTGATTCTTGAGGAAGAATCCATATGGTGATCTGTCAGCCCTGCGGTGAACTCGTGTTGGATAGTCCGGGTAGAACGCGAACTACGTGCCTTAGTCGTGCACAAATCAAGTCGCGAGCACTGTTGTGGGCACTCGGTGGGGGTCGACTGCGCAAGATAAAGGGCCATAACGAACCATTCGCCACCAAGCCGGTGAGCGAGGTGATGACCGAGTAGCGCGAGGGAGGCGAATGCGTCAACAAGGCTGGATGCTCGGTTCCGGATAAACCTTGCCCTGCGTGAGCACGTCCGAAGGGGCAGCTAGCGCCGCGTGCTGTCCGCGCTGGTGATCCACGCCGTCCACCAGAGGTCGCGCAACATTCGCGCGCCGGCGGCCAGGCGTGCCGCGGCGAACTGCTTGTCGCTCGCAGACTCGGTCGTCGCGCTGAATGGCGCCGCCTTGTCGAGCTGGTACAGATGCTCCACTTCGCCAAACGTCTCGTTCAGATAGGCGAGAACCGCCGGCCGCAGTTCGCGATGGATGCGTGGCGTCCCTTCCACCAGGGGCTGAACGTCGGCGAGGATGATCTTCGCCTGCACGTACGCCGATTCGAAGCGGGAGTGACACTGCTTGTCGGTGGCGTAGCCGTTGGGATTGGGGCCCACCCACCCGTTGAAGTTGGCGGACGTGTGCGCCGGATTCGAGCCGTCGGCGACATAGTGGCCGAGTATGCCGGCATCGTTGATGATGCGGGCCTCGATCCATTCGCGTGTCTGATCGTTGGGCGCCGTGCGCCACAACGCGAATTCGACGCGCAGCCTCTGCGTGAGCTCCAGAATGCGGAAGGGCAGGAACCCCACGACTTCCGCATTGAGACCGAGCGCGCGCAGCGTGTCCGCGTACGCGTACCGCGTCGGAGCGGCGAAGGCATTTGCGCGGCGGTCCGCCGGAATCATTTCCGTATTGATGAAGTGTTCAGCGCCGGACGCCACGCTGAGCGCTGGATCCCGCTCGGCCCGGCTGCGCCAACGGTCGGGGTCGGGGTTGAGATACGCGAGCTGCTTCGCCGCTCCACGAAAGAAGGCAGGCATGCTGTCGGGCAATGCCGCGGAGGCTGCCTGCGCGGTAAGCCGGTGACCGGCCTCACCCCAGAACGCGTGCGACCATGCCAGCAGTGGGGTGCACACCGCGCAGGCCGCGGCTGATGCGATGGCGCGGCGTATGACCGCGCTTGTTACGTGGATGCGCAAAGGAAAGCTCGGTTTGGAATGAGTGAACGCCACGCGCGAACTTGAACGATCGTCGCTCGTTGTCAATGAAGCGGAAGCAGGCCGCGCGGCACCAGAGGATCGGTGCGTTCCGCATGCGAAGGTATGCCAAAGACTTCGCGAGGTCGCGCCCGGTGTGAGGTGCGTGTCAACCGCGTAGGCCCCCAGCACTACTGCTTGCTTACGTCGCGCGACAGCACATAGAAGTTCTCATCCACACGCACGCGTGTCGCGTCGCGAACCGGCGTCGGCGCGGCCTGCCAATTCTCTGTCGGATGCAGCGTCGTATACGGCGCACCGGCGAGTGTCACCCGAAGTGGCATGACGAACCCCGGTACGACGTTGGCCCATCGGTACGACAGGGTCATTCCCTCCACCTTGTACTCGAAGACGGGAATGTGCGTGGTGCCGAGGTACTGCGAGAACACCGTCGTCAGGTCCACGCCCGCCTGCCGGCTCATGTACTGCTGAAGCTGCGTCCCCGTGATGACCTGATGACGAAAGGTCGCGTTCATGCCGCGCAGGATGCCGCGCCACTTTTCGTCGTCGTTCACGATCTGGCGGATGGTGTGCAGCATGTTGCCACCCTTGTAATACACGTCGCCCGACCCCTCCTTGTTCACGCCGTAGCTGCCGAGGATGGGGATGTCGTTTCGCACGAGCTTGCGCGTGCCGATGACATACGACGCTCCGGCTTCCTTGCCGAACTGGCATTCGGTGTAAAGGTTTTCGGCATAGTTCGCGAAGCTCTCGTGAATCCAGGTATCCGCGATGTCCTGTGACGTGAGGCTGTTGCCGAACCACTCGTGCGCGCTCTCATGTACGATGATGAAATCCCATCGCAGCCCCCACCCCGAGCCCGACAGGTCGCGACCGAGGTAGCCATTGGCAAAATGGTTTCCGTACGCCACGGCACTCTGGTGCTCCATGCCGAGATGCGGCGTCTCGACCAGCTTGTAGCCGTCCTCGTACCACGGATACGGTCCGAACCAGTGTTCGAAGCACGCGAGCATCGGCGTCACCTGCGCGAACTGGCGCTTTGCGGCAGTCACGTGATACGACAGGGGAAAGAAATCCAGCGTCAGCGGCCCGCTCTCGCCCGCGTAGACGTCGGCGAGGTGCGCGTAGTGCCCCGCGTTGATCGCGACGTCATAGTTGTTGATCGGACTCGAGACGAACCACTCGTACGTGGTGGTGCCGTTGGGATGATGCGTGGTGCTCCGCAGCCGACCGTTCGACACATCGATGAGTGAGTCGGGCACCGTGATCGCCACGCGCTGGCTATCCGGCTCGTCGGCCTGCGTGTCCTTGGTCGGCCAGTATCCACTGGCGCCGAACCCCTGCACTGCCGACGCGATCCATGCCATGCCAAGGCTGTCACGCGTCCAGACGATGCCGCCGTCCCAGGGTGCACGGAGCGCCACGCGCGGTCGCCCGTGAAAGTGCGCGACGACCGTGTTCACCTCGCCCGCGCGTTGCGGCGCAGCGAGGGCGACGAAGAACGCGTTGCCGTCGCGACGGTACTTGAGACGTCGTCCGGCCTGGATCACGCTATCCATCTCGAGCGGCATCTGGAGATCGACCTGCATCTCCTGCGCGGGTTTCAGGACCTTGTAGGTGATGCCGTTGTAGCCACGCACGCTGCTGTCGGCTGGATTCACGGTCACGTGGAGGTCGTAGAACGTCACGTCCCACCACGTGCGTTGCGGCGAGGTGATCGAGCCCCGCAGCGTGTCGGCGTGCGTCGCGCCCTGAGGCTCCTGCGCGAGCGCAGTGGCGGGAACGAGCGCCAGGAGGACGAGGAGTGTGCGTTGTGCGAACGACATGAGGCGATCGGAGCTGGTGTCGGTTCCGATTTCCCATCATTGTCGCGGCTACCCCCACGAAACGACTCGGGAAGTGCCGGTGAAAATGAAGGGATAGAACGGGATAGTATATAGGCTTCCTCAGGAAATACCCGGGAAATGCGGCGCGGATTTATAGGAAAACTTAGGCATCATCGCGAACGCCGTACGCCATCCGCTTGATGACTTTGCTCTTGTTGTTGATGCCTGCGAGGATGCCGGTGTGCAGTCGATAGCATGGGTGGAGTGGTCAACCGCGCACCAGGTCGCGCAGTAGCGCCGTCAGCACCATTGGCAATCGCTCCGCCCGCGACAGCACCGCGAAATCCCGACCAAAAATCCGCGTGGCATATCGCGGCGCTTGCCGATCCACGGTGAGGCAAAAACAGTGCAGGCCCTGCAACCGCGCCTCGGCAACGGCCACGCGTGTGTCCTCGACGCCGTAGCGCCCTTCGTACTGGTCCACGTCGTTGGGGCGGCCGTCGGACAGCAACACCAGGAGCCGATGGCGCGCGGCCTGGCGCATCAGTCCTCCGGTCGCATGCCGGATCGCCGCGCCCGCGCGCGTGTAGCCCGAGGGCTCCAACGCAGCGATCCGTCGACGGACATCGGCCAGCGCAACATGACCATCGAATTGCTTGACGACCCGAACCTCCACTCCTGCGGCGCTTTCGCCTGAGAACGAGAGAATGGCGTGCGGATCGCCCAGTGCGGCGAGTGCCTCGCTGACGATCAGCAGCGCCTCCTTCTCCACATCGATGATCCGCCGGCTTCCCGACACCCAACCATCGGTCGATGCGCTCGCGTCGACCAGCAAGGTGATCGCGACGTCACGCCGAAGCGGCCGCGCGTCGACGTAGACTCGGTCATCCGACACACCACCGCCCCGGCGATCGGCAAACGCAGCCACCACCGCATCGACGTCGATCTCTGATCCGTCGAGCTGCCGCTTGAGCGCGGTCCGCCGCGGCCTCACGCGCTCGAAGTCCCGGCGCACACCGCGCAGCGTCGCCGAATGACGGCGCAGCATCGCGTCTACCCACGCTCCATCGCCCTCCTCCGCCGCGCGCTCCCGCACGATGGCGCCATGGGGCCGATACGCGTCGATCCGCCAGTCCCACTCCGGATAGACAACTCCCACACCGTGGCGAGTGCGTTCAGACTCGGGGACTCGATGAATCGGATCCTCCCCGATCAGCAGTTCATGCACCGCGTCGCGCGATCGAACCAGCTGCGCCTCAGGCAACTCGGACAATGCATCCGCCAGCTCGCCCGGGTCGGCGTGCTGGTCCCGATCGGCGGGCCGCTGAAGTCCTGCCGGATCCTCCACCTTTTCCTGCGGATCGTCGGCGCGCACCATCCACGTGCCGGGCTCCTCGTCATCTTCCTCGTCGCCCGCGTCCCGGATTCTCGGGCGCCGAGGAAGCGTGTGGCTCCGCGCGGATTGTAGCGGTGTTTCGCCCTCCGTGGACGCAGTGGTCGCCGAAGATTCAGGCGCAGCGATGGTGACGCCCCAGAGCGCGATCGGCGGAAGCCCGCGATGCGGCCCAGCCTCCTGACTCACCTGCGCGTGCAGCGTCTCCGCCCATCGGCGCGACGCAACCGGCGTCTCGGCGACGATGAAAGGCGCGGGTGGCGTTGTGGGATCTGCCCTGAGCAGTGCGTGCAGTAGCGCGTCCATCGCCAGCTCCTGCGGAGACGGCTGAGGAATGCGTGTCCTGTTCTCGTCCGCCTCGATGCGCGCCTCCACCAACGACCGCCCCATTCTCGGCAGCATTCGTACGAGCAAGACGTCGATCGCCGCCGCCTCGGAGAGAAGATACAGGTCGCGGAGCAGTTGATCTGTGCTCGGCGCAAATGTCAGTGTACCGCGTGATGCGCGCGACGCCTGCTCCAACGCGAGCAACCGGTACCGATCGAGCACTGCCGATGCAGAAAGATTTTCAAGGGCGCCTGGTAGCCGTATCCGCTTTCCATCGGTGGACGGCATGGCGGTGTGCGGATGGAGATGCGCAGTGCGTCGGCGAGCCAGTCGTGCGAAAAGATTGAGCGGTGCTGGCGGGTCGGCTACGCCGATTTCAGGGGCATCCGGAAACAGCGCGACGACGAACAGCTCCACGCGCCGACGAACGTCGTTCAGCTGGAGCGGACGCGTGTCAGCGCCCGCCGAACGCCGGGCCCACAGGTCGCGTGCGAACCGCGTCGCGAGCAAGGCGCCCTCGGCAACGACGTCCTCCGGTTCTGCCACTGCTCAGAGGCTGGCGGTAATGAGGTCGCTGATCGCCGCCAACAGGTCGGGGTCGTCGGTGAGCGGCGACATCAGCGCGACGCGACAGGCGCGAGCCGGGGCGATGCCACCACTGATGAGCCGCGCAGTAGCCACGAGCAACCGACTGCTCGGCACCTCGACGAGCCCGCGGTCGCGAAGTCGCCTTACCCGGATTGCCAGCTCGACCAACCCGGCCGCCGTCGCTTCGCTCACTCCCCCTTCATGCGCGACCACTTGCCGCTCCAGCGCCGGCGGGGCAAAATCGAACTCCAGCGAGACGAAGCGCTGCCGCGTGCTCGGCTTCAGGTCCTTGAGTACGTGCTGGTAGCCCGGGTTATACGACACCACCAACTGGAAGCCGGGTGCCGCCTCGACCATCTCGCCGGTTTTTTCAATGGGAAGCATCCGGCGATCGTCGGTGAGCGGGTGGATGACCACCACCACATCCTGCCGTGCTTCCACCACCTCATCGAGGTAGCAGATTGCCCCCTCGCGTGCGGCGCGCGTCAACGGACCGTCCTGCCAGACGGTCTCCCCATCACGAAGCAGCCATCGCCCTGTCAGGTCGCTTGCGGAGAGGTCGTCGTGGCACGCCACCGTGACGAGCGGTCGGCCGAGCCGCCACGCCATGTGCTCGACGAAGCGCGTCTTGCCGCAGCCCGTCGGGCCCTTGAGCATGACGCCAAGACCGCGATGGTGACATTCCTCGAACACGGCGACCTCGTCGTCGATCGGGAGGTAGAAGGGCTCCTTTCCTCCCGACGGCCGGAGACCATCAGGCACGCTGCTCGAGAGGTTTGCCGTAAGCTGTGCACTCACCGATCAGGTCTCCGCCTCCAACCCCGTGACGGGCCATAGGGCCGGAGCCGTTCGCCGTTTGGGCGCGAGGAAGAAGAAGTCGTAGAGGTAAAGTCCGACGCCGAGCACGAACAACAGCCCGGTGGCGAGCACCATGAGGAAGTGCACCTGGATCTTGTGTTGGGTTTCCAGGTACCCGAGGCCCATGATTCTTTCGAGATACGTCTGGCCGATGCCGGCGGCGGCGAACGCCATGGTCATGCCGAACATGCCCGCCATCTGGAGCCAGAAGGCCCACAGTGCGGCGGGCGACTCGCCCGCTTCCTGATCGTGGCCGAACAGGCCCGGCGCGGCGTAGGTGATCATCGCCAGCACGATCATCACGTACGCTCCGAAGAACGCCATGTGGGCGTGCATCGCGGTGATCATCGTGCCGTGCGTCCACTTGTTCACGGACGGCCATGTGTGCGCCAGGCCGAGAATGCCCGCCCCGAGTGCGGAGAAGATCGCGCTACCGATTGTCCAGTGCAGTGCCATGCGGTTCGGATGCGACAGTCCGGAACGGCGCATTGCTCCGTAGGCATAGATGGCCATTCCCAGGAACGCGAGCGGCTCGAGCGCGCTGAAGAATCCGCCGAACACCAGCCAATAGCCTGGCACCCCGATCCAGTAGTAGTGGTGAGCGGTGCCGAGAATGCCCGCGATGAACGTCAGGCCGACAATGACGTAAAGCCATTTCTCCATCACTTCGCGATCAGCCCCGGACAACCGAATCAGCAGGTAGGCCAGGAGCCCGCCCTGCACCATTTCCCACACGCCCTCAACCCAGAGATGTACCGTCCACCAGCGGTAGTAGATGCTGACGGTGTAGTTGTCGTAGGTGAGCAGTGCGGGCAGGTAGAGGATGGCAGTGAGCGCCATCCCCGAAACGAGCACCGCCTCCGTGGTGGTGAGCCGCTTCACCTTCCAGATGGTCATGCCGATGTTGTACAGGAACATGAGCATGACCACGACGATCGCGAGCTTCACCGGCAGCGGTTGCTCCAGCAGCTTGTTCCCTTGCGTCCAGCCAAAGAGGTAGCCCACCACTGCCGTCACGCCGGCGAGCGTCCAGAGCGCGAGCGCCCATTTGGCCAGGCGCGGTGAATGCAGCTCGGTGCGCGATTCCTCGGGTACGAGCCAGTAGGTAGCGCCCATGAATCCGGTCAGCACCCAGAAAATCAGCAGGTTGGTGTGGATCTCCTTGCTGACGTCGAAGGGAAGGAATGCCTTGATCGGGTCGGGGCCGAGGTACTTGGTGATCGACAGGATGCCGAAGACCATCTGGAGCCCATAGAGTAGCAGCGCGACCACGAAGTACGGGTACGCCACAGCCTGTGTGCGATAACGCATGTCTGCTGCTCCCTACTTCAAGGTCATGAGATAGGCGACGAGTGCGTCGACCTGGGCGGGCGTAAGCGACTGCGCGAATCCTGGGGGCATCAGCGA
>JALYVY010000176.1:0-1759 GCA_030852985.1 Gemmatimonadota bacterium | reverse complement strand
GCCAGGCACGACGTACGCACTGGGCTGGAGAATCGACTCGCGGATGTACGACGGGGCGTCAGTGGCCTTGCCGTGATAGTCGGCCGCCTTGAAATGCGCCTCCGACATTTCCGCGATCCCGGCCAGCGATGGGCCCACCAGGTTCACGCCCGCCACGGTGGAATGACAGGCAAAGCAGCCTGGCGATGGTTGCCGGAATAGCGACTGGCCTACGGCAATGGGATCGTTCGATGCGGGTTGAGGAGCGGCTCCGCCAATGTTGGTGCCGGGAATTGTTGCGCCGGAAACCAGGATGGGGCGTGGAGGCCAGCCCTGCGTATCGATGTTCCCCACCCAGGTGAGGAAGGCGATTACCTGGTCGATCTCCTTGGGCGAGAGGTTCTGGTTCGGCATGATCCGGCGGTCTCGCTCTTCGTTATAGAACTTCGAGGGATCCGCGAGGAAGGCGCGCAGGTACGGCGCACCGCGTTGCTGTGCGATCTTGGTGAGGTCCGGCGCGTAGTAGGCGCCCTCACCGATCAACGTATGGCAGTTGATGCAGTCCTTTCGATGCCACACATGCTTGCCGGCGATCACGTCAGGGGTGATCTGATCGGAGTGCGTAAGCTTGGGAAACTGCCGGTGACCGTCGATGGTGAGCCCGATGAAGATCAGGGAAAACACACCGGTGGAACCGATGAAGAAGGCGCGCGTCTGTCGCTTGGTGATGGGGCCCATGCGTTAGACGCCGATTTGGTGATAGTAGTGCAGGGCCATGTAAGCGCCATAAACCCCCGCGACTGTCATCAGGAGCACGACCAGCAGGCAGAGTGCGCGAGTGAGGAGGGTGGTACGCGGCTCGGGGGGTGCTGCGCGAGAACTCTCCATCGACGGCCTCCGGTGATCGCGAACAGACTGGGAATACTTGCGGAACGGATTTCCGCCTACTATGCGGGACGTGTGAAGCGCGACGCAAGGGAACAGCCGAGTATCGCAGTCAGGCGGCATTGCCGCCTCGGGATTTTCGAGCCTGACATGTGCTGTCGGCGCACATCGTGCTACCAAGGGGAACGCCTGAAGCGCGGTCTCGCGACGGAAATGTCGCTGGCATAGTCAGGCACATCGAGCGGAGCGGTAAATCCATGTCGAAGAAACGATTCAAGCGCGGCGATCACGTCTCGTGGAATTCCGAAGCGGGCCGGGTCCGCGGGACCATCAAGCGGGTCGTCACGTCGGCGATCACGTTCAAGGGCTACACCGTTCACGCGACACCCGAAGAGCCGCAGTACGAAATCGCGAGCGACACGACCGATCACATCGCCATGCACAAGGGGTCGGCGCTCACAAAGCTCCGGACGTAACGCCACGCGGACGAACAGCTTGCGCTCCACCCATGCGCGCGACGTTGGCCGAGGTGCGCCGACGAGCCGCGCGCTCGGCCGCTTGGGGATGATCATGGGCAACTGCACCGCGTGCCACGCGCAGTTCCGAATCAACGTCGCACGCTAGTCACGCAACACGGGGCCGCGGGGCGATCACCGCCGCGACAATCAACTCCTCGTCGCGGAACGAAGAATGCTGCTTACTCCGAGCCCGCCAATCACCACTCACCTTCACCAGGAGCAACGAGATGCGTGGACCTATCGAATACAGCGACGCGCTCCATCCGGCGAGCAGCCATCGCTCTCCGGGTGAGATCGCCGAGGCTCTCACCGGCCCCATGAGCGGAAGTCCTCTGGGGTTCGACAGCTCGACGACGGAATCGATGTGGCGCTCCATG
>JALYVY010000175.1 GCA_030852985.1 Gemmatimonadota bacterium | reverse complement strand
CGCGGACGTGAGCAAGGCGCGCGGGCTGCTCGGCTATGGCCCGATGCATCGTGCGGCGGCCGGCATGGAGGAGACGTTGAAATGGTACGCCGCGAAGTTTCTGCCGCTTGAGTACGACGCCCACGTGGGGCGGTAATACGCAGTACTGATGGTCTCGCAGGCCCTTACTTCTCCGCCCTCAGGCGAACGGCAATGGTAGATCTTCCGAAGCGTCCGATGCTCGTCCTGATCGCCAGCCACGGTGAGTGGGTTGGACGATCCGTGGAAAGCGTCCTTGAACTGAACGGCTTCACGGTCCTTCGTGTGGCGGGCGGCAGGCGCGCACTCGACCTTGCCCGCCGGGTGAATCCGGACGCCATCCTCCTCGACGACTCGCTCTCGGAGATGGGCGGCGTGGAGGTCTGCCGCGCACTGCGCGACGATCCCCTCTTCGACCACTCCATTCCTGTCTTCGTGACCTCGCCGGCGCCCGCTTCCAATCGCGTCCGACTCTCTGCCTTCGAGGCCGGCGCATGGGATTTCTGCAGCCAGCCGCTCGACGTGGAAACGCTGCTGCTCAAGATGACTACGTACGTGCGCGCACGCCGCCGCCTCGAGGACGTGCAGGCCTCTTCGCTCATCGATCCCTTGACGGGACTCTACAGCGTCTATGGGCTTCAACAGTGGGCGGAGCAGCTTGGGGCCCGCGCTGCTCGCAAGCACGAGGCTTTTGCGTGTGTCGCGGTCACGGCCAGCACCATCCTCGACGGATCATCGAGCGCCAAGCCGGCGAGCGCCGAGCTTACCTATATGGCGGATGTGTGTCGGTCGATGAGCCGAAAGTCGGACGTGGTGGGCTATGTCGGCGAGAATCAGTTCGCGATCATCGCTCCCGATACGAACGAGAGCGGTGCCCGCCAATTCGTCGACCGGCTACAGCGGGCGGTTTCGAAGACGTCCTCCGCGATGGCGATGGATCAGCCCTACTCGGGTTTGCACGCCGGTTTCTATGCGGTGCCGGACTTCAGTTCGGCTGGGGTGGATGCGCACGAAGTGGTACGTCGGGCGAAGGTCGCCCTTCAACACGTGCAGAAGCAGATGGAGGGCAAGCGCATCAGCGGCGCGTTCAGCTTCAGTGAACTCCCTCTGAGCTGATTCCTTCCTGTTGCGCCCGCGCAACAGGGTCGTCGTTGGGATGTCGCGATCTCCGCGATCAGCGCCGTTGATCGCGGACTTTTTTCCCTTTGACGAATTTCCTTGACAAAACCAGCGGGATTCAGAAGTTTGTGACGCGGCGCACCGACTGTTGTTGTTGGAATGAAGCAACACACTGCGTTAGCAGCGCATGCCTACTCCCCGACGCTTGGGATGCCAGATGCCCCCCATGCTTGATGTCTCGAGCTCCTTTGGTTCAGCTGCCTTGGATCCCGTCAGTCGCCTGACCGACTCCGCGGTGTCACTGCGAGCGCCGGCTGGTGAGGCGCCAATCCCCGATTCGGCGATGGTGCCCATCGAGGCCCGCGCATCGATTCGCGTCTTGGTCATCGACGATGATCGCATCCTCAGGGAGGGATGCGCCAGCGTGCTGCAGGTGGAGGGTTACACCGTGGCCTCCAGTGGGCGGGGCGACGAAGCCATTGAGCTGTTCCGCCGCTCCCGCTTCGACATCGTACTGGTGGATCTCTACATGACGCCCGTACCGGGCATTGAAATCCTCAAGGCCGTCCTCGAAGCGCAGCCGAATGCGATCGTGATCGTGATGACCGGTAACCCGAGTGTCGCCTCAAGCCTCGAGGCCATGCGCATTGGAGCCTGGGACTACCTGCCGAAGCCCTTTTCGGGGACGCACCTCCACCTCATGTTCGGGCGCGCCGCTCACGCGGTGCTGACCAACCGCGCGCGCTCGGACGCGAGCAACGAACTGGCGCAGCAACACGGCAACAGCGATCAGATCACCCTGCTCGGCGTCTCCCCCACCTTCCGGGCCGCGGTGGAGCTGGCGCGAAAGGTCGCCGCGACGAATGCCTCGGTCATGCTCGTCGGCGAGAGCGGTACGGGAAAGGAGATGTTCGCCCAGTTCATCCACAAGCACAGCCGGCGGTCGGGTGAGGCGCTCATTCCCATCAACTGCGCCGCGATGCCGGAGCACCTGCTCGAGTCCGAGCTTTTCGGGCATCGGAAGGGAGCATTCACGGGTGCCGATCGCGAAAAGACTGGCCTCCTCGAGGCAGCGCACGGCGGCTCGTTCTTCCTCGACGAGCTCACCGAGATGGCGCTGCCCCTGCAGGCAAAGCTGCTTCGCGTGGTGCAGGATGGCGTCGTGCGCCGAGTGGGCAGCGAGCAGCAGGACGCGCAGGTCGACATCCGCTTCATTTCGGCCACGAATCGCGATCCCAGGTTGGCCATCCAGAGCAAGCACTTGCGGGAAGACCTGTACTACCGCCTCAACGTCGTGTCCATCGCCTTGCCGCCGCTCCGGTCGCGGATCGACGACATCCCCATTCTCGCTAACCACTTTCTCGGGCACTTCTGGAAGCGCCATCACACGTCGCGCGATCCAGTGCCCCAGTTCAGCGATGCGGCGCTTGACTTCCTGCGGGGTCGCGCCTGGCGCGGCAACGTTCGGGAGCTCCAGAACGTCGTCGAGCACCTCGTCGTGCTTGCGACCCCTGGTACCGTCATCGGTCCGGAAGACATCCCGCTGCACAAGCAGGACGACTCCTTTGCCGACCCCACCGTGGCGCTCGGCGTGCCCATGCACGACGCGTATCACGTTGCGAAGGAGCAGGTCCTCGCGTCCTTCGAGAAGGAGTATGTGACTCGCCTTGTTTCCAGGGCGTCGGGCAACATGTCCCGCGCCGCTCGTCTGGCCAGTGTCGACCGCACGACTCTTTACCGCCTGCTGGAGCGCCACGGGTTTCGGCGAGACTCGAACGAAAGGCTCACGCTCTAGTGCTAGCCGGCATAGCTTGTAGCGTTCGAACGTCTGGGCCATCGGCGCCCGTCAGGACAGTTTTTTCCTGACGGGCGTTGTCATCGATTCTTCTACCGTCCAGCAAGACAGAAAAGCGGTTGACCTCTTCGCATGTCGCTTCCGGCATGGTGAGTTCGCCGCTGCAGAACCTGCTTCATGTCGCCGCCGACCGAGCTGCGGCGGAGCTGGCTCGCGGCGAGCGGATCGCAGAGTCGGAAATACGGGACCAGCTCGGCCGCCTCGTGCGGCTCGGCCTCGGCACACCCGAGACGGAATCCGGCAGCTATCCGGAGGCACGCACGGAGTTGTTGTCGTCTGTGCCGCGCCATTATGCTACCGCGCTTCGCAGCGCGCTGCTCACCATCGTTTCCCAGGACAGTACCGGAATCTCGGGCGCCGATCTGGCCGCGCTGCTCTGCGCCATGGATGGCGTCGACCTGGTGCTCGGGGCCGTGAGTGACAATGAATTCACGCGGCACCTCACTACCTCGCACGCCGTGAACGCCGTTGTGGAGATCGCGCACGACATGCGCTCGCCGCTCACGTCGATCCTGTTCCTGGTCGAGACGCTTCGCCGCGGACGCAGCGGACCGGTCACGACTGTGCAGGAGCGGCAGCTCGGACTGATCTACGGCGCCGCTCTTGGCCTCAACACGCTCGCGTGTGACGTGATCGATGCAGTTCGTGGTGGACAGCGGCTCGTCGATGGCCGGCCCATTCCGTTCTCGATCGCCGAAGTCATGCTTGGCGTCTGCGATACCGTGCGGCCCATCAGCGAGGAAAAGGGATTGCCGATCACCTACGTACTTCCGTCCGTGGACGGTCGCATCGGCTATCCCGGAGCGCTTGGGCGCGTCCTCCTCAACCTCATGACGAACGCCTTGAAGTACACCAATGAAGGTTCGGTGACGATGGGTGCCACGGAGTTAACGGAGACCCGGCTGTCCTTCTGGGTTTCTGACACGGGTCAGGGTATCCCGGCCCACGTCATGGCGATGTTGTTCGACGGTTTTCGACCGAGTGCATCCGGGATGCGTTTCTCGAATGCGGGGCTGGGCTTGGCTATCTGCCAGGACTTCCTTCGCTCCATGGGCTCGACTCTGCAGGTGGAATCCACCCCCGAAACCGGGACGCGTTTCTCCTTCGAGATCCATCTGGTACGCGCGTGAGCCTGGCCGCTGTCGACTTCTCCCCACTTTCTCCGAGAGCATGAACAACTACCGCCAGCTGGCCCCGGCTGCGTACCTCGTCGCCGCCGCTCTCGTGATCTTTCCCCTGAATGACTCTGGTGTGAATCTCATCCCGTGGACGGTGGGAAATGCACAGTGGCGGTTCGGGGCAATTGGGGTGCTGAGCAATACCCTGATGATCGTTTGTCTTGGCGCCCTCATCGCCGTGGGTGCCGCCGTCCTGTCCAACCAGCCCCGTGCGCGCCGCGCACTTGGCGCGGCTTCCTGGGTGATGGCAGTGCTGCTCTTGGTCGCCATTGGCGGCTTTGCGTTGGACGCGGTTCAGGCTCGGCGCCTGATCCGGGCGGACCTGCTCTCTGCCTACCAGATGGCCAGCATCACGGCGGAGGTCAAGTTGCTGATGGGAGTTCTCACGTTCGCCACGTTGGGGCGGGCGACGCGCATCGACCGCGCCAGCCGGCCGGACGCTGCGATCATTTCGCCCGGTCTGGTTGGAAAGCAGAGATTGCAGGTCTGAAGTGGGGGTGTGGCTGGTCTCGTCGCTTGGTTGATGTTGTCACCCCCAACTTGTGTTGCGGTTGTTGCAGTCGGGTGTCGTGGGGTTCGTTTGCTCAGGATTCTCACAGTGGGGGATCTGTCGGTATCGAGGCTTATAGCCTAGTATTCGGCTGAGTTCGTGTTTCTGCGCGCCGGTTCGTGCGCCGGAATGATTAATGCTTTAGTGTTCTGCGTCACAACCAGCTGCTATTAGTTCGGGGATTTGCCTCCTATGTCTCACCCACAGCGTCTCACCCACAGGTTTCTCATGCGTTTACGTATTGCCTCCCTCGCCCTGCTTGCGACGACGTTCAGCGCCGTTCCCGCTCAGGCTTCCACCCAGTTCACGTTCCTGAACGGCGGAAGTGTGGTTGGATTCGGGTTCTACGTGGGCAAGTACAACGGACTGGAAGTCGGAACCCCTGTGACGCTCAATTGCGTCGACTTCTTTCATGAGGTCAAGAGTGGCGATATCTGGCAGGCAAACATCACCAGTTTGGGAAGCAACGCCGGCATCGGTGTCGATACGCGCTCGGGCGATTTGATGGCATACCGTCAGGCTGCTTGGCTCACGACGCAGTACAATTCCGACGAGACGCAGACGCAGGATATACAGGCGACCATCTGGCGCCTGCTGGCGGGCACCGGGATCATCCCCGAAAACGTCAAGGACAGCAACGCTCCGTTCTGGTTGAACGCATCGGCGAACGCGATGTCCTCCTTCAATGCCAGCAGCTACTACGTCGTCACGGACGTGAACCACGTGTTCGGCGCCGATGGTGGCAGTTGCAACGGTGTTTCGTATGGAGCCGGGCAGGATAATCCCTGCAGCATTCAGGAGTTCATCATCGACTCCACCGTGGTCACGTCTACTCCCGAGCCAGCAGCCGTCATGCTCCTCGGCACGGGTATGGTAGGCATCCTTGGCGTGGGCCTCCGCCGCAGGAAGTAACGCAAAACGCAGGCTGGTGGCAGAAAGGGTCCTGGGCAATGTCCGGGACCCTTTGTCGTTCTGCCATTGAAGCCGAAGGCGCCGCTCAGACCGACGCGTGAGAGACGGATCCAGCGCGTTGCCGAAACCGTTGTCGTTGAGGCTGTGGAAGCCGAAGAGCCTTCAGGCAGGCAGTGGAAGCGTTTAACCACGACAACCATCAGGACGGGATCTTGTCCTTGGCGTGCACGGGCGCTGGCGTCGCGGGATCCAGCACGTCCGCATCGACGTCGGCTGCCAAACCGCTCTGCCGCGCAAAGAGGATAACCGCGGCGAGCAGAAGGGCCCACAAGCAGATCAACAACTCGCTTTGAATCAGCGCGCGCAGTGACATGCTCGGCCAATCGTGGAACTCAGCACGAGCCGTACCCTCGGGCTCCAGTCGGAGTGCGATGAGGAACAGACTGGTCAGCATCTCGCCCACAACTTCCACCACGGCGAAGAGTGGGGCACGCCACGCCCACGACCGCACCGTGAAGTTCGCGAGGTGCGCTGTGGTCATGCCGAGCAGCACCAGCGTTCCCGTAACGAGCATGAGCCCGTAGTAGAGCCAACTCACTCGCCCGTAGGTAAACGAGAGGGCGCGGATCATCCGGAGCGCAAACCCTGTGAGCAGGGCCATTTCGGCGAGGGAGAGCGACAGCTTGCGAAAGGCTGCCGGTTCCTCCATGCGCCATTCAACGGTGCTTTGCGGGAAAAATGAGGACACTCGATTCACCTCAGCCGGGGGAGCGAGCACCGCGCTCGCCGGGAACGTAGGGCGTCCCTCGCATCACTGCGATGAGCGCTTCCTCGATCTTGTCGAACGAGAACGGCTTCGTGAGCACTGGTTGGCGCGCGACACTTCCGCGCGACAACGGGGTCACGACGTCGCCCGTGATGAAAACGGTTCGGGCTGCGAGACCGGGACGCTCGGTCCGAAGGCGCTCGTGAAACGCATAGCCGTCCATGCCGGGCATCCTCAGGTCGCAGACAACCGCATCGACACCGCTGCTCCGCGCCGCCTCGAGCGCTGCCGCGCCATCGGATGCCACGATGACGCTGAAGCCGCGCATTGCGCCGAATGCCTCCATCCCGCTTCGCAGTGCGGGTTCGTCGTCCACGAAGAGGAGACGAATTCCGGCGAGGGGCGACCGGAGTGTAAAGGGCGCCACTTCATTGGCGGGATCCGCGTCGCTCGGCGGGGAGGCGACGGAGGGCAGCGTAACGCGGAAGACGGTGCCCGTATTTCCCGTCTGCACCACCTCAATCGTGCCGCCGTGTGCCGTGACGATACCGTAGCTGACGCTGAGTCCCAGGCCGGTGCCTTCGCCTTCGCTCTTGGTCGTGAAGAACGGCTCGAAGATGTGCGCACGGACGTCGGCGGGGATTCCGGTGCCGGCGTCGCACACGTCGAGCGCCACGGCGCCGCCGACGGTCGCGGTGCGGACGAGCAGTTCGCCTCCGCCCACGGCCGTCATCGCCTGCACCGCGTTGGTGAGCAGGTTCAGGCAGACCTGCTGCAATTGCCGCGCGTCGCCCATGACGGATGGAAGGTCGCGCTCCAGATCCGTCTCGACGCGGACGCCGCCCTCGGCAAACTGATACTGGCGCATGCGAATGGTGCGGTTGACGACGCCGTTGATGTCGAGTGGCTCGCGGCGCGGCTCGCTCCGTCGCGCGAAGGCAAGTAGATCCTTCACCACCTGGCTCGCGCGAGTGGTTTCCGTGCGAATGACGTCGATGGATTCGCGCTGCGATGGGGTGAGCGTGGTTTCGCGCAGGAGCAGTTGTGCAAACGCACTAATGCTGCTGAGCGGGTTGTTGACCTCGTGCGCCACGCCGGCAACCAGCTCGCCCACGGCAGCCAGACGGTCTGACTCCATCAGCCGTAACCGAAGTTCGCGCTCCTGCGTCATGTCGCGCCCGATGAGCAGCACGCTCGGGGGATCAGCCTCGGGGAGGCGACTCGCGGCGAGAGCGACCACGCGTGTCGCCCCGCCGGGAAGTGTGACTTGCACTTCGACGCGCGCCGGCGTCCCGTCGAATGCGGTGGCGAGCGCCTTCTCGAGTGTCATTCGATCAATGGGGAGCAGCAGCTCCAGAAGCCGCTTGCCGATGACCTGGTGCGGCTCCAGGCCGAACACCTCGCGTACGGCATCATTCGCTTCGCGGATGCGGCCGGTGGGGTGAAGCACCGTGAGCACGGCATCGGGCGCTGCGCGAAAGAGCGTGCGAAAGCGCCACTCGGCCTGTTTCATCGTCTGGAACAGTTCCGCGTTCGCCAGCGCGACGGAGAGGAGGTCCGCCATTGCCTCCACCCTTTCGAGCTCGAGCGGCGAGAATGTGTGTACGCGTGACGACACGATCGCGACCGCGCCAATGCGCTCTCCACGGCGCTGCACGGGAACGATCGCCATGCCACGAATCGCCTCGCCACCAAGTCCGTCCCATTCGCGGCTGATCAGCTCCTGGTGGTCGCGGATATCGGAGACACCCCACGTTCCTCCGGACCGGATGATACGGCCCATCGCGGTGCCGACGAGCGGAATCCGCGACCCAGAGCTTGCGCCCAGTATTCCGCTGGATGCGGCTGTCTCGACCAGACCATCCTCGATGAGGAGGCCCAGCGCGGCACCGTCAGCTTGTGCGACATCGGCGGCCGCCTCGAGAAATCGGTCCAGCACTCGGCGCGGATCGAGTTCGAGCGTGATTTGCTGACCGAGCCACCACATCCGGTGCAGCACGCGCTGCGCATCATCGAGCTCCAGCGTTCGCTGCACGACGCGCTGCTCGAGCGAGGCCTTGACCAGCTGTTCCGCCGTCACGTGACGCTCGAGCGCTTCGGCCGCGAGTCGTTCGGCCGACAGGGCGTAGCTGCCGTACACCGCCAGTAGTGCGTTCAGCGCAGCGATGGCGACGGCGAGCTCGAGGCTGCTGACCTTCTGGAGCGCTGAGGAAAAGACAGGTGTGGGGGAGACGAGCATCCAGAGCTCATCAACGCCAATGAGTATCGCGAGTGCGGCGAACGCCCCGAAGACCACGAGCACGATGCCGTGCGCGCCGCGCGCGATGGACAGTGCAGCGATGGCGAAGGCGGTGCACGCGAAGATGAGCAAGGCGCCCTGGGCTGGCGAGGTCGCCTGCCAAGGCGCAAAGAGCAGCGCGCCGAAGAGGACGACGCACGCGAGCTGCGAGCACGCAATCGAGCGCGAGGTGAGCGTCACCGAGGTCAGCTTCACGGGTACCGCTGTCCGTGCGCCAGGTCCGTCGGTATCGCTCTCCGGGTGATCAATGAATGCGGGTCCCGATGCGTCCCCACCGGATGTCCGTGATGAACGGAAGCGGGCGGTCGGTTTCGTCGCCGCTGCGATAGCTGTAGTACACGAAGCTCGGGCGTCCGCGAATGTTCTCGCGTGGCACAATGCCCCAATAGCGGCTGTCCTTCGACTCGTAGCGGTTGTCGCCCATCATGAAATAGTGGCCGGCGGGAATCACGAGCGGTCCCCAGTTGTCGAGTTGCGGCTGTGCGGGGGCGGCTCCGAAGCGTGACTGCTTGAGCTCGAACTTGTGCTGCCATTCGAAGAGTGGGGACACGTCTGACGGTTGAACGCCACGTTCACTTGGCTTGCTAACGATACCGAAGCCCTGCCGCTGCGCCACGCCATTCACATGGAGGAGTCCGGCGCGCATGAAGAGCGTGTCACCCGGCATGCCGACCATGCGCTTGACCAGGGTTGGGGTCGGATCGTCGCCGCGCAGCGCTTCATCGGCCTGGTACGGCGAAACGAAGACAATGACCTCCCCGCGCTTCGGCTCACTGAAGGAGGGCAGGTGTGCGTTGGTGAAGGGAATGTGCGGCCCGTACACGGCCTTGTTCACGAAGAGCCAATCGCCGATGAGGAGGGTGGGGATCATCGATCCCGACGGGATGCGATAGGCCGCGATGAGGAACGTGTTGATGACGAGGTAGATGAGAACAGCGCCCGCGAGAGACTTGACGTTCTCCCAGATGACGTGGAAGAGCGAGCTTCGTGCGGTCTTCTTGCCGCGAGCATTCGCGACGACGTTTGCGGCCATGGACGACGGCTGGAGAAAGAGAGAGGAGAGACAGATGAAATCTTGCTTGGTGCCGACGTGAGGCAAGGGTTTTAGATGGCTGGGCGATGCGGAAAGGGGGCGCGCCGACG
>JALYVY010000174.1 GCA_030852985.1 Gemmatimonadota bacterium | reverse complement strand
TCTTGCGGCCCTCGAGGTCGGACAGCACCCGCATGGCTTCCGCCTCGGTGCCGATCTCCGCCTTCTTGCCGTCGATCTGGTGCAGCTTGGCGGTGAAGCGCTGCGATGCCTTCTCGAGTGCCGCCGCGATCGTCCAGTACTCCACTGGATTGAACGCGCGGATCTCACGCTCGCGCTCCACGATGAGGCGGAGCGCCACCGTCTGCACGCGACCCGCGGAAATGCCCTTTTTCACCGTCTTCCAGAGGACGGGGCTCGCCTTGTAACCCACGAGCCGGTCCAACACGCGGCGTGCCTGCTGCGCCTCGACCTTCTTGTCGTCGATCTCACCGGCCTGGCGGATGGCGAGCTGCACCGCGTCCTTCGTGATCTCGTGGAAGAGCACGCGACGAATGGGCACGACCGCTTGGCCGCGCTTCGGCTTGATCTGCTCGCGGACATGCCACGCGATCGCCTCGCCCTCCCGATCCGGATCGGTCGCGATAAAGATCTCCTTCGAGACCTTCGCCGCGCTCTTCAGGTCAGCGATCGTCTTTTCCTTGCCCGGAATCGGCACGAGCTCCGGCTCGAAGCCATGCTCGATGTCGATACCGAGCTTCTTCTCGGGCAGGTCCATGATGTGGCCAACGGTCGCCTTCACGCGATACCCGCGGCCCAAGTACTTGCCGATGGTCTTGGCCTTGGCGGGAGACTCGACGATCACGAGCGACGTCGTCCCCGCCGGTTCATCGGGGTACTGCTCCTCCTCGACCACCCGTTTCCGGGCGCCCGCCTTCTTCGCGGTCTTCTTCCCCGCGGTCTTTCGAACGGCCGGCGACTTCTTCGCCGCGGCTCGCTTTGTCGTCGTTTTTTTCGCTGCCATTGCTAGTGTACGGTCTGAGTATCCGCCGCGGTGCCCGGGTCATCGAAGCCGGCGCCTTCCATCATCGCGCGCAGGTCGTCGAGCGCAATGCGGCCGTCGAACTGCAACATCGCCCGCTCGATCACCTGTTCCAGCTCCGCAGGGTTGAGCGCTCCGGCACCGGACAGTGCCAGCAAATGCCCCCAGGCTTCGGTGGCAAAGCGGCCCCGTTCGTGTGGTCCAAGAACGCGAATCGTCATCGTTATCCCCTGGATATCGGTATCCCAGCGTACTGGCTTTACACCGCTGGCCGACATCATTGTCATTTGTTGGACACCATTCTGGCGCGTCGGGTCCGGCCAAGGAGGCCCGGCGAACCTCGACCGACGCGCCGATCACCGCACCGGCTGCGATAATCGCTCTTGTAATCGCTCTAAGGTAGTTGGGGAGTCAACCTCCCGCGGGTTTTCGGCCACCAATCAGGCCGGATCCTTCGTCAGCCGTCTCATGATATCATCTGCAACTCGTTGCGCGTCAAGGTTTTCCACGTCAACGACCAGCTCCGCAGTTTCATAGACACTCCGCCGTGAGGCGAGCAGGCGCTCCAACTCGCGCCTCGGGTCGGCCTTCTGCAACAGGGGGCGTGTCGACATCCGGCGGCCCATCCGCCTCACCGCTCCCGCGGGCGAAATCCGCAGATACACCAGACGCGAACGCCGACGAAGGAGAGCCACCACGTCCGGCTGGCTGACCCAACCGCCACCTGGCGCCAGCACCAGACTTCCGGTCATCGCCGCAACCTCCTCGCTGAGTGTACGCTCAAGCGATCGAAAGGCGTCTTCACCGCCCTTCGCGAAGATCTCGGTGATGGGCATGCCGGCGCGCTTCACGATCTCGGAATCGAAGTCCAGAAATCCGACGCCGAGCCGACGCGAGAGCAGCCTGCCCACCGTGCTCTTCCCCGCGCCCGGAAGGCCCACGAGGATGACATGGGCCGCCCCGGAATCAGGTGGCGAGCCGACCGGCGATATGGGCAAGGTATCCATCGAGATTCCGGCGCACTTCCCCAAGCGAGTCGCCGCCGAACTTTTCCAGCATGGCCTCTGCAATCACGAACGCCGCCATGGCTTCCGCAATGACACCCATTGCCGGCACGGCGGTTACGTCACTGCGTTCAGCCGTCGCCTTCGCGGCTTCACCGGTCGCGACGTCGACTGTGCCGAGGGGGCGCATGAGCGTGCTGATGGGCTTCATCGCGACGCGAACCACCAATGGCTCGCCCGTGGTCATTCCTCCCTCGAGGCCGCCGGCCCTGTTCGTCGCGCGCCGGACATTGCCCGCCCGCGTGCGCCCGGGCGCTGGGGCGATCTCGTCGTGCACCTCCGACCCACTCACGCGCGCGGTGCCGAAGCCCATTCCGATCTCGACGCCCTTCACCGCCGGGATGGACAGCATGGCCGCGCCCAACCGTCCGTCGAGCTTGCGGTCCCACGAGACATGCGAGCCCAGGCCAACAGGCAGACCGTCGACGACGACTTCGCAGATCCCGCCCAGGGTGTTCCCTTCGCGCTTGGCCGCATCAATGCGCTCAATCATCGCTCGTTCGGCATCCGCGTCGAGCGTGCGCAGCGGCGACGCATCGGACGCGGCGTTGAGATCCGCAGGCATCGCTTCCGGGCGCACCGCGTCAACACCGCCGAGATGCACGAGGTGACTCCCGATCGAGATGCCGAGTTCCGCGAGGAAACGACGTGCAATCGCGGCGGCGGCGACGCGCGCCGTGGTCTCGCGAGCCGACGCGCGCTCGAGGATGTCGCGTGCGTCATCGCGGTCGTATTTCAGCAGGCCGGTGAGGTCGGCATGTCCAGGTCGCACGCGTGTCACCGCGCGCTTGCGCGCCGTGCCCGCGACCTCGCCGTCTCTCGGCGCCGGATCCATGATCTCTTCCCAGTTCTTCCAGTCGCGATTGCGAATGAGCATGGCGATCGGGCTGCCGAGCGTCTCACCGGCGCGGACCCCGGAAAGGAACTCCGCGGTGTCGCGCTCGATCTGCATGCGTCGTCCGCGCCCGTATCCCTGCTGCCGGCGCGCGAGGTCGGCATCGACGTGCGCGGCAAGCAGCGGAACGCCCGCCGGCATCCCCTCGAGGATGCTGACGAGCGCCTGCCCGTGGGACTCACCGGCGGTCGTGAAGCGAAGCATGCGATCGAATGAAAGAACGAAACGGAGAATGGCGCACAGCGCCGTGCAGCGAGCCGGAGAAAACATGATACGATGACGAGAGGGCGAGAGGAACCGTTCCTCTCGCCCTCGTCTCGTCATCTCATGCGTTGTGCAATCGCGTTGCGTGCCGGTGGATCACGGTCCGGGCAGGATGTCCGCCGCCGTGACATCAACCACCACCAGGCCCTTCGCCGACACACCGAACAGCTTGAACACGACGCTCGGTGGATCACCGGGGAACGGCAGGGTTGCGCGGAGCGGACCATAAAGGTTGAACTTGGTGGCAAGTGATCCGCGCACGAAATCGTAGAACGCGATGTCCACCGCCTCGATCGTTCCGTTGTCCGACGCGACGAACGCGAGTCGCGAGGCCTCGGGCGTCGAGGTTCCGTCGGCGTTGGGGTGGAAGGCGATGCCGGCGCCCTTCGCGAACGTCGACTTCTTGCCCTGCAGTCGTTGCGTGAATGGTATGCTGACAGCGGAGAACGCGGTCTCCGTGCCGTGGATACCGATGGTCTTGCCGGTCTTGTCGAGGGCAACGCCGAACACCTGGTCCGAGGCGTTCGTGAGGAGATCGGCGATGTTCAGTGAAGGCGAGGCGTAGGTGTACGTATCGAGGTCGAGCACCCCATTCTGTCTCACTCGGCCCGCGCCGTCGTCGAGCAGCGCGAAGTTCCGCGCCACGGGACCCTTGTTCCCTTCGCCGAACGTGATCCACCGCCCGTCGCCGCTCGCGCCGGAATACGTGGTGTCGGTAAGGCCGAGCGAATTG
Source organism: Gemmatimonadota bacterium (assembly GCA_030852985.1). Classification (GTDB taxonomy): domain Bacteria; phylum Gemmatimonadota; class Gemmatimonadetes; order Gemmatimonadales; family Gemmatimonadaceae; genus AG11. The sequence goes on along the minus strand of JALYVY010000174.1, from coordinate 6,011 downwards.
AAGTCGATGTTCACCTTGTAGTCGACGTCGCTCGTTGGCACAGCCGCCAGAAGCAGGTCGATCGTTGCCTTGATGCCGCCCCGGCCTGATACACATGTTGGCGGATTGAGCGTGCCCGACGCATGGTCGCAGAGTTCCAACAAATCGTTCAGGGTGCTCGTGGCGGGCGCCGGTGTAACAGTGACCCCGTCCAGGTTCGCGAGGACGTAGGAATTCGGATCCGATCCGAGGAACGCAAAGTCGAGAATGAATCGTTCATCCGGCGCCGTCGCGGCCGGATCCATGTAGCGAATGGTCCCCTGTGAGGCCTGAATGGTGGGCTTGGTAGAGAAGTACAGCCTGCCGCCCTTGCTCTCCTCGACGTACTGCGGTCGATCAGAAAAGAGGATCGGTGGCGACGTCGTGAGACGGATCTTGTTCGTCGCGGGATCAATGCCCTCCGTGAGCTTGAACAGGTACGACGCACGGGTGACGAGGCGATTGACCAGATCCTCCTTCATCGTGGACGGCGCACCGCCGATGTACACGCGACTCAGGTTGGTACCCCCCGAGTTCGCCACGTACATCGAGTCCTTCCCCGGAGCGGTCCTCGAGAACGCCATGCCCCAGGGCTGGGAGCCGACCACAATACCAGTGGCGTCGAAATCCTTGACCGCCTTCGTCCACACCTCCAGCCGACCGTAGTTGATGTTTGAGAGGAAGACGTTCCCTCGCGTGGCATCCACCTGCAGGTCTGCAATTGTACCGTTGCGACCGACCGGGAGCGGATAGGTGGTGCCGAATACAACGAGCGCCGAGTCCGTGAACGCGTTGGCCGCGATGCCCTGCGGCGCGGTGGTGCCGGCGGGAATCGAGTACCCGACGCGCCCCGACTGGTCGTAGGCAAAGCTGGTGAGCGTGAGCTGCTTGCCGCGTGCCGATGCGGGAAGATTCAGTGCGATGGTCTGTACCGACGTGGATGGGAACGGCGTCGCCAGGATCACGCTGTCACGCTTGATCACCGCGCCCGCCAAGTCGCGAAGCACGTAGCCGACGATGGTGACCCCATTGCCGATCGCGGTGACGGTGAGCGAGTCGACTGTTTCCACGCGCTTCGAGATGACCTGATAGACGCGGGGTGCAGGCGGAAGTCCGGCGCGAACCGCGATGGTGACTGGCGCAGATGCGCCATCCTGCCCACCGCTGTTCGTCGAGGTCGGCGTGATGGTCAACAGCGCCTTGGGTGGGGCGTTGGCCGGTATCTGGATGGTCGCCGAGAAGGTGACATCCTTCGGAAGCGCCGGGTACGTGGCGGTGACCGTGGTGTCGACCTTCGTGGGGAAGGTGGGGTCGCTCTGGAGACGGAAGCCCAGCTTCGCAACTCCCGTGAGGTCGGTGGCGCGCAGCGTGATGGTCAACCCGGCGCCAGGCGTCGCGCTGTCGCCCGCCACTGGGCTCAGCACCTGGACGCTCGGACCGCGCACGATCTTCACCGATACGCGTGCCGTATCAATCCCGCCGAGGTTATCGAGGGCGATGGCGCTGACGACTAGCGAATCCGCAACTGTGTCAACGGGGACGGCCACTTTCAGATATCGCCGGATGATCGTGTCCGTCACGCCCGCCGCGAACGTTCCGCCGCTCGACGGTGCCGTAACGGCCGGATACCGCGCGAGCGTTTGCTGCGTGCCGAGATCGGGATTGCCCCGCAACGTATAGCCAAGGAACGTCACGCTCTTGATGCCGGCGGCGTCCTGGATGCGCGCCGAGACCAGCAACGAGTCGCCAACGTTCAGCTTCGCGCTCGGGAGTGGCGACAGCAGGGTGATCGTCGGCGCGGCGAACGAGATCGTCAGGGAATCCACCCGCGTGTTCGACGCAGCATCCGTCGCCGTCGTGCGCACGACGAGCTTGTCCGTCTTTTTCAGGCCGGCCAGCGGAATCGTGATGGTCCGCGTGGTGATCGCCGACGTCGGCTTGAGCGTAACGGTGTCGAGCGCGATGATCTGCGCCCCGTTGCGCACGCTGGTCTGGATGGTGGCGACGCCCACGTTGTCGGTAACCTTCACGGACAACCCGATGGGAAGGCCGAAAGGAACCGCGCTGTTCAAACCACCGTCAAGCGTGTACGTCACCACCGGACGTTCGGCGTCCGTGGTGCTGCCGGTGGACGTCGAGGACGTCTGCGTAGGCAGTCGCGTGTCGCAGCTGGATGCCACGAGGGCAGCCAACGTCAGGGCGAAGTACTTCGCCCAGGATTCAGGATGTGTCATATATGCTCCGGGTGCGACTAACGCCGCACCGCTTCTGTTGGTAACTGCCCCTCATCCACGATGTGGGGCGTTATCAGGACGAGCAGGTCGCGCTTCTGTTCCTGTCTCGTGGTGTACCCGAAGAGCCGCCCGATGAAGGGCAGGTCGACGAGCAGCGGAATACCCGATTTCGTGACACGCACACTGGTCTGGGTGAGTCCACCGATGACGACCGTTTGCCCGTCGGCGACAAGCAGGTCGTTGGACACGTGATTGTTGTCGATCAACGTGCCATTGTTCGTGAAGTTGACATCGGAATTCGTGACGTCGACGTGCATGAGAATCTGCCGATTGTTCGTGACACTCGGCGTCACCAGCAGGGTGACACCGGTCTGGATACGCTCCACCGTGATCGGCCCGGTGAGCGAGGTTCCCGTACCACCACTGCTGATGAGGGGCACGAACGGCACCTGCACGCCCGATGTCAGCTGCGCCGGCTTGTTGTTGAGCGTCGTCACGCTCGGCTCCGCCTGGACGTCGAGCAGCGAGACCTCCTGAAGGGCATCCAGGAAGGTGCTGAAGTCGAAGTTGCCGAGGGCCGTGGAGTAGATCAGCCGAAGCGCGGCACCATTGACCGTTCCCGAGGCATTCGCGATCGCCGAGACGGTATTGCCACCGAGCAGCACGCGTGGTGGATCGTTCGGACTGCCCACTTTGCCAGAGTCGACACGCTGGATGACATTGCTGAAGAACTGCTGCCTGGAGCCGAGGTCGTACTTGATGCCGATGGCGTCGAGGTCCGTGCGGTTCACGAGGACGATCTTCGCTTTGATGTTCACGGCCGGCTGGCGGAGATCGAGCGAGCGAGCGAAATCGGCCAGTTCGTCGAGCACGCTGACCGGCGCCGTGATGCTGATGCTGTTCGTCGCCTCGTCGGCGCTCACGCTGCCGCGACCGCGGCAGCTCGAAGCGTCTGAGCCCGAACCTCCGGAGACAGGAGCGCCGCTCGAGACAGTCGGCTGGGCGGGCGGCTGGCCAAGGGTTGGCGGCTGGCCGGCGGCGGCCGACGATGAGGTGTTGCCCGAGGCAGCACCTCGCTCCGACGGAATGCACTGCAGCAGGCGGGTGCGGATCTGGTCGCCCACCGCAGTGGCCTTCTGGTAGTTCACGCGTACGACTCGCGTTGCGAGCGCCTCAGTCGCAGAGCGCGACGCAATGCGCTCCTGCGTATCGACGATGATGATGCCGTTGGCGTCTTCCGTCGCGTCGAGCCCCTGCGATGACAGGATCGCCTGCAGGGCGACGTCCCACGGCTGATCCTTGATCTCCGCGTCCACCTTCAATCCAGGCACGCTGGAACTCGGGATGATGGTCCGGCCGGAGAACGAGGCAAACGACGCGAGTACATCGCGGATGTCCGAGCCTTGGAAGACCACGCTGATGCGGGCTTGCTGCGACCGCTGCTGACGCGCCTGCGCCTGTTGAGCAACCTGCATGGCGGACATCGGCTCGCGCTGGACCGATGTGCGCATGGGCGCTGCATCCGTGGCGTCGCGCACCTCGCGTGAGCGCGCCGCGACGGCGCGATCAATCGTGCGGTCCGGACCTGATATTGGCTCGCCAGCGGGCTGCGCGTCGGGGCGGTCAGCGATCCGGCTTTCCGGTGCATTACCACCGCCAATGTGCCACGCGGCAAACTGCGAGTTGGTAGGAACGGACACGGATACGCGTACTTCGCCATCCGCCCGGGTCAGCTGGTACGCGTGCGGCCCGTCGAGATAGACGACCACCCGCACCGTGCCTTTGCGGAACTGCGAGTACCTGACGTCGCTGATGCCACCACGCGAAATCCGATCGTAGGTTCGACTGCGCATCCCGAGGGACGTGCCGCTGAGATCGATGACAATGCGATCGGGCGATCCGAGCGTGAAGTCTCGAACCTCGGGAGCACCCGAAACGCCGATCACGATCTCGGCTCTTCCGGAGCTTGGCACCACGCTGAGGGAGAGCAGTGCCCCCTCGGCCGGGCGGGCTTCGACCGGTTGAGCGCTGTGCCCCACCATTAGTGCCGAAGCGACGATGACCGCCAGGACTGGCTTCATTTAATCCTCACCTTTGTCGAATCCACCAAGAACAAAGAGTCCTGACGACTGAGTCCGAACTCGTCTATCGTGAAGATCACCACGCGCGGCTTGATCTGGGCAACGCGCATCCGGCCAAGCGTCTGGCCGGCGTTCACTCGGTACTGCGCGTTGGTCTGCACGTCGCGCATGATGGCGACGCTACGACCGGACGCTTCGTACAGGACCCCGACGAGCTTGAGGTCCGACAGGAGAGGACGCAGGTCTTCCGTGAGGATGAGCGAGAAGAACGGATCGCGCCGTCCTTCGTCTGCGTACGTGAAGATTTCGCGCGTCACCGGCGCCATGATGGAAGGCGCGGTGGTGGACGGACCATTCGTTGCCGCGCCGGTGGTCGCCGGCGTGCTGCCGGGCCCCGAGGACTTGGCTGGAGCCGGCGCCGCGGACGTGCCTCGGCGCACCGGCACATCCTGGCCGGTCTGTGCGGAGAGGCGCGCGTTCGTGGCATCGGCAGCTTTTTCCGCCGCCTTGATCGGACCCTTGATGTCCGGCATCCGCTGCGCCAGTAGGGGAGCCGTGACGCACGCGCTGACGATGAGCGTCAGCGTGGCGAGACGCACCATCGAGGCGCGGGCAGCCATCACCGCGGTGGCCTTGTGAAAGACTGTCATTTCTCTCCCGGTTTCGGCGCATCCGGAACGACACCCTTCACTGGTGCCGGCGGCAGCGGTGCACGGGCGACGTAGGTCAGTATCTCGAAACGAGCCTCGAGATTCTGCGAGCGCGCCTTCTTGGGTGCCCTCGGGTCCGCGGACTGGGGGCTGAGCACGAGATTGATGGGCGCCACGATGCGTTGCAGCGAACCGATATTCGCGAGCAAGTTGCCGATCTGGTGATACGAACCTCCGCGCACGACGAGCCGGTACTTGTACGCCTCGTACTGGTCGCCGGCGAGAGACGGAAGCGGCTGAACGTCCGCGATATCGAGCCCCACGCGACGAGCGGCGGTAGAGACCTGATCCAGGAGCGTCGGCACTTCATTCCCCGTCGGAACGAGGAGGCGCATGACCGTCAGGTCGGCCGCGAGCCGGTCGGCCTCTTCCTTCAACGCCTGCGTCTTGTTCTGCGCCAGATCCGCCTTCGCTCGCTGGTTGATGACGAGCAACGAATCCACGCGGGTCTGCGATTCGGCCAGCTCGTCTCGCTTCGGCTGCCACACGTAGAGGTAGTAGGCGCCGGCGAGCGCCAAGGCAACGAAGGCGGCGCCGGCGAACGTCCTGTCGCGATTGGTCGTTGGGATGATCGCCATGGCTATCGCACCGAGACGGCGAGGGGAACTCGGCGCACGAGCGCCGGGTCGGGTCGCGAGTACAGCATGTCGAGCTGGAACTGCGTGACGTCCTTGCCGTTGTCATTCGCGTGTTCTGACTTCACGAGCTGTACCTGCTCCAGGAACGGCGACTGCTCGAGCTGCCGGATGAAACGTGTAAGGGCCTGAATGTCCACCGTATTGCCGATGACGCGGAGGTGCACCGTATCGCGCGGAATGATCGTGTTGAGCGATTTGCGCTTTTTCTTGCCGGCAGATGCGCTGTCCTTCGGCGCAGCCGCGGCGATGGTGGACACCGGCTGCTGGGCCTGACCCGCGCCGGTATGGCGCTGCGTGATTATTTATTTTTACGTCGGGAGCGCCTTGATG
>JALYVY010000390.1 GCA_030852985.1 Gemmatimonadota bacterium | reverse complement strand
GCGCGCGCATTGGGGATGCTCATCGACGGCAAGGCAAACGACGAAGTCGATGAGCGCGGACATGCAGTGAACGGCGAAACGCTGCTCATCCTCCTGAACAGCAGCGATGCGGCCGTCCCTTTCACGCTTCCCCTTCTCGATGGCGAGGGCGGGAACATCTGGGTGATCATGGTGGATACGTCGTGCGATGAGGCACCAGTCGTCCGGAAGGCATCGGTGAGTCTCGAGCCCCATGCCGTAATGCTGCTGCGATTCGGCACCGATCGTCGCGTGCCTGCTTCCAAGGAGCAGCGTCGCGAGATCCCGACGATGAAGGAGCAGCACACGCCATGACGACCCTCGACGACGGCGCCCGACACGCCCTGCGCGAGGGGCGTCATTCCAACCCGCACCTCGTGCTCGGACCGCACGCGGACGAAACGGGAGTCACCGTTCGCGTGTTCCAGCCCTCTGCGGCGGACTGCTTCATCCTGCGCGATGGTGTCGCGACGGCCATGCGTGACGACGGCGACGGATTCTTCTCGATCGCGCTGCCCGGCACCACGGCACCACACTATACGCTGCGCTATCTCGCGCACGACGGCCACACGTGGGAGCGCGGCGACCCATACCGGCATGCACCCGTCGTCGGGGAGATGGATCTCTACCTGTTCAATGAAGGCACGCACCGCAAGCTCTGGACGATGCTCGGCGCACACCTCCGCACGCTCGAGGGCGACGAGGGCACGGCATTCGTCGTCTGGGCACCAAATGCGGAGCGCGTCAGCGTAGTCGGCGACTGGTGCAACTGGGACGGACGCCAGTATCCCATGCGTCGAATGGAAGGCAGCGGCCTGTGGGAGCTGTTCGTTCCCGGCGTCGCGGCGAACGCGCTCTATATGTTCGAGCTCCGCACACGCGAGGGCGCGCTGCGCCTGAAGACCGATCCGATGGCGTTCAAGATGCAGCAGGCCCCCGCGACAGCGTCGATCGTGGTGCGGGAGGGCGGCTACACCTGGCGCGACGAGGACTGGATGTCCACGCGGCCCAACCGCGACGAAGTCCGCGAGCCCGTTCACATTTATGAAGTGCACCTCGGCTCATGGATGCGCGTTCCCGAGGAGAACAATCGCTCGTTGAGCTACCGCGAGATTGCACCGAAGCTCGCCGCGCACGTGAAGAAGCTCGGCTTCACGCACGTCGAGTTGCTGCCGGTGATGGAGCATCCTTTTTACGGCTCGTGGGGATACCAGGTCACCGGCTACTATGCGCCGTCATCACGCTACGGGTCGCCCGACGACCTGCGATTCCTGATCGACACGCTGCATCAGGCGAACATCGCCGTGTTCCTCGATTGGGTGCCCGCGCACTTTCCGAAAGACGACTACGCGTTGCGCCGCTTCGACGGCACGGCGCTTTACGAGCATGAGGATCCGCGGCTCGGCGAGCATCCCGATTGGGGCACGCTGATCTTCAACTACGGCCGTCGCGAAGTGCGCAACTATCTCGTGGCGAATGCGCTCTACTGGATGAACGAATTCCACGTCGACGGCCTGCGCGTCGATGCCGTCGCCTCGATGCTCTACCTGGATTACAGCCGAGAGGCGGGCGAGTGGGTGCCGAATCGATATGGGGGACGGGAAAATCTCGAGGCGATCGACTTCCTGCGCGAGATGAACGCGGTGGTGCACCAGGAGGCGCCGGGTTGCGTCACGGTCGCGGAGGATTCAACGGCCTGGCCCGGCGTGACCCAGCCGATCCGTGACGGTGGGCTCGGCTTCACCTTCAAGTGGAACATGGGCTGGATGCACGACACGCTCGAGTATTTCGAGAAGGACCCGATTTATCGGCGCTTCCATCAGGATCTCCTGACGTTCGCGATGATCTACGAGCACAGCGAGCATTTCACCATGCCGCTGTCGCACGACGAGATGGTACACCTGAAGGGATCACTGTACGAGAAGATGCCGGGCGACCACTGGCAGAAGCTCGCCAACCTGCGGACGCTGTTTGCCTACATGGTGACACGCCCGGGCAAGTCGCTGCTGTTCATGGGGAGCGAGATCGCCGAGCCGTATGAGTGGAACCATGATCAGTCGCTCGATTGGCACTTGGCGGAGCAGCCGGATCGCGCTGGATTCCTGCGCTTCATGGAGCGGCTCGGTCAGGTTTACAAGGAAGGGTCTGCGTTCTGGCAACTGGACTCGGAGCCGCGTGGCTTCGAGTGGATCGACGTGAACGATCGGGCGAACTCGGTGCTGTCGTACCTTCGCAGGAGCAACGACGGACATGCGGTCGTGGTGTTGAACCTGACACCGACGCCGCATGCGGCGTATCGCATCGGCGTGCCGGAGTCGGGCGAGTATGCGTGCCTGTTGTCGACCGATGCGTCGGAATGGGGCGGCAGCGGCTTCGGCGACTTCGAGTCCGTGCACGCCGAGGACATTCCCTATCACGGGCGGCGCTATTCCATCGAGGTGGCGCTTCCGCCGCTGTCCGCGCTGGTCATGGCGCCCAAGGCGCAGACGCCCAGCTGAGCATGGACGAGACCATCGAGCGCCCGTTTCTCCGTCGTCTATCGGCCAGGCTCGGCATCGTGGACTCGTATCTCGACCAGACGGGACTCTCGCTGCGCCAGACGTCTGACGAAACGCGGGAGCGGCTGCTCGCGGCCATGGGATACGACGTCGCGACCGAGTCCGGCGCGCGCAAGGCACTTCGAGCCTTGCGTCGACACACGATGCACGAGTGGATCGCACCGGTGCGTGTCGTACGACAGCGGAGCAAGTCGTTGTCGACGGTGCGGGTGCGGGTGCCGCGCACGCAGGCGTTCGAGATCGAATGGCGCCTGACGCTCGTGACTGAGGAGGACATTCGCTGGGAGTGGCGTGGCACCACGACCAGCGGAAACCGGCGCATGACACTCGAGCTGCCGGTTCGGCCACCGCTTG
>JALYVY010000389.1 GCA_030852985.1 Gemmatimonadota bacterium | reverse complement strand
CAGCTGAGACACCAGCAATGTTGTCTTTGGGCAGGAGAGCGGGGGGAGTCGATCGCGCATAAGCCAAGCTATGCCCTGCCTCTGACACCGACGACGAGTCCATCCAAGTCTTAGAATTCTCTAATTGACTGTCGCTCGAACACCTGATCCGTGACTCATGGAGCATTCATTCCCCTTACGCGAGTACGTGCAGCGCTTTCAAGACGTCCTCGTCGAGAAGTACCACAGTGACTACTCGGCTGGGTTCGCTGCCATCGAGGCCAAGGAGGACCGTGATGCACGCGTGATTGACCGCGGCGAACCCTCTAAGGCGCTTTGCGAGGAAACGCGCCATGAACGCGAATCGGATTTGGCACTGAGGTTCATCGAGCTCACGCCTGCCGCGCCCACTCAGCAGCGAGCAGTATCGCGAGTGCACGCGCCTGGACGTCAGCCTCGTCGATTTCCGCCGTGGTGAACCACAGCGTCTCAAGGGCGGTCCCGTCAAGGGACTGGACCCCCACCATGACCTCCGACTCGTTGCGGTCGAAGTGCTGAGCAACCGCGCGCTGCAGAAGGGGAGTCCGCAGCTCTGCGCCCCAGTCTGGATCGTGCGCGCCGAGCAGTATCGCCCTGTAGCCCCCTCCTACGACGTCTACGTCGACGCGCGACACTTCGCCTCCGAGTAGCACGCCGGATCCGAGGTCGTACTCGATGCGAACCTTGCGGTCGGCCACGATCAAATCGTTCCGCTCTGCCCAGGCGATGTATGTGTCTAGCTCGTACTCGGCGCTGAGCTTCTTTCCCGTATCGCCGAACCGACCGAGCAGGTTGCGAAGGTGTTGGCGCGCCGCGTCGGCGTCGCCGGTCGCGTGGTACTTGTAGATGGCGAGCTTCGTCATGCCCGCGTATCCGGCGCGTGGACCGGCGCCCGGGTTCAATCGCGCCGCGACCCACCGCGCGACGTTGCCGCGACATGCCTCAAGCTCCGCGTGACTGATCCTCACCGTCCTAGCTCAGGAACGGCGCTGTGGCCGGATACCGTCCGAGCACCGCTCGCGCTTCACCTGCGAAGCGGCGGTACATCTCAATCACCTCGAACGCGTCGAAGCTATCGGAAATCAGCTCCGGGAATTCGCTGACGAGTTCCTCATTTGTCGAGGTCTCGAAGCGCATGATGAACTCCGCCAGGTCGGCGAAGTTGCGCCTACCGTCGTCGTCAGACGGTAGCTCGGCAATGACCTCGGCCCAGAGATCGCGCGCGTACCGTGTCGCGTCGGGACCGGAGTACTCGATGGCGATGCGGCGGACGTAGCACGGGATACAGGCTCCGCAGTGGGTGGTGCCAGCCGGCAGATGCGCGTTGCGCCAGCAGCTGCTAGCCAGTGGGATCGCTTCGGGCAGGTGGCGTTGGACGACGTCAACGACCTCTCGCTTGGTCTTCAACACGTACGGGTTGATCAGTCGAAGCGGGATGCTGAGCGCCACACTCAGAAAGCGCTCCATCGCCATGAGTACATCTGGGTGGGCAGTGTGCGTCGAGAACGCGCCGATACGCGCCGTCGTGAGTGGAAGATGGATTGCCATCTGTCCGTTCTCGGCGAGATAAACGAGGTTGTGGTTCCCCGTGCGTCGGGCGACAATGGCGCCGAGTACCAAGAAGACGAAGGAGCGAGTGCGCTGTGTGTTCTCGACAGCGTGCTCGAGGTCCGACGGCCCCCTTGCGGTGGACGAGACGAAAAAGTGCCGGTGCGAGACGTTGAAGCCGCGATCGGTGAGGAGCGCGGCCAAGTCATTCTGCGTACTGATCGTAGCGCTGTTGCGCGTTCTGTGGCTCACAAGCTCAAGCGTCTCTGTATCGCGCCCATACTCGACTGCGGCAGCCAGCGAGTCGAGGCCGCCCGAAAAGAGCAGCGTCGTCCCCAGTGTCGGGCCACGTGCCGTCCCCTTCTCGGCCTCCCCCGGCGCTTGCCGCAAGTTGATCGTCCAGCCGTCCTGTGAGAGAAGGCGCAAGATCTCTTCGACGTCCGGCACGAGCGGTAGCAGCTGCGCGAGGTTCACGACTGGGATGCGGAGCTCAATGTTTCGCTGGAAGTCCTCCCTCTCGCCGCGAGCGGTCGCACGGTCGGCGGAGAAGATGCTCGACGCCAAGAGCAGAAGGTCGGCCTCGAGCGAGGAGACGTCGCCAAAGCTCAGCTCGACATCAGACTCGCCGGTCTTCAGGTTGTCGCCCGCCTCCAGTATGTGTGCCCCACGACTCGGCTCATTGTCGTCGCGACGTACGAGATAGCGGATCATGGTCACCGCCCCGCTCCGCCGTGCGGGCCGGCATCCGTCGCCGCGCCTCTACCCGGAGCCGCGCGCGTCAGGATCTGCAGCGTACCGCGCACGAACGCGCTCCAACCGTCCGAGTCAGTGCGCACACGCACTTCGCCCGCGGCCTCTCGCGCGATGGCGCGAAGTCCGTCCTTGAGCGCGATTGACTCGCTCGATGTCGCGACCCGCCCCGCCGCCCCGACGTAGCTCGACAAATCTCGCGACGCGTAGTAGGACGCCGCCTCGGCGAAGAGCTCGGCTCCGAAAGCCGAGGCGCCCCCGCCACTTACAACTGCACGCATGAGGGCGCGGCGACCGATCTCGAGTGCGAGACCGCTTTCTCGCTGCTCGGCGGCGATGCGGTTGAATGCCCGCACAGCGTCCAACGGAGAAGTGGCCTGCGCGGCGACGGCGCCTGCGGCCGCGAGGATCGGACTAGCTAGCTCGCTGCCGAGGCGGCCACCGCGGTCCGCGGCGGCCGCCTTCCATATCTCCTCGCTCTGACGCGCGAGCGGCGCTGCATCGCGCCCCAGCACCTGACGCGCAATGCGCCAGCTCGGCGTGTTCGGAGACGGGTGGCTCGTTGAAGTACCCATGATCGGGGCCTACTTCCGCGCCAAGGGGGCTTCACTCGCCATT
>JALYVY010000173.1 GCA_030852985.1 Gemmatimonadota bacterium | reverse complement strand
GCACCGTCCTCAACAACGTCAATGCCAAGGCCGACAGCCTGACCGCGCCGTACATCGCCAAGGCCGCCGCGCTGGCGGACGTGTTCCGCCCCTATGGCATCAAGGTCTACCTGTCGGTGCGCTTCTCCGCCCCGATCGAGATCGGGGGGCTGAAGACTGCCGACCCGCTCGACCCCGCCGTCGCGGCGTGGTGGCGCGCCAAGGCGGACGAGATCTACCGCGCCATTCCCGATTTCGGCGGCCTGCTGGTCAAGGCCAACTCGGAGGGCCAGCCGGGGCCGCAGGACTATCACCGGACCCATGCCGACGGCGCCAACATGCTGGCTGCCGCCCTCGCCCCGCATGGCGGCATCGTGATGTGGCGCGCCTTCGTCTACGCGCACGACAACCCCGACGACCGCGCCAAGCAGGCCTATGCCGACTTCGAGCCGCTCGACGGAACGTTTGCGGCGAACGTCATCGTCCAGGTCAAGAACGGCGCGATCGACTTTCAGCCGCGCGAGCCCTTCCATCCCCTGTTCGGGGCGATGCCGCGCACGCCGCTGATGATGGAGTTCCAGGTCACCAAGGAATACCTCGGCCAGGACACGCACCTCGTCTACCTCGGCGTCGAATTCCAGGAGATCCTCCGCGCCGATACCTATGCCAACGGCAAGGGCTCAACCGTCGCCCGCGTGATCGACGGATCGCTCCACGGCTACAAGCGGACCGGCATCACGGGCGTGTCGAATGTTGGATCGGACACCAACTGGACGGGCTCGCAATTCAACCAGGCCAACTGGTATGCGTACGGTCGCCTCGCCTGGAATCCCGAGGCGAGCGCTGCGGTCATCGCCGCAGAGTGGGTGCGACAGACGTTCACGAATGATCCGGCGGTGGTGCCGAAGATCGTGCACATGATGATGGTGTCGCGCGAGGCGGTGGTGAATTACATGACGCCGCTCGGCCTCGCGCACATCATGGCCACCGGGCATCACTACGGTCCCGCGCCATGGGCACGGGTTGCACGCTCGGACCAGTCGCCAACGTACTATCTCAAGTTGGACTCGCTCGGCATCGGCTTCGATCGTACCGCAACCGGCAGCAACTCGGTGTCGCAATATTTTGCGCAGGTCCGCGACCGCTACGCAAATCTCGCGACGGTGCCGGACTCGAACCTGCTGTGGTTCCATCACGTGCCGTGGAGCCATCAGATGAAGTCGGGGCGCACGCTGTGGAACGAGATGATCGTGCGCTTCAATGCCGGCGTCGACACCGTGCGGTCGATGCAGCGCACCTGGAACGACGTCCGGAGCGCGATCGATCCGGAACGGTTCGCCGAGGTGCAGTCGTTCCTCGCGATCCAGGAGAAGGAAGCGCGCTGGTGGCGCGATGCCGATCTCGCATACTTCCAGACCTTCTCGCACCTGCCGATCCCCGCGCCATTCGACCAGCCGGCGCACACACTCGAGTATTATCAAGCGCTGCGCTGCCCGCCGAACCGGCTCAAGCCGCGCTGCGACGCCATTCCCTAAATGACGATCATGACGACTCCATCGAAGCAGGACGCTCTCACGCCACGGCCGGAACATCGCTTCACGTTCGGACTGTGGACCGTCGGTAATCCGGGCCGCGATCCGTTTGGCGACGCCGTCCGGCCAGCCGTCTCTCCCGTGCGCATTGTGCAGAAGCTCGGTGAGCTCGGTGCCTATGGCGTCAACTTCCACGACAACGACCTCATCCCACGCGACGCGACCACGGCGGAGCGCGAGAAGATCATTCGCGACTTCAAGGCCGCCCTCCACGAAAGCGGTGTGAAGGTCCCGATGGCAACGACCAACCTCTTCGGCGATCCGGTGTTCCGCGACGGGGCGTTCACGAGCACCGATGCATCCGTCCGCCGGCACGCGATCCAGAAAACGATGCGCGCCATGGACCTCGGCAAGGAATTCGGCGCGGAGACGTACGTCTTCTGGGGCGGCCGCGAAGGCACCGAGACGAATGCGTCGAAAGACCCGATGGAAGCGATGAAGTGGTTTCGCGACGCCATCAACTTCCTGTGCGAGTACAACATCGCGCAGGGCTACAACTACAGGATGGCGCTCGAGCCGAAGCCCAATGAGCCGCGCGGCGACATCTTCCTGCCGACGATCGGCCATGCGCTGGCGTTCATCTACACGCTCGATCATCCCGACATGGTCGGCGTGAATCCCGAAGTGGCGCACGACACCATGGCGGGGCTCGACTTCTCGCACGGCGTCGCGCAGGCGCTCGAGGCGGGCAAGCTCTTTCACATCGACCTCAACTCGCAGAAGCCCGGGCGCTACGACCAGGATCATCGCTTCGGCAGCGAGGATCCGAAGCAGGCGTTCTTCCTCGTGAAGCTGCTCGAGGATTCCGGCTACAAGGGGATGCTGCACTTCGACAGCCACGCCTATCGCACGGAAGACGAGGCGGGCGTGTGGGAGTTCGCGAAGGGGAGCATGCGGACCTATCTCATCCTGAAGGAGAAGGTCGCCGCCTTTCACGCGCATCCGGAAATCAAGCAGCTGCTCGCGGATCTCGATTCGCGCGGCGCCGCGGCGGGCAAGCGCATCACATACGCGCGCGATGCGCAGTCCATCAAGGACGAGACGTTCGACCTCGAGGCCATGCGCGCCAAGGGCTATGCGTACGAGCGGCTCGATCAATTGACCATGGAGATCCTCTTCGGAGTGCGCTGACGTGGGGCAGGCGCACTTCCTCGGCATCGATGTCGGTACGAGCGGCGTCAAGGTAATCCTCGTCTCCGAACGCGGAGACGTCGTTGCCTCCGCGACCACGCCGCTGACGATGTCGACACCGCAGCCGGGATGGGCGGAGCAGGATCCCGAGGCCTGGTGGCAGGCGTCCTTGTCGTCGATCAGGGCGGTGACCGCTGCGAGTCCCACGGCGGACGTCGCCGCAGTGGGAATCTCGGGACAGATGCATTCGTCCGTGTTCCTTGATCGCGCCGGCAAAGTGATCCGGCCGGCGCTACTCTGGTGCGATGGTCGCACGACGGCGGAATGTGCCGAAATCACGGAGCGCGTGGGTGGTGAAGCGCGACTCCGCGAGCTCGCGTGCAATCCAGCGCTGGAAGGATTCACGCTGCCGAAGGTGCTGTGGCTCCGCAACCACGAGCCCGACGCCTATGCGCGGCTCGCCACTGTGATGCTGCCGAAGGACTACATCCGCTACCGCCTCACGGGCGTACTCGCGACAGATCCATCGGACGCCTCGGCGACATTGATGTACGACACCGCGAAGCTGCGCTGGAGCGAGGCAATCCTGCGTGCCGTGGATATCTCGATGTCGATCGTGCCAACGGTCGGTGGCTCTTCAGAGGTGCTCGGGCACATTGGCGTCGATGCGGCGTCGCTTACCGCACTCCGCGAAGGCACGCCGGTGGTTGGCGGCGGCGCCGACAACGCGTGCGGTGCGGCGGGTGTCGGCGCTGTGGACGCTGGTGAAATCGTGTCCAGCTGGGGGACGTCGGGCACCGTGCTCGCACCGATGCGCGCGCCGCATGTCGACCCACTGCTGCGCGCCCACACGTTCTGCCACGTCGCGCCTGGCGTGTGGTACATGATGGGCGTCGTGCTCTCGGCGGGCGGTGCATTCAGTTGGTACCGCGACCAGCTCGCGCGCGAGCTTACCGACCCCGCCAAGGCCGACGCGCAACTGGACGCCGAGGCCGCGAGCGTGCCGGCGGGAGCGGGTGGCGTGACCTTCCTCCCGTACCTGCAGGGAGAGCGCACGCCGCATCGCGATGCCGGCGCGCGCGGTGCATTCCTTGGTCTCAGCCTTGCGCACACCCGCGCGCACATGACGCGCGCCGTGCTCGAGGGCGTGTGCTTCGCGCTTCGCGACTCACTGACCATTCTCCAGCAGCTTGGCGTGTCGCCGAGTCATGTGCTGTTGACCGGTGGCGGTGCGAAGAGCGCGCTGCTGCGGCGACTGCAGGGGGAGGTATTCGGCCTTCCGACGGCCACGGTGAACCGCGAGGAGGGACCAGCGTACGGCGCGGCGCTGCTCGCCGCCGTGGGCGTCGGCGCATTTCCGGATCTCGCGAGCGCGGCGCGCGCGACGCTCACGCGAGGAGCACTCGAGCATCCGGATCAGGGCGCGCACGAGGCGTACGAGGAGCCGTATACGCGATTCAATCAGGCGTATCGTCCGTCCGCTGGCGTAGCGCGGTGAGCTGAACGGCGCGTTGTGCTTGACTGAACGGCGGCCGCAGAATGGCGCAGGCTTCGCAAACGCAGACGGACGCTGAAACAGCAGAACTTCTGAAATTCACCGATATGTACGTTCGCTCGCCTATCGCAACGTCGCGTCACGATAATCAGTGTTCCGGCATCAGGAATAATCAGTGTTGCCGCACTTGCTGCGTCATTCTGCGATTGCGAAGCCTGCGCAATCTGCGTCCGCCGTTTCAGAATTGAGACAATTGCGCGAGGTAGCAAAGTCTCACGGCGCCAGCTTCGCGCTCGGGTCGCCCGTTGGCGGGGGCGCGAGGTCCACACTTGCCGGCGGCCCGAGGATCTCTGTGAGCATGGGCTTCAGCGCGTCAGCCCAGATCTGATAGCCCGTCTGTGTGGGGTGCAGCTTGTCCATCGTGAGGCCGTCGTGTAATCGGCCGTCCGCGTCGGCGAGCTTGTCGTTGATGTTCACGTACCGGATACGTTGTCCATCGGCGAAGCGCGCAATGTTCGCGTTGATGCGATTGATCTCGGGCACCACGGCGATGTTGTCGTTGCGCGGAAAGATGCCGGTGAGGATGATCGTTGCGCCCGGGGCCTTTCGCTGGCACGCATCAACCAGCGCCTTGATGCCAAAGTCCGCCGCGTTCCACCCGAGGAAGTTGCTCCGCCAGTTTGCGAGGAAGGCCGGGTAATCGGTGGCGCCCCATCGGCGCACGATCGAGTTGCCCTCGAAGTAGACGTCGATCCGGCCTTTCGATCGCTTCTCGAGGAGTTGTTGATGCGCGAGCATCGAGTTGGGGTCGGTGCGCGCAGCGGCCTTGTCAGCCGACGATGGCGTGATGACTGGCGCGGCCGCTGCCGGAACAGCCGGCGCTGGAGTGTAGCGGCGGCGGAAGTGGTAGTCCGTCCACGAGAGGAAGTACTTCCAGTTCGGCGCGTCGGTGTGCCCACCGTCGTGCTGGCGCCACGCGAGCGCTCCGTCGAGCAGACTGACGTTGACCGCCGGCATGCGCTCCGTGGTGTAGTCGTCCGATCGGCCGAGGCCCTTGGCGCCGAGGAGGCGGAAGGCTGGTTGTGCGGCAATGGCGGCCATGAAGCTGCCTTGGTGATCGAGCCATTTCGCGTCGCCCTTTTCGGGTACGCCATAGCTCACGAACGTGAGGCGTGGCGCGCAGAGTGCGATCAGCTCGTGTGCGTCGACCGGCAGGTCACCGGCGTTGCGACTGCCGAAGGTGGCGTCTGATGCGCCGTACTTGAGGAAGTTGCCGGCCATCCAGTGGTACTCGCCGGTAGCGGTGAGACTCTCGACGGCCTCGCCCCAGTTGCGACGGTGCAGCTTCGCGCCGCCTTCGCCGGAAGAGCCGATGAGCACGACGGCGAAGCGCTCGTCATAGGCCATGGTTACCAGCGCCGCTTTGCCATAGCGCGAAACGCCCTCGATGCCGACCTCCTTCGCGTTTACCGCGCGATCCGTGCCGAGGTAGTCGAGGGCACGGCTCGCGCCCCATGCCCACGCGCGCAATGCGCCCCAGTCGTCGGGCTTGCGGGGCTGCCCCTTGTTGGCGAGACCGATGATGCCGCTGGTAAGGCCGGCACCATTGTCCGCCTGGATGCTCGCGGGATTCAAGTAGGCGAAGCCCCATCCGTCCGTAATGAGCTGTTCGGGCGCCGGTGCATCGCTGCCAGGCACCGGCGGCGGAAGGCTGAATACGCGCGCGCCCGGTGAAGGTGGCGGCGCGGGACGTCCGACCGCCTGCGCGAGCGGACGGCCGCCGAAGAGGATCATGACCGGCGCTGGAGTCGTGATACCCGCGGGCATCACGAGTGTCAGCGAGATGTCGACCGAGATCGCGGGGTAGGCGGAATTGTCGGCATGGCCGATGAGCTGGCGGCCGATCACGCGCTGTCCACCGACGGTCCCCGTATCGGTGGCCGCGACGGTCCACGTCACCTTCGGCGCGTTCGCCGGCACGCGACCGTAGATCTCGCGCGAGAAATCCTCCAGAATCTCGGCGCGCCGTGCAGGCCACTGGGCGGCGGTCGTGACGACCCGTCCGTCGTGGCGCGTCATCAGCGCGGGGAGTTTCGGAAAGGGGTTGGCGAGCGCCTCGTCGTAGTTCGCGTGGTTTGGCGCCGTTTCTTTGCCACTTGGGCCGGCGCGCAGCGAGCGAATACCGAGTTGCGTCATCATGTCCTGGTGATCTTCCGCAGCGGTCCGCGCGCCGGGCACTGGACCAGGCGGCGCAGGTTGCTGGGCATGGGCGCCATGGGCGAGCACAAAAACGCTCGCGACGACGCACGCAAAATGGGCGCGACCTAAGACGGATGCCGGCATGAACGCTCGACGTTGGAGATTGCCTGCGAGGATGTTGGGAACGGTACCGTCGGAATTATGCCATTGCGGAGAACGAACAGGCAATTTCGGGACGTGAGCGCCGTGGACACGTGACGGCGGCGAGAGAGGGGTGCTGCGGTGATGAGCCCGCGACGAGTGGGATCCGAACCAGTGGCAGTGAGGGGACAGTTTCTTGACTGGCACCGCGCCCGTTACCATGATGCCGACATGAGGATCACCTCTCTGTACCGAACAGCCGCTGTGGTCAGCCTCGCGCTTTTGGCAGCATGCGCGCACCAATCGCCGGAGCACGTGCTGCCTGCGCCTGCCACGGCACGACTGAAGGACGTCTTCCGCGACGATTTCCGCGTCGGCACGGCCGTGTCACCGCGCCAGTTCGATGAGCGCGATAGCGTCGACGTCGCCATCATCACGAAGCACTTCAACACCATCTCACCGGAGAATGTGCTGAAGTGGCAGGTGGTTCATCCGCAGCCCGGCGTATACGACTTCTCGCAATCGGATCGGTACGTCGCGTTCGGCGAGCGTCACGGCATGTTCATCGTCGGACATACCCTTACGTGGCATAGCCAGACGCCGAAGTGGGTCTTCGAGGATTCCGCGGGACGTCCGCTCACGCGCGACGCGCTGCTCGCGAGACTGCGCGACCACATCCACACGGTCGTCGGCCGGTACAAGGGACGCATCCGTGGGTGGGACGTGGTCAATGAAGCACTCAACGAGGACGGCACCATGCGACAGTCGCCCTGGTTCCGCATCATCGGACCGGACTTCGTCGCGCAGGCCTTCGCGTTCGCGCGCGAGGCCGATCCCAACGTGGAGCTCTATTACAACGACTACTCGTTGGAGAATGCCCGGAAGCGCGCCGGTGGCGTGCGTCTCGTGAAGTCGCTGCTGGACGCGGGCCTCAAGGTGACTGCCGTCGGCATGCAGGATCACCTGAAGATGAACTGGCCGAGCGTCGCGGAGGAGGACTCGACGATCCGTGCATTCGCGGCACTCGGCGTGAAGGTCAACATCACGGAGCTCGACGTCGACGTGCTGCCACAGGCGACACAGAATCGCACCGCCGACGTCGGTCTGCGCGCCGCGGTCAACCCCGCGCTGAATCCCTATGCAGCGGGACTGCCGGACTCCATGCAGATCGCACTCGCGCGACGGTACGCCGAGATCTTCGGCGTGCTCCTCGCGCATCGCGACGTGATCGATCGCGTCACGTTCTGGGGCGCGGAAGACGGCGCGTCGTGGTTGAACGGCTGGCCCATTCGGGGGCGCACCAGCTATCCACTCCTCTTCGACCGCAAGGGACAGCCGAAGCCGGCGTTCGATGCGGTTGTCGACGTGGCGATGCACCGCAACGGCCTGATCGAACATTGAAGATCATCATCCAGAGCGGGCGAGTGCATGACGGGCGATAACACTGCCCATCGAACCACGGCGTTCGGGACGCTCCCGGACGGCGAAGCCGTCGAGATGCACACGCTGGCCAACGCGGCCGGCGTCGAGATCTCCTTTTTGAACCTGGGCGGCATCATCACGCGCATCAGCGTGCCGGATCGCGATGGCGTATTCGCGGATGTCACTCCCGGATATGACACGCTCGATCACTATCTCGCGGACAATCGCTATTTCGGCGCACTCGTGGGCCGCTACGCCAACCGCATTGCCGACGCGCGGTTCACGCTGGACGGCGTGGAGCACCGGTTGTCCGTGAACAACGGTCGCAACCACTTGCACGGCGGACCCCACGGGTTCCACAGCGTGATCTGGAGCGTCGAACCCGTTGCCTCGGCAAGCGGCAACGGTGCGATTCTTCGCCACACTTTTGCCGCCGGCTCCGACGGTTATCCCGGCACGCTCGATGTCGCCGTCACGTACACGCTGACGGAGGCCAGTGAGCTCGTCATCGACTACGTCGCGACCACGGATGCCGCGACGCCAGTGAACCTCACGCAGCACGTGTACTTCAACCTCGCCGGTCACGCGTCGGGCGACGTGCGCGATCACGAGCTCACCCTGCGAGCGTCACACTACCTGCCCGTTAATGAGGACGTGATTCCGACGGGCGAGCTATTGCCGCTGGACGAAACGCCCTTCGACTTTCGAGTGCGACGCCCCATTCGCGCGGCGTCAGCGACGTCGGAAGGAGGCGGGTTCGTGGAGTACGATCACTGCTTTGTGCTCGACGCGAGCGATCCGCAGCGCGCGGCAGCGGTCCTGCGCGACCCCCGCTCTGGTCGCACGGTCGAGGTGCTGACGACGGAACCGGGGATGCAATTTTACACCGGCAAGTACATCGGCACGGGCAAGCACGGAAAGGGCGGACACCACTACGACGCCAATACCGCGCTTGCACTGGAGACGCAGCACTTCCCGAACTCGCCCAACGAGGCGCGCTTTCCGTCGACGATCCTGCGGCCCGGACAGGAATTCCGGTCGAGCACCACCTACCGGTTCACCACGAGTTGACCAAGGCCGGCAGTTGATGCACAAGGAGATCACGCGGAACGCAACCCGTTGTGCGCCGAGCGTCCGGCCTGCATTTTTGATGAAGTGATCCCGACCCATTATCTGTACGCCGAGGAGCTGTAGCACAGTGCCCGAGCTAGCCTTCCGAGATGGCATCATGGATCGAATCCGCCTGCGCGAGCAGCGATTCGACGAGCGTGCCTATCTCTTCGTACTCGGCTCCCTCGAGTTCTGCCAGCAGCGACTGCCCGAACGACGCCACATCAGCGGACGCGAGCTCGCCCTGTCGGTGCGCGACCTGGCGCTGGAGCGCTTCGGGGTGATGGCGGGGCTCGTGCTCGAGCACTGGGGAGTCCACACCTCGTCCGATATTGGCGACATCGTGTTCACCCTGGTCGAGCTCGAGCTGCTCATGAGCCAGGCGACGGATACCCGCGACGAGTTCGCTGGTGTGTTCGACTTCGGGCAGGCCTTCGAGCGCGACTATCCGTGGTGTGGGCAGTTCGCGTGAGCTCGCGTTTAACAGCCGCTCGAGCCGGCTCCTCAGACATTGGGGCTACGCGGATGAGGCGGATTTAGCGGATATCCGCGGATTTACTCGGCGAATGGTGGTGGCTGCCGCGACGACTACCAATGAAGGTTCAGGCATCAAAGAGATTTTGTTTTTCGCTTGTGCGAGTATCCTGGCGGCGCGCGCATGGATCGATCCGCGTGGATCCGCCCAATCCGCGTAGCCCCAGAGTCTGAGGAGCCAGCCCGAGGCACTTCCGTGGGCATTGCCAAGCCTTCGCGCACTGCTGACTCTTCGCTCGTGCAACATCACCCACTGACCCCGGTCACGAGCCCCGCC
>JALYVY010000388.1 GCA_030852985.1 Gemmatimonadota bacterium | reverse complement strand
GGGCTTCACTCGCCATTCGCTCGGCGTCGGCCGCGTCGAGTTCGCGTCTGACGTGCGCGGGCATTAGGCGCCCGCCGCGGCAGAAAAGCTTCACCCAAGCGACCGCGTTGCGGAGGTCAGGGCGCTCCGTCATCCGGCCGACCAACGCGAGCAGTACATCGACGTCCACGAATGTGATAGGGACGTTCGTCTCCGCGAAGAACTCGCCCGCAAGCGCCATCAAGTCGGCATTGGAATGCTTGAATCCGCCCGCCACGACGACAGCCCCGCCCACATCGAGCTGACCCTTCTGCCTCGCCTTCTGAGCCTTCACGTATTCGACGAGTGGCCGCAGTCTCGGCCAGGTAACGTCGTATTTCTTCGCCGACGCCTTCGCATCCACGACCAGCACTCGCTCGTCGGGTGTTAGTGCAACAATGTCGCTCACGCGCTGCCCCCGGCGCGCTCCGCCCATGCGCCGCACACGTCGGCCGAACAGGAACTCCAGTCCGTCGGCAGTGGCTTCTTCGAAAATCTCCCACGCCTCGCCGATCATGCCGGTTGGCAACTCGGTCTTGGCCACCGTGCGCAGCACAGATGCGTAGTCACCGCTGAGCGCTCTCCACGTTGGTACTGCACCCCCGAGCGCGGCGAGGAACTCCGTCCAGCTGAGCCACTCGGGACCGCTGGTCTGCGCAACGATCACCACGACCTGCCCCGCCCGGGCGGCCGTCCGCATGATGTTCGGCAGGTCCCCTGTTGGGGGTCGGTCGCCCTCACAGACGACGAGCAGGTACGGGATGCTGGCGCCGAGCACGTCGCGGCGTTCGCAGGAGATCTCGATATGTCCAGGCTGACGCCGCGCGCGCTTGATTGCGAAGCCGGCGGCGAGCAGTGTCCGGCTAAGCGTTGCTGTGTGGAGTCTGACGGCGAAGGCAGTGCGGTCAAGCGGGGCGCCGACCGCCGCAGCCGCCCGGCCCGCACCATTCCTGGGCGAGTCTTCCCTTGTCGAGCTGGCGAGTGTAGGACGGGAAGCTGTCATGGCGACCAACTTAGAGCGAGGGCCATCGGAGGGCGACCAGCGCTCGGTTTGGCTCCGGTGACACAACGGCAGCCGGTGTTCGTCATGTGGTGCTAGCCAGATGCGTTCCATGTCGTCACTCCACGAGTGCGCTGCGAGGTATCGCACATGCGAGTGCTCACCCACCCAATACTCGCAGATCGGCAGTCTCGATGGTCAGTAGTCCTTCGTGACTGAGGCGAACGGGATCGACGTACACGCGAAAGAGCCTGGGTGCGTCGCGCACATGCTCGATGCGCACGATCGCATGGACGCGCGCGCAAGCCTCGTGGTGAAGTCGAAGCGCAGTATTCCATTCCCCAGCAGAGAGCTCGAATGGAGCCACGCCCTCCTCCGATGTTGCCTTCACCTCCAGATAGACCTCGGGGGCATCGGAACGCCCGGTGAGAAGCCCGCTCGAGTCCTGGTAGATGAAGTCCGCGCCGAGCGTGTCGTCGCCTTCTGACGCTGTCCCATAACGGACCGCATTCATCGAACGCCAACACTGGAAATCGAATCCGGGCAGTCGATCGCGAAAGAGCTCGTAGACGAATGCCTCGCCGAGCATCCCGTTGATTTCCCGCTCGTCCTGGCGATCGGCCCAATACTGTGGGTCACGCCGACTGGATCTTCCGCCACCTCGCCGGCCTCCTGACCGAGTTGGCGGCGGACCAGGTTGACGCGCCTTGGCGAAGTCGATCGGCTCTACGATGTGGCGGCGCAGCATTTCGCCGATGAGCCCATCGCTACCGCGGACTAGGTCCGAGTCCAACTCAGTGCGTACGACGCTCACCCCACCAACCGCAATCACTCGCGGCGCCGGCGCAGTGACTTGCTGCGTGCGCACCTTCTCATCGACAAGTTCGCGAATTCGTCCTACCAGCATTCCTGGGGGGCCGGGATCGCGAAATGCGCGCTCCTCGCTCAGCCGTCGCGTAGTCAGCGGTGCGATCTGTTCAAGGGCCTGCCGCAGTGCGTCGAGAACCGCAAACCGATTTGCCCACCAACCCGCCGCGAGTGCGGCCACTCGGCCGACGCCGGCTATGCCTTCCATGTCGAGTAGCTCACCGAGCCTGCTCGCCAACTGCTTGCCCGCGTCAAGTACGATCTCGAGATCTCTCTGTGCCGCCATGGTGCGCGCGGCCTCTGGAATTCGATACTCATCCACTTCTCGCTGGGTCACACGCATACGTAGCGCGTCCTCGACACCAGCCTCGCCGGCCAGTAGCCCTTCATCAACTCGGGACAGCAGCACACCGAGAGACCCGTGAGTGCCGCCTTGGAGCAATTGCGACGCCGACCGTAGCAGTTCATGCAGCATAGCTGGCACAGTGCGCGGCATGTCTAGCACGGCTGCCGACGGGAGTAGGCCTTGCACGCTCGTGAGGAGTGCACGCGCCGCTCCCAAGTCCACACTCACAGCATGCGCAGCCGCCGCCATGAGCGTTGTGACGACTATCGTCTGCGCTTCTTGATACGCGCGCCTGCTGCGTGCGAAGTGATGCCGTGGCAAGCCGAGTAGCTCTCGCGCCGTCTGCCACGCCGCCGCATCCAGTCGCGCGGCCTCGAGAAGCTGAAGCGCTCCGCGCTCCTGATCCTCGTTGGAAGCCGCGAGAGCGATCAAGTCGGCCACCTCGTCGCTGCCGATCCACCCGGCAAGCGCGTCCGCAGAGCTGGAGTGTGCGGCCCATTCAATCTGGAAGGTCTCGACTGAGTCGAAGATTCCGCGTTGCAAGCCGATCGCCAATATGAATGGCTTCAGCACGTCGAAGCGGGCCGCGCGCGCCGGAT
The DNA here is from genome assembly GCA_030852985.1 of Gemmatimonadota bacterium. GTDB lineage: Bacteria > Gemmatimonadota > Gemmatimonadetes > Gemmatimonadales > Gemmatimonadaceae > AG11. The sequence continues at coordinate 114 of JALYVY010000388.1, read as the reverse complement.
CTAGGTCTCAGACCGCGTGAAGAGTGTATGAAGTAATGTGACGCGGCAGCGGGACGGAGCGTCCAAGGGATATGGGACGTCCACCGCTGCCGTTTCGGTTGCGCGCTTCGGATC
>JALYVY010000387.1 GCA_030852985.1 Gemmatimonadota bacterium | reverse complement strand
CAACCTGACCTTTCCGAACGATGTTCACGCGAGCGCGGGCTGGACCTCCCCATACCATTTCGGGATCAATCTCGGACCGGTCGTGCTGATGTGCGAGAATTACCGGTCGGGATTACCGTGGCGGCTTATGCGCGCGTGTCCGTACCTGGTCGCGGGCCTGCGGCGTGCGGGATTCTCGAACGGGTGGCTATAAGGGCCAGCGAATGTAGAGAGGTGCGAGATTGAAGGCTCGTTTGCGCCCGTTGCGGCATCTGCGGGCCTCGCCAGCGCGGAGCGGTTTCGTTGCCCGCTGAGATACGCATAGTGCAACGAATGAGGGTGTCACAGCAGCCAGAGGTAACATCGTGGGTATCAGCACAGCCACCGCCGCAAATACCGATCACTCTCGGAAGACCCAAGTCCCCATGTCGTCCGTGCGTGTGACGCCAGCCCGCCGCCGGGCCGCGTACCATGTTGCCGTAGTCACAACGTCGGAGTGCCCATGAGCCATGAACCACCGCCACCCACTGCCGCGCATGAATCCGTGAACGAGGCTGCACGGCCCGTCCCGGCGAATCACACGCCCACTGGCGCAGGCAGTGAAGCCGCAGAGGGAATTCACGGCACGGGGATACGGTTCATGGGCGAACGGAGCGGGTTGGACAGCCGCGATACGGGCCGCTCGTCTCGCGCCGGCACCGACCGCTCAGGATCCGAGCCCCTCGTCGATCGAGATTGGGTACACGAGAGCGGGTATGGCGGTAAGGGCGGCGCGCCGCGCACCAGCTCCGAGCAGCGTGAAACCGCGGAGCGCACGACCGGCGCCGCATCGGCTGACGCGAGCGAAGCGATCGACGAACGCTCACCTTCGCCGATCGGGAATACGGCTGCGAACGTCGGTCAAGTCCGCACTTCGCATCGGCGGGAACAGGCTATCAGGGAGGCCGCGCGCTCCGATACGGGCGCTCCCGACCCGAAGGCCAACACGTCAAAGTAGGCGGGAGCCGATGCTCGCCATTCGTTCCAGGAGCCGCGATGTCCATGCACGCGTCTGGAAGGCGGCGAGGAGTATTTCGTCAGCATACTGCGCATCCTGCAGGAAGAGCGACGCCATGTAATTCCCGATGGTCTCATCGAGTGTGACGAGCGCCACTTCATTGTTGTACGCGAGCGATCGGTTGTCGAAGTTCATCGTGCTGATCGCGGCCAGGTGACCGTCAACGACGAACGTCTTGGCGTGAATGGTCGTGCTGTACTCGTAGATGCGCACGCCCGCGCGCAGCAGCGGTTCGTAGCTGCGCCGACCGGCCAGCCACGTAGTCCTCACATCGCTCTGACGACCGTTGGTCAGTATCCTGACATCCACTCCGCGCTGCGCCGCTTCGACCAGCAGGCGAGCAAAGCCGAGCGTCGGCACGAAGTACGCGTTGCTGATGTAGAGCGTGCGCGAGGCGCTGGCGATGGCCAGTGCGAGGAGTCGTTCCGCCGCGGTGCTTCCCATCAGGGGTGGGCTTCGGACAAAGGCAGCAACGACCGCGTCCGCAGAGCCGGAGCCGACCCCACGCGGCTGCGATGCCTGAGTGCCCGGAAGCGCTGTGGTGCAACGCAGGAAGTCACCGGCGAGCACCTCACCCGTCGCGGTGGACCACGCAGCGACAAATCCCGCCTGCAGACTCTCGACGACGGCTCCGGAGAAGCGGACGTTGGTGTCCCGCCACTGACCAGGTTGTCGACCGTCGCCCAACCATTTGTCATCCAACCCGAAGCCGCCCGTAAATCCAATTCGGCCATCGACCACCACGCCGCGCACGTGCAGTCGGTGCGAGGCATTGTCGAGCGCGTACCAGCGGATTGGCCGGAAGGGGGCCGTGTGCACGCCAGACAGACGCAAGGTCTCGAGGTACTGGCGCGGCAGATCGGCCGTGCCAAAGGCATCGTACAGGAAGTAGACGTCGAGCCCTGCGCGCGCCCTCGCCGCGAGGATCTCGATGGTCGTATCCGCCACGCGCCCTGACCCTGCATAGTACATCTGTACGGTGATGGAACGCTGCGCGGCGCGCAGGTCGCTCCACAAGACTTCGTAGGTGCCGTCACCGTTGGTCAGGACATCGACGTGATTGTCGCGACTGAAGCCGACGCCCACCACGAGCGCGAACGTCTCTCGGAACGCGTCCGCCGCCACGCATGGCGGGAGGAGGGGATCGCCGGGCTCGCGGTGACGCACGCTTGCGGCAGTCACTGCAACGGTGCGCACGACCGGATCGCGAAGCAGGTGAGGGAGGCCAGCGAGTGCCATCGTGAGCAGTGGTATGCTCGCCATGACGAGTGCCGCGTGGGGAAAGCTGATCCATTTCGGAGCCAGAAACAAAAGACCGACTGTTCCCAGTGTCAGCGACAGCAGCAGGACGCGACCCTTGATCCGTCGCCACAGGGCGTAGCGAAGCGCGGGGCCGTCAACGTACTGGGGCGTGCGGTGTTTCCGGCGCCGGCCAGGCCCATGCTCAGCGCGGTCCTCGGTCGGCAGTACAGGCTCGTGCATACTCTCGGTGAAGAGCGTGGTTCTAAAGCGTGCTGCCATGCATGAACTGTACGCTCGCCACACCCGGGACGGGGTCTGTTTCGCTCTCGCGCTTGCCGGGCTCGAACCGCGCACCGCACAAAGTGTGATCGAAGCTGCGGTAGCAACGGGTCAGCCGAGCGGGCGATCCAGCGCTGCTGTTACGCGCTGCGCGACGAAAACTCTCTCCACCTCAAGAGTCACCGGTGTACCTTCCCCGTCGCTTCCGCGCACCCGGATACCGGGACAATCACCCGCACGACTCTCCGTAGAGCGCCAATACAGTGAACTTGACAATCGTTTTTACATCGCTGGCGATGCTCTCGACTCTGGCGGGCGGATTTACGGCGATCTATGCTCGTCGCCGAATTCATCTGCTCATGGGATTCGGTGCAGGAGTGCTGCTCG
>JALYVY010000004.1 GCA_030852985.1 Gemmatimonadota bacterium | reverse complement strand
GAGCGGGGCTGGGGCTTCCGATCTCGCGCGGCATCGTCGAGGCACACGGGGGCAACATCTGGATCGAAAGCACACTCGGCGTCGGAACCACCGTGCGCTTTTCCCTTCCTGTCGCGGGGCTGATGCAGCCCGGCTAGAGTCCCGCTGCGATCACGCGGCTCCACTACGCGCGGCCGAAACGTCGCGCGCGGTGCGTGTCGGCAGTGGGATCTCGTTACGCCAGATCCTCTGGCAGCTCGGGCGCGACGAGCACGGGGCACGAGGCGCGTCGCACGATGGCTGACGACACGCTGCCCACGAGCATCCGCTGTACGAAGGAGTGTCCGGCGCGGCCACAGGCGATCAGTCCCGCATCCATGGCATTCGCGTATGCCACGATCGTGGCTGCCGGGTCGCCGGCAATGTATTTCGTCTCCACGGTGATCCCGGGCAGTGACGGCAGTTGGCGGAGGAGCTCGCGGAACCTCACCTCGCATGCGCGCTCGTAGGCAAACTCCCGGCGCTCCGTGAACTCGCCCTTTTCCGGAACCGCGTTGCGCACATGCATCAACACGAGCCGGCTTCCGGCCGACAGCATGGGGAGGGCCGCTCGCGCCGCTCTGAGACTTGCTGCGCTGAAGTCCGTTGCGACCACCGCCAACGCCACCGGTCGCGCCACAGCCCTCGTTGGCACGATGAGCACCGGCCTGTCCGCCAGGGTCACGATCTCGAGCGCACGCTCTCCGTAGAGGACCCGGCCGATGGCGTCGTGCTTGCCGGTACCGATGACGATGACGCGCGCGCCCCGATCTCGCGCGACGTCGACGATCGCCTGCGCTGCTGGCCCTTCCAGCACATCCACGTGGGGCAGGTCGCTGCCCGTGCCATCGAGTGTGAGTGCGCGGCGGAGCTCATTCGCCAATGACGCACCTTCCTCCTGATAATATCGCGGCGGCAGCGGTGGCATTCCGGCCGCATCAGCGGTGCCGTTGGCCTGCTCGAGGACGGTCACGACGTGCAGCTCGCGCTCCTCACGCGCCGAGAGCCAGCGCGCAATGGCGAGCGGCGCATCGAGACCGTTGTAAGGCTTGGTGGCCAGCAGTACCGGCCCTTGCTGCGAGCCCGCCTCCCATGCACTTCCCGAGGCGGGACGAGTTGCGACGTGTGTCATGTCCGTACTCCTGGTGGAAGCTCCACCCTTAGAAGGCGACCACACCTTCAACCATGAACCCCTGGAACTTGCCCCCACTCCGGATGTCGCTCGAGGGGAAGTTGCCGTACTCCTGGCGAACGAACTCGATCTTCGAGAGCACGTTGGGGGTCACGAACCATCCGGCCCCGAGCTGGTTGCGCGTGACTTCGATGTCGCTCGCCATGCCGGCCAACTCGCCCTTCACCACGTTGTGGCGACCGCCCACATAGAGCTTGTCGTTGGCGAATCGGTACAGCGCCTCGCCGACGTTCTGTCGCAGCGTGCGTCGATACAACTCGGTCTGCGCCGCGCCCGTGATCGTCTCGATATTGCCGAAGACCTCAACGCCGCCGTACTTGATGAACGGGTTGAAGACGAAGGCCGTGACCATGTTCCTCATGCCGGATTGAACCGCACCGGACCACGCATTTGCCTGCTCGGTCGACGCTGTGTTCTCGATCACGTCGTAGTAGCGCGAGCCGGCACGGTCGCCGCTCGTGAGTGTGTTGTTGACCGAGCGATCGGTCTTGTACATCGATCCCGTGAGGCGAACGCGAAGATCGGTGCTGAGCTGCTCGTCGATACCCACTTTCGCGAGGTACGTCGGTCCGCGCTGTCCTGGCGCCGTCACCTGTCCATGCACCTCGCCACCCGTCACGCCGGCCATCATCATGATACCATCGCTCTTCAGGTACGCCTCGGCGCCGACTTCCGTCGTGAAGGCGTCAATGATGAAGTTGCCGATGAATGGATTGTAGAGCGTCTGTCCGTTGTCGCTGCGGCGGAAGTGCTCGTCGCCGTAGTTCACCTCGAAGTGCCCGACCTTCAGGGTGACGTACTGCATCAGGTTGTCGAGGAACTTGTTCTCGATCGGCGAGGCGTCGATCTGGAAGTAGCCGTCCTTGATCCAGCTTTCCTGGTGATGACGCGCCGAGGCATAGCTCTCGACCGCTACGCGAATGCCGCGGGCGACCTGGACATTCAGGAAGAGGTTCGCGTCGGCGTTATTGAAGCCGGAGCCGATCTGGATGAGGTTGTTCGCATCCACACCGTTCACGACCTTGGGCGCTGCGGCATTCTGGTGCGTCAGGTTCTGGAACTGCTGCGCGAACGCGCCGCCCCAATTCAGCTTGAAGCCCGTAAAGTCCGGCCCTTCGTCCTTCGGGGATTCGAATACGTTGACGCCGCGCTGGTCGGCGTGACGCATGTACTGCATCTCCTGCTTCGGCAACACGTAGCGCGGTGGGCTGGGCGCCTTCTTCGGTGTGGCGACGGTGCTGTCTTTCGCCGCCGCCGTGTCCGCAGCGCTCGCGGTGTTGGCCGTGACGCCGGAGCCGCTGGTATTGGCGGCCTTCTGCGCCAGCGCTGGCGTTGCAACGCCCAGCAGGCCGGCGCAGAGCAGCAATCGGGTCGAGGTGGTAGTCATGGTGGATAACCTCCTATGATGAGCGCCCGGTCCCGGGCGCTGGTGGGTTGCGGATCAGCTCTTGAGCAGGACGTCGAACTTCACGGTCAGGTCGTCGCGTACCTTGATGCGCCCAAACATCAGCGAAGGCGGCGTGAGGTCGAAGTCGCTCATCTTGAGCTCGTAGGCGCCGGTAACGTGCAGTGCACCGCCGTCGGCTTTTGCCGCGGCCGGAATGGAGATGGACTTCGTGACGCCGCCGAGCTTCAGGGTTCCGGTCAACGTGCCGGATACGCCATCGGCGCCCTTGCTCACGTCGTAGCCGGACATCGTGAACTCGATGATCGGATTGTCGTTGAGCTTGATGGCTTTCCGCATGTGCTCGTTCATCGTGCCGTTGCCGCACTCCAGCTTGTCCGCCGGAACGGTGATGCGGAGCGCGCGAATGCCCTTCTCGCCAGCGGCGACCTTCGATACGCCGTTCGGCACCGCATCGACCACGGCGCCGACGTCACCGGCGGTGCAGCTGAAACTCTTTATGGTCGACTTCCCGTCGACCCACAGCTTGCTCTCCGGCTGAAGCGCGAGCAACTCGGGGCGTGCGTGCCAAGCCACAACCGGCAGCGCGACGATGAGCGTCAGGGCCGGGAGGATGATGCGGGTGCGCAGCGTGTGCGTGGTCATGGTCGGTCTCCGTGATGAACGAGCACGATCATCGCACTCGATGCATGAAGGTCATCCGAAGCTGGTCCAGCGAATGTCGGGCGAAGTGTGGAACGTTCTGCTCGACTTGCGGACACGGGCGCGGATTTCTCCCGACACGGCCGCGCTACTGGCCGCGCGCGGCGAGGAGGTGGGGCTCACATGCCGCGATCACGGGTAGCGCACTCGCGAGCGTGAGGACGACACTTCCGGCGCCCGGGATATTGCTCTCGATGCGGATGGGCCGGCGGCAGGCGTCGTCGCTGAGTGAGAAGCGGATGATACCCTCGCCCTTGTAGTTCCGGGCATCGCGTACGCGCATCTCCACCTCGCGCGTCGCGAAGACTCCGACGCTCGTCGTGACGCTGCCACTGCCAAGCGACCGCAGTGTGGTCGGGCTTCGCTCCGGATCGAAGTGGCGATCGAGCACGAGCGGCGGTCCGCCGTCGGCGAGGGCGAACGTTCTCACGGCGTAGATGAACGACAGCTCATCGAGCGGGCGCGCGCTGGGCGTGTTGCCCTCGCGACCATCGGCGGCGGTCCACTTCCGCGCGAGCGGCTCGATCGACACGTCCTCGGAGTGTCGCGCGAGCAGGTGGTGCTCCTCCTTCGTGAACCGCAATGACGACATCCGCACCGGATCCAGCCACGACGTCGTATTGTCCGACACGCGGAGAAAGCCAATCCGTGCGGAAAAGGTGAAGCGCAGCACCATCGTCGGCGTACCACGAACGTCGACGGGGCCTTCGATCCACATGTCAGCCTTGCCATTCAAGCCCGGACCCGCGTGCGCGTCGTACACCAGGTGCTCGCCCACCGCGAAGGGAAGTGAATCACCCGTCGCCTGGGCCCAGGCCGTATCCGCAACAAGGAATACGAGCAGGATGACGATGCCAATCACGATCGCCGCGAAGTGTCTCCGCCCATGAAGGCGAACGACTGGCCATGAAGGTTGGTTCGGTGCGGAACGTGCGCGCATCTGAAGCTCCGGGAAGAGTGGTCCTCACACGGAACCTGTCACGCACGGCGTACCTTTCCTGTCGGGCAACCGCCGGAACGCAGGCGCTCCTTCCCGACCACCCTGTGGGGAGTTTTCCGCTCGATGAATATCCTCGTCCTGAATGCCGGCTCATCGTCCGTGAAGTTTCAGCTCATCGGCACCGATGCGTCGGCGATCGCGACCGACGGCGAGCGCCGACTCGCGCGCGGCCAGGTCGAGCGCATTGGCGGTGAAGCCATCTTGACCCTCGCCGCCGCGGACGGAGCCGCGATCAAGACGACCGCACCGATTCGCGATCTCACGGCCGCCGTCGAGCACATCATTGCATGGCTCGTGAGCGACGCCTCGGGAGTGAGCATCGGCAGCGTGGGCGACGTCGAGGCGGTTGGTCATCGCGTGGTGCACGGTGGGGAACGATTCACACACTCCACACGAGTGGACGACACCGTTCGGAAGGAGCTCGAGGACCTCATCGAGCTCGCGCCGCTGCACAACCCCCACAACATCCGCGGGATCACCGCCGCCACCGCGGCACTCGGCGCGAGCGTGCCCCAGGTGGCCGTGTTCGACACGGCGTTCCACCACAGCCTTCCCGAGACGGCGTACATCTACGCCATTCCGTACCAGCTCTATCGGCGGCATCGCGTGCGCGCTACGGCTTTCACGGCACCTCACACCGCTACGTCGCGTATCGATACCGGCAGCTCACCGGCACCACGCGCGCCGACACGAAGATCATCTCCATCCACCTCGGCAATGGCGCGTCCGCGTGCGCCATCACGCGTGGCGAGTCGGTCGATACCTCGATGGGCTTCACGCCGCTCGAAGGCCTCGTGATGGGAACGCGCTCGGGCGATATCGACCCCGCGATTCTCGACTACGTGGCCGTCAAGGAAGGGTTGAGCCTCTCCGATCTCGACGCCATGCTCAACAAGCAATCCGGGTTGCTCGGCGTTTCGGGACTGACGTCCGACATGCGCGAGCTTCTGGATGAGGAAGCCGAGAACGGTGACCGGCGCGCACGGTTAGCGATCGACCTGTTCTGCTATCGCGTGCGGAAATACATCGGCTCATACCTGGCGGCGATGAATGGCGCGGACGCTATCGTGTTCACCGGCGGCATCGGAGCCAACTCCTCACGCATTCGTACCCGCATCTGCGCGGACATGCAGTGGCTCGGCATCGAGCTCGATGCTGAACGGAACGACGGCGTCACTGACGCCGAGGCGCAGATCGGGCGTGATGGAGCGCGCGTCGGCGTGTGGGTCATTCCCACCGATGAAGAGCTGCTCATCGCGCGGGACACGTGGCGTGTCGTCACCGGCGCCGACATGCGCTACTGACGCATCGCTACTGCGCTCGTCGTCCGCGCGCTGCCTGGCAGCGAACAGTCTTGCTACGTCACTCTGGGAAACGCGGAGATCCTGAGCCGAGCGCCGCCCATCGGGACGAGCCTCACGCCCACCGTCGGTGCATCGGAGCGTACTGGGCTCTGCGGGAGCACCGCTGCCAGGCCGTACTCGTCGATCCCCCACGCTTCGATCTGCTTCCCGCGCGCCCGCAACTCGATCGGCGCGTTTGCCTGGGTAAACGGATTACCGTCCGTCGGCCACGCGCGCCTCACCACCGTGAAGGAGCGGGCCGGATCAGCGTCATCGAGCAACAATCCGTAGTTCCACGCTGACGCCGGCTGGAGCTCGAATGACGGCCACTTGCTTGCGTCGGCGTCCGCCTGCCAGCGCGCGTCGTTCACCGCCGTCTCGGTACTGCTCCGCTGCACCGCGCGCTCCGCAATGTCGAGCGAGAACGTGAGCGCACCGTAGTTGACACTCACGCTGTTCTTGTTCCGGCGCCACTCGCGAACAGTGACGTCCATCGGCAACGTCAGCGACACGCGATCACCCGCGCGCCATGTGCGCGTCACCTTCAGGTATTCACCAGGCCGCCCGTCCACCGCGAGTGTACGTCCGTTCACCTGCAGCGCCGGCTTTCGGCACCAGCGTGGTATACGCAAGTAAAGCGGAAACTGCACCGGGTGCGGCGCGTCGACCGCGATGCTGATGCGCTCATCGAACGGATACCTCGTGGTCGTCACGAGGCGAACGTGCGTTCCGTCACCGACCCGCGCGCGCACCTCGCCTTCGGAGTAGAGCTGAGCGGCAAGCCCATCATCCGGTGTCGCCATCCAGCTATTCTCGGCATGGTACACCCAGCCGGCCGCATGATTGTGCTGGCAGCACCGGCTGCTGAATGGGTTCATCATCAGGAACGGGCCGTTGTTCGCGATACCCGGCGCGTGATTCTTCCCGTCACTGATCACCATGTTCGGTGCAGTGAGGTAGCGCAGCGCGCGATAGTCCGCCGTGAAGGCCGCGGGGAACATGTTGAAGGCGACGTCCTCCGTGTTGTCGGCCCAGCTCGAGTCACCGGTAAAACGCAGCAGCAGGGCATTCGACGTCATCTGCTCGACCATCCCGCACGTCTCGATGGCCTGCCGCGGATCGTCGTAGCCGACGCGCGCATTTTCGTCGGCGCCAAACATTCCGCCGGGTACCTGTCCGTACAGCTCGCGCACGAGGTCGAAGTCGGCGTACGTCGCGTTGAGGTCGCGCGTGTCGTGACTCTGCAGGTAGTACGTCGCTGGCTCGCGGAAGGACTGCGCGATGTTCACGTTGTGCCAGTTGGGCAACTTGCGCGGCTGGCGCCAGTTCGCCGTGCACCGATGAATCTTCGAAGCGAGATCGAGCAGCGAGGCGTCGCCCGTCCGATTGTACAGCCAGTACACGCTGACCATGTTGTCGCCGCCGCGGCTGTTCTCCCAGTAGTCGCGCAGGAACTTGTCGTCAGGAATGGTGAGTTGCCACGCGAAATACCGCTGCATCAGCTGCAGCACGCGTGGATCGTCCGAGTACTCGTGGTACGACTGCAAGCAGAACAGCATGGGCATGTTCGTCCACAGGTCGCGGTTGCCCGCACCCTTGAAGACCTCCGGACCGAAGTCGCCGCTCTCGCGCTGATTGGCGAGTACCGCCTCGATCCAGAATTTCGCGCGAGCGATCATTGCCGTGTCGCCGCGCGTGTAGCCGATGTTCGCGAATCCCTTCAGCCAGTACGGGAGCTCCTCCCACCCATGCTTGCCCTTGCCGTCCTTGCTCAGCCATGCGTTGTCCGGGCGCGAGAGCCAGAAGCTGATCTCGTCGAGGTGCCCGGTGAGCCCGTCTCGTTGTAACTCCATCTGTCGGCGAAGCCACCCGCCTGGCTTTATGCTGGTCACCGGCAGCTTCACGAAGTATTCGTGCGCGAGTGGCGCCCGATTGCTGGCGTACCAGGAATTTCTTCGCTCGTTCGACGGACGGCGCACGCTGCGCACCTCGACGACGTCTGCGTCGACCGCATCTGCGTCGCGCGGCGCCGTCTCGGCCGGTGCGGGTACAGCCACCGCGTCACCACGGAGCAGGGGCGCCACCACCGCGCCGCTGGCGATGCCGAGAAACTCGCGTCGGTCGATTGTCATGTCGAATGCTCTCTCGCAGGCGGCCGAGGCGCTAGGGCGTCATTTCCAGACGAACGTCGCAACCGCTTCCGCAGGAAGCGTGTAGTTGAATGCAGCCCCTGAATTGCGGACGGCGAACGCTAGCGGCGCGACGGTAGGATTCAGCACAATCACGACGAGCGATCCATCATCGACATTCCGGAAGGCAACGCTCTCCAACCCGCGCTGTGACGGTGACGACGCGAGTCGCAGCGCGCCCGGTCTGACGAACTTGCTCGCGTGCGCGAGTGCGAAATATTCTGCATTGCGCGTAACCGCTCCCGTGACTGCATTCACTGTCACCACGCCACGGCAGTTGCCACAACCCCCGAGATGCGGACCATTGTGCTCGTCGAGCGCCAGGTTCCAGAGCGCCACGCCGCGCGCCCAGCCGCGCGTGGCGCCGATGATCAGTTGCTGCACGTCCCACTTGAGCGTGCCGGCAAATTCCGGCGCCCAGTCGCCACCCGAGCATTCCGTGAAGTAGGTGTCCTTGTCGGGATACGCATCATGCACGGCCGACTGCACGGCGACGTCGCCGCCATAACAATGCCACGCCACACCTTGCACGTATTGCCGTGCGACGGGATCACTTAACACGATCGACGGCTGCTGCGGTGCATCCCAGTTGTGGTCCCAATCCCAGATCTGCGTCTTCAATCCAGCCTGCGCGAAGGCAGGTCCCACATAACCGCCGATCACGGCGGCGCGTGCCGGCCCGTCCAGGCGCATGCCGGGATAATCCGTCGGCTCGAATGCCGGCTCGTTCTGCACCGTCACCGCGGCAATCGAGACGCCCTCGGCCGCATAGGCCCGGATGAACTTCACGAAGTAGTTGGCGAAGGCGGCGTAGGCGGTCGGCTTCAAGGTACCGGTGACGAGGCTGCCGCTCGACTTCATCCACGCCGGGGCGCTCCAGGGACTCGCCACAAGTGTCAACTGCGGGTTGATGGCGAGCGCGCGCTTGATCACCGGCAACCGGTCCGCGCGATCCACGTCGATCGAGAACGAGGCCAGCAGGCTGTCGGACGTACCGGCGGGCATGTCGTCGTAGCTGTAGAGACGCAGCGAGAAGTCCGACGCGCCCATCGTCACGCGCGCGAAGCTCAGGCCGATGCCATTCGTCGGCGAGAAGAGGTCCTGCAGCAGCGCCTCACGCTGCGAGGGCGACATCTTCCCCTGGATGAGGTAGACGGACGCGTCGGTAAACGCCGCGCCGAAGCCGATCATTCGCTGGTAGGTGGTGGTGGGATCGACCGTGATGAGCGGAAGCCCGGTCGCGCTATCCGTGCGGAGGTGCACGTCGGATTCGCGCGTGAGACGCCTGCTCTGGTCGCCGGTGGTCAGCCACACCTGAACCGCCGTGCCAATTCCCGACGCAGGAGCCGGAGGCACCACCGCCGGCAGTCCGCACCCTGCAACCAGCGTAAGCGTGAGCACGACGCGCGCGAGCCGCTGGCCTCGGACGGGATGCGATGATTGACTCATGTCTCTCGGCTCTTGGCAGGTGTCCTTTCGCAAAGCTACGCCTGTCCGAACGATGCGCCATGCGCAGTCGTCGCATCGTGCCTCGCGCTGCAACGGCGGCACATGTCAGGAGCTCGCGTCGCATCAGCATTGCGCGGACGGCCCTCGCGCCGCGATGTCGCGCTGTTCACGTTATACCGCCCGGCCCGCGCGCAGCGACCGACGGCTACTGTTGTGCCGCCCACCACCTGGCGCTGGCACGCACTCAGGCAAGCACCTTGAGGAGAACGTTGACGATGCTCAACCTCGCGATGCTGATCGAGCACCACGCGCGCCTCAACCCTCATTGGGAAGCGATTGTGGCCGGCGGTTCGCGCCTCACCTACGGCCAGCTCGATATCGCTGCACGACGCGTAGCGTCCGCGCTGTGCGCGCTCGGTGTGCAGCCCGGTGACCACGTGGCCCTGTCGTGCCCCAACACGCCCCACTTTCCCATCGCGCACTTCGGGATCCTCAAGGCCGGCGCGGCGGTCGTGCCCCTCAACGTACTCCTGAAGCCTCGTGAGATCGCGCAGCACCTGCACGACTCCGCGGCGCGCGTCCACCTCTGCTTCGAGGGCACGGCCGAGCTCCCGATGGCGCAGATGGCTGCGGAGGCCGTCGCGAGTGTGCCGAGCTGTGAGCATCTGGTCGTCATGACGCGCGAGCCAGCGGGCATTTCACCCGTGGCCGGCATGCCGACCCTCGGCGCATTGATGCAACGGCAGTCCGAGATGTTCGAAACAGTCTTGCGTGCGCCTGACGACACAGCGGTCGTCCTTTACACCTCGGGGACGACGGGCCAACCGAAGGGCGCCGAGATGACGCACGCGAACATGGTGCTGAACGCGATGGCGTCGCGCGACATGTTCATCGGGCCGCTGGGCACCGCTCCAGCCTCGGCACTCGCCGTATTGCCGCTCTTCCATTCGTTCGGCCAGACGGCGGTGATGAACGCGCACCTTCTGCAGGGCAACCGAGTGGTGCTGGTCTCCCGGTTCGAGCCGGCTGCCGTGCTGGACGCAATGCTGGCCGAGCAAGTGAACGCGTTTGCCGGCGTGCCCACCATGTACTGGGCGCTGCTGCGTCATGTCGAGCAGCTCGAGATCGACACGTCGGTAATTGCAGCCAACCTGCGCGTGTGCTCCTCCGGAGGCGCTCCATTGCCCGTCGAGATCCTGCACGCCTTCGACCACCGTTTCGGCGTGGAAATCATGGAGGGTTATGGACTGAGCGAGACGTCGCCCGTAGCGACATTCAACCAGTACGGCAAGCCGCGAAAGCCAGGCTCAGTCGGACTGCCCATCTGGGGTTGCGATGTGATGGTGGTCGACGACAATGACGTCGAGGTGCCTCAGGGCGACGTCGGCGAGATCGTCATTCGCGGGCACAACATCATGAAAGGGTATTTCCGGCGCGCCGACGCTACGCAACACGTCTTGCGCAACGGCTGGTTTCACACCGGAGACGTGGGCCGCAAGGATGATGACGGATATCTGTTCATCGTGGACCGGATCAAGGACCTCGTCATCCGCGGTGGAATGAACGTCTACCCGCGCGAGATCGAGGAGGTACTGATGAGCCATCCCGACGTGTCGCTGGTCGCCGTGATCGGCGTGCCGGACGAGGCGCTCGGCGAGGAGGTCAAGACGTACGTCATACGAAAACCGGGCGCCACGATCTCGGAGGAGGAGCTGATCGCGTGGTCGCGCGAGACGATGGCTGCGTTCAAGTATCCGCGGGTCGTCGAATTCAGGGACACATTACCGATGACGGCGACCGGCAAGGTGCTGAAGCGCGAGCTGCGAACGGCCGCTGTTGGTCAAGCCGCGGGATAGGTGCGCCGACCTAACGACGCGGGTGACCGTATGCGTGCTTCACGTTACTTTCCGGCCCCCGACGCTGCCTCGATCGCCGCGGCGAAAACCTCTACGGTGTGCCAATCATCGTCGTAGCGTATCCCATTGATGAAGAACGTGCGTGCTCGCGTTGTGCAACGCGGTGTTCGCCACTCCATTGCTCGGGAGGCTGCCCGAAGCTAACATCCAACCCACAGCACGCGCGTCGACCTTTTAGTCTCGAGTAGTGGTTGTCATCGAGCGAAACCGTGCAGCAGCCGTCACACTGCGCCAGAGCATCGAATCGTGCGTTCGTCGAGAGTGGTTCATCGTTGTGCAACGTTTCTGATCGCGCTTGCCTTTTCGGTTAGCGCGCTCGAGATCGTGGTACCCGATGTTCACGATGGTGACGCCGACACGACTCAGGTCGGCTCGACAGAGCGGTCGTCTTCCGCGACACATGTCGCCCGCGCGCACCAGGAGTCTCGCCCCGATACGCACGGTGCTCCTGCGCACGTTGCACACTTCGAACATTGCGGACACGGCCACGCCGGCACGGCTGGAAAGAAGTACGCGCTCACGTGTCCTCCTGCTATCGCTGGTGAAACTCCCAGCGCCCCTGTGCCTGCGCTCCGCAGTGTGTTTGGTGCTCCCAGTCTGCGCCCGCCCATCGCGTAAGCGCCTGCGGCTCGCGTAGCGCGGCATCGCGCGTCTCGAACCGCACCCACCCGGTCGTTGCACCGGGCCTCAACAATCGTTTCAGCCTTCTTACGCGGTCATCGCGTTTCCTTTGCGCACCCTGCGCCAGGAAGCGCGCGGCGCGCCGAATCCTCAGGTTCGTGTCCGATACGTCTATTCCATTTGCCAGCCTCCTTCCGACGCCCACTGAGCGCCCGAACGAGTTTCACTTCCAGGTGCGGCGCTTTCTCACTGCGGCGTACCTGTTCCTTCCGTCGCTCGCAGGGGCGACAACACTTCAACGAGCGCCCGTGCAGGGCGACAGCATCCGGCTGACGATCGCGGATGCCCGTACCGCCGCACTGCGCTCAAACCCGGAACTGCGCGCCGTCCGTACCGAAACCGCCATCGCGCAGGGGCAACTTCGGCAGGCGAGCGCATTTCGCTTCAATCCCGGCACCGACCTGCTCGGTGGTGGAACGGGGGGCAGCAGTCCGGAGATCGGCCTCACGCAGGAGATTGAAATAGGGGGACAGCGCTCCGCGCGCACGGCCGGTGCTCGGGCTGGCGTGTCACGCGCACAGTATTCCATCGCCGACGCGTTGCGATTGACGCTGGCCGAGGTCGACCGCGATTTCTACCGAACGGTCGCGTCCGACCGCCGCGCTGCTCTGGCTGCAGAAGTGCTGGCGCTCAACGAGCGACTCGCTCAAGTCGCTACGAAGCAGCTCCGCGAAGGCGAGATCAGCAAACTGGACTACAACCTCTCGATCGTCGAACTCGGTCGTTCGCGCGCGCGCTCTCTCTCCGCCCGACGAGAACAACAACAAAGCATGATCGAGCTGAAGCGACTCATCGGACTCCCGTCACCGGATCCGGTGGTGGCGGTCTATGACAGTACGGTCCATCGGCACGTAATAGTGGACAGCATGGGTACCGATCCCCATGTGGACTTCGCACCCTTCGGGGAGGCCGGAGATACGACGCTCGCTGCGCTGGTCGTCCGCGCTGTCTTGCGCCGCCCGGATCTCGCCGCGCGAAATGCCGAGCTGACGCAGGCCACCGCCGACGTCGCTCTTGCCCGCCGCGAAGCGCTGCCGAATCTGGCCGCGCGCCTGCTGTCGCAACGGAATGAAGCAGGAACGGGTCGCACCCTCCGCCCCGGCATTGGAATCAGCATCCCGATTTTCAATCGGAATCACGGCGAGGTCGATGCGCGTCGCGCGATGGCGGAGCGCGTTTCGCTGGAACGTTCCGCGCTCGTGACACGCGTACGCGCCGACGTGGAGTCCGCGATGCGCGCCTACCTGACCGCGGCCGGCGAAGTCGAGGTGCTCGAGCGAACCGTCCTCGGGCCCGCGCGTGACAACCGCCGACTCCTGGAAACGGCATATCGCGAGGGAAAGGTCGGACTTCCCGTTCTGCTCCTCATCAGAAATCAGGTAAGCGACGCGGAGCAGGACTACTGGACGGCGTGGCTGGCCGAACGCATAGCGGCAGCCGATCTCACGGCTGCCATAGGCTCTCCACTGTCGATCGAACCGAGGAACAACCGTGAGCAATGAAGAGTCGATCCCGGACCGGGATCCACGGGCCGACGGACATCACCCGCGGAATACCCGATTTCGCTTCACTCGGCGATGGGGCGTGATCGCCGCCGTCATAGCGGTTCTGGTGATCCTCATAGTCGTATTGGCGCGGCGGAAGGGATCCCCGGCGGGGGAGAGCGCTGGAGGAAAGGACACTGCCACCGGCAAGACCGCTGGTGCTGACAGCGTGGTGACGCTGGACTCGGCGAGTTTGCGACTGGCTAGGGTACAGGTGCTTCCAGCCACCGCTTCCGCCCAGGACGAGCTCGTGGCCAACGGCGCCATCGTGTACGATGCTGACCGGGTTGCGGTGCTGGCGCCGCGCGCTGAAGGGCGGATTGCGAAGGTCACGGCGGACCTTGGTCAGGAGGTGTCCGCCGGCCAAGTCCTCGCCATCGTCGAAAGTCCGGACGTCAGCCAGACGCGAGGCGATCTGGAGCGCGCCCGCGCCGGCGTGTCGGTCGCCAAACGCAACTACGAACGGGAGAAGCGGCTCTTCGAGCTGGAGATTTCACCGCAGAAGGAGATGCTCGACGCCGAGGGCATCTACCGCACGTCGGAAGCTGATTTCAACAGCGCC
Organism: Gemmatimonadota bacterium; assembly: GCA_030852985.1. Classification (GTDB taxonomy): domain Bacteria; phylum Gemmatimonadota; class Gemmatimonadetes; order Gemmatimonadales; family Gemmatimonadaceae; genus AG11. The sequence goes on along the minus strand of JALYVY010000004.1, from coordinate 50,198 downwards.
CAGGCGAAGCTGAAGAGCTACGGTGCGACTTCGGGCGCCGGCGGAAGTTACGGTCTTCGGTCTGCCGTGGCTGGCACGGTGGTCGAGCGCAACGCGTCGCCCGGACAGATCGTGGGGCCGGCGTCGAACGTCTTTACCGTCGCCGACCTCCGCCACGTGTGGATCGCCGTCGATGTGTACGAGGCGGACTTGCGGCGGGTGCACAAGGGAGCGGCTGTGAAGGTCGCGCCCACAGCACTGCCGGGAGAAACATTCGCCGGCCGAGTCACCTACGCGGGCGGCGTCGTCGATTCGTTGAGCCGGACGATCAAGCTCCGGGTGACGGTCGAGAACGAATCGAAGCGACTCCGCCCGGGCATGTTCGCGCAGGTACGCATCGCCGCTCCGGCGGTCGGACCCAGCACGCCGATACTCACGCTGCCCGAGATCGCCGTCCAGGATTTGAACGGCAAGCCAGTGGTGTTCGTGCAGACGGCGCCTGGTCGGTTCGTCGCACGTTCCGTTGAGGTGGGTGCGCGCGGCGCGGGCGGCAATGTCGTGATTACCCGGGGCATCCGCGTTGGAGACCGGGTGGTCGTGCAGGGCGCCTTTCAGCTCAAGTCCGAGCTGTTGAAGGCCACCTTTGGCGGGGAATGACGGATGATCGAACGACTCCTCGCATTCTCGCTCAAGAACCGGTTGCTGATCGTGTTCATGTCGATCGGCGTGCTCGGCGGAGGCGCATTCGCGCTCACGCGATTGCCGATCGATGCCTTCCCCGACGTGTCGCCCGTGCTCGTCCAGGTGGTCACGGAAGCGCCAGGACTCGCTCCGGAGGAGGTGGAGAAGCTCATCACCTATCCCGTGGAGGTTGCGATGAACGGCCTCCCGAACGTGGCACAGGTCAAGTCCATCTCGGCGTTCGGCATCAGCCAGGTGTCGGTGTACTTCACCGACGACGTGGACGTGTACTTCGCGCGACAGCTCACGCTGGAAAAGCTTCAGCAGGCACGATCCGAGATTCCACCCGGACTGGGCGAGCCGAAGCTTGGTCCGATCACGACGGGACTGGGACAGATCTACCAGTACGTCGTTCGCGGAGAGCAAAACACCATAGAATTGCGCACGCTCCAGGACTGGATCGTCAAGTACAACCTGCGGACGGTGCCGGGCGTGACCGAGGTGCTTTCCTTTGGCGGTGACGTCAAGCAGTACCAGCTCCGGGTCGATCCGCGTGCGATGCTGCAATACGGCGTGACACTCGCCGACATCCGCGAAGCGGTGGGCGTGAACAATCGGAACGTCGGTGGCGGATACATCACACGCGGCCCCGAGGAATACATCATCCGCGGGCTCGGGCTCGCGGAAACGATTGCTGATCTCGGCAACATCATTGTCGCGCAGCGTGGAACAACGCCGGTTTACGTGCGCAACATCGCGGAGGTCGTCATTGGCCCCGAAGTGCGACGCGGTGCGGTGACGATGAACGGCAAGGGGGAAGCGGTCACCGGCATCGTGCTCAAGCGCATCTATGAGAACACCTCGCAGGTCATTGCGTCGGTGAAGGCCAGAGTCGCGGAGCTGAACAAGTCGCTGCCACCCGGCGTGCAGGTGGTGCCGTACTACGATCAGTCCGAGCTTGTGGAACGCGCGGTGGGAACCGTGAAGGACGCGTTGCTTGAAGGGGCGGTGCTGATCGTGGTCATCCTCTTCCTGTTCCTCGGCAACGTGCGGAGCGCACTCATCGTCACAGCGATGCTGCCGCTGTCGCTGCTCCTCGCGTTCGTGCTCATGCAGTACTTCGGCTTCAGCGCGAACCTGATGAGCCTCGGCGGCCTCGCCATCGGCATCGGCATGATGGTGGATGGCGGCGTGGTGATGGTGGAGAACGTGTATCGGCATCTGTCGGAGGATGCCGCACATGGCGCGCTACACAACGCCGCGGCTTTGGGCGGGGGTACGGCCACGGAAGAAATGGGAATCGCGCATCCGGCATCGCGGCTGCACATCATCCTGCGTGCGGCGAGCGAGGTGGGACGGCCCATCGTCTTCGCCATCGCGATCATCATCCTCGTGTTCCTCCCCCTGCTCACACTTCAGGGCGTCGAAGGTAAGATGTTCCGGCCGATGGCATTCGCCGTCGTGTTCGCGATGATCGGGTCGCTGCTCTTCTCGCTCACGATTATCCCCGTGCTCTGCGCATTTTTCCTCAAGGGGGGAAGCGAGGAGGACACCTGGATCATGCGCGTCGTGAAGCGCCCGTATCTGCCGGCCCTGCGCTGGTCGATCGTCAATCGGAAGAAGACGGTGGGTGCTGCGGTCGTCGCGCTCGTGCTCAGCCTTGCCCTCGTCCCCTTTCTCGGCTCCGAGTTTGTCCCTGTACTGGAGGAGGGCTCGATCCTCTACCGGGCAACGCTCGCGCCATCAGCGGGACTCGACGAAGCCATTCGCACCGCCACGCAACTCGAGCAGATCGCGCGGCGCTTCCCGGAGGTCGAGGACGTCGTCTCGAAGACGGGCCGCGCCGAGGCGGGTGGCGATCCGGAGCCGGTGAATAACATCGAGGCGATCGTCACGCTGAAGCCGGAGAAGCAATGGAAGTCGGGACGTTCCAAACCGGACCTGGTCGACACGCTAGCGAAGGCGCTCGGACGCATGCCCGGCGTCGCCCTGAATTTCTCGCAGCCGATCGCGAACAGAGTCGATGAGTTGCTGAGCGGCGTGAAGGCGCAGCTCGCGATCGTGCTGTTCGGCGACGACCTCGATCGTCTCGTCGCAACGGGTGAGGAGATTCAGCGTGTCGTCGCAGCCATTCCCGGATCGGCCGACGTGCAGACGGAACAGGTGGGCGGCCAGCCCCAACTCCAGATCCGCATCAATCGGGATGCGATTGCGCGCTACGGATTGAACGTCGATGACGTGCAGGAGGTGATCGAGACGGCGATCGGCGGTGAAGACGCAGGCCAGGTGTTCGAGGGAATCCGCCGCTTCGACATCACGGTGCGCGTACAGGAGCAATACCGGAACGACATCTCTGCAATCCGTGCGCTGCTCATTCCGACGAGGGACGGCCGAGCGCGCGTGCCGCTCTCGCAGGTCGCTGACATCGCGACGGTCGTCGGTCCGAAGCAGATCAGCCACGACGACGGCCAGCGGCGCATCGTCATCCAGCTCAACGTGCGCGGACGCGACATGGGCGGCTTCGTCGCTGACGCGCAGCGGCAGATCGCCGCGAAGGTGAAGCTGCCCACCGGCTACTTCCTCACGTGGGGAGGACAGTTCGAGAACCAGCAGCGTGCCATGAAGCGGCTGGCCATCATCGTGCCAATCACGATCGGTCTGATCTACCTGCTGCTCTTCTCGAGCTTTGGCTCGCTGAAGCAGGCGGGTCTCATCATCCTGAACGTGCCGTTCGCCCTGATCGGCGGCATTCTCGGTCTGGCGGTGTCGCGGCAGTATCTGTCGGTACCTGCCTCGGTCGGTTTCATCGCGCTGTTCGGCGTGGCCGTGCTCAATGGTGTGGTGCTGGTGAGCTACATCAACTCGCTCCGGCGCGATGGCAGGAGCGTCGCGGACGCTGTGTATGAAGGCACTGTTCTGCGGCTTCGCCCGGTGCTCATGACGGCGACGGTGGCCATTCTCGGCTTGCTGCCGCTGCTCTTTTCCAGCGGCGCCGGTTCCGAAGTCCAGCGCCCGCTCGCGGCCGTCGTCGTCGGCGGCCTGCTCTCGTCAACGCTTCTCACGCTGCTTCTGCTGCCCACGCTCTACGGGTGGTTCGAAGGGGCGACGGTGGAATACTGATCATGGAACAACTTCACCTCAGCGGTGCGGAGCGCTCACACGCGGTTGCGGAAGTCATCGCGCGCGTCGCGCACACCGGCAATCGGGGCGATGGCAAGATCTTGGTCTGGCCGTTGTCGCGTGTCATTCGCGTGCGAACCAGGGAGGAGGGACATGATGCACTGTGACAACAGTGTGGGCACGCAGCGTCAACCCCGCGGAATTCTAGTTTACCCCTCTCCTCGCGAAGCGGTGGTTGGTCTCAGCTCGTTCGGCTTGGTGAGCGGCATGGTGCGGGCGCGGTCGCGAAGGAAGGACGCCGTGCTCGCCGCCCGATTTGGTACCCGCTTCGCCGAGTGTGCTGGCCGCCCGCCCGCGATTGTGCCCCGTGTACGATGGCACGACTCATGACTTGAAGTGTATGCGATTCTCTCCTGACTAAGGGCTCACATGCATCAAGTTTCAAGTACGGCAACGATCCGTCGAGTGTCGCCAGATCGCGGCCTGTTGAGTTCATCAATTCGGAATGTGGCGGCGGTCGGGCTCGTGGCTTTGACTCTTGCCACGGGATGCAAGGGGTCGACGAAGCATGTCCGCTATTCACCTGGTGAGGTGGGCAAGGTCCTGAACGTCGACACGGCGACGCTGAAGCCCGCGATCGCTGTGCGCATCGAAGGGAACGACCGGCCCGCCTGGGTCACGCGGGAGCGTTGGACGCGTGTGCGCGGACTGTACAAGGCCTACGGCAACGCGCCCCTCTGGCTCGAGGAGGGAGGTGTGAAGGAACGCGCCAGTGCGCTCCTGGGCGCATTGCGCGAAGCCCCCGATCACGGCCTTGACACCACGGCGTATCCGATTGCGGCAATCGAGCGCGTCGTTGACGCGAAGCGCCTCACGGACACCGCATCTGCCGCCACGCTCGGTGAGGCGGATGTTCTCCTGACGTCGGCCTACGTCGCATATGCTGCCGACATGTTGATTGGACAGGTCGATCCGAAGACGGTCTCCCAGGCGTGGCACATTCCTGCCGGCGGCCGCGAGCTCGACACCGCGATCGTCCGCGGCATCGAAGCGACCGACATGAAACCGGCGCTCGACTCTATGGCGCCGCAGAACCCCGACTATCAAGCGCTGAAGGCGGCGTATGCGCGCTACCGCACGATTGCCGCGAGCGGCGGATGGCAATCCGTCTCCAGTGCCACGGCTCCAGCGGACCTGAAAAACAGGCTGGATTCCGAGCTCGCCGGAGATTCGTCCAGCACGCCGGGACAGCACGCGGTCGACTCCACCGCCGTGCCGACGGGGGTCGTGGATAGCAGCGCTCTACCGAAAACGGTTCCGAGCCAGCGCCGTGCCTCTCGACGTTCAGGCGCGGCGGTAGCGGACGGCGGCGCACGCGTCGAGCTCACGCGTTTTCAGGAGCGGCACGGTCTGGAAAAGACGGGGAAGCTCGACAGGGCGACGCTCGAAGCCCTGAACGTGCCCGCCGAGGACCGCGCCAAGCAGATCGCCGCGAATCTCGAGCGGCATCGCTGGCTGCCGCGCGCGCTCGGCACGCGGTACATATTCGTCAATGTTCCGGCCTTTCGACTCGACGCCTACGACAGCGGACAGAAGCAGCTGACGATGAAAGTCGTGGTGGGGCAGGAGTATGAAGGCAAGGTGACGCCGGTCTTCAGCGACACCATGGAAAGTGTGGTGTTCCGCCCGTACTGGAACATCACGCCAGACATTCAGGCGAAGGAGACCGGCCCCAAGGCAGCCGCCGACCCCGGTTACCTGGAGCGGAACGATATGGAGTACTACAAGGACGGCGGGGCCACACGCATTCGGCAGCGCCCAGGCGGAAAGAACTCACTCGGTCTGGTGAAGTTCCTCTTCCCCAATTCCTTCAACATCTACCTGCACGATACGCCAGCGAAGGAACTGTTCAACAAGACGGACAGGGCCGCCAGCCACGGATGTATCCGTCTCGAGAAACCCGCGGAGATGGCACAGTGGGTACTGGGCTGGGACGCCGCACGCGTGCAGCAAGCGATGAATTCCGGCTCGGACAATAGCGCGGTCCGCGTGCCGCAGAAGTTGCCCGTGTACATCGTGTACTTCACGGCCTATATCCGTGACGGTCAGTTGTTCTTCGGTGATGACGTGTACAACCGCGACGCGAGCCTCGCGAACAAGGTGGCCGTCGCACCGAAGGGTACCTGAGTCGCGAGCCGACCGAATGGGCGCTGCACACACGCACGAGCACGACCACTCGGACCACGCGTCGCACGCCTCCCATGGTGGGCACGGACACTCTCACGCGCCCGCCAACTTCAATACCGCTTTCCTGGTCGGCGTCTCACTGAATACTCTGTTCGTGATCGCCGAAGTCGTGTACGGAATGTCCGCGCATTCGCTGGCCCTCATATCCGACGCGGGGCACAACGCGAGTGACGTGATGGGACTGCTGATTGCGTGGGGTGCCATGCGATTGAGCAGGTCTGCGCCGACCGGCCGCCACACCTACGGGCTGCGGCGCGCGTCGATTCTCGCGGCATTGATCAACGCGGCTACCCTCCTCCTGGTCACCGGTGCCGTGACCTGGGAGGCCATTCGCCGGCTGCAGCATCCCCATCCGGTTGTCGCCACCACGATCATGTGGGTCGCCGCGCTCGGCATTGTCATCAACGGAATCACCGCGCTCATGTTCTTCTCGGGCCGTGCGCATGACGTGAACGTGCGAGGCGCATTCATGCACATGGCGTCGGATGCCCTGGTGGCACTCGGGGTGGTGATCGCCGGACTGGTCATCCGATCGACCGGACTTCTCTGGATTGATCCGGTCGTGAGCATCGCAATCGGACTTGTCATCACGCTTGGGACGTGGGGATTGTTGCGCGAATCGGTGAACCTCGCGATGGACGCCGTCCCTGAACACATCGACCCGGCGCTCGTTCAACGCTACCTGGAGGAGTTACCGGGGGTGAGCGCCGCGCACGATCTGCACATCTGGGCCATGAGCACAACTGAGACCGCACTGACCGTCCATTTGGTGACGCCGGACAACTCGATCAACGACGACCGGTTGCGGAGTGCATGTGATGCACTGCGCGATCGCTTCCGGATCGGGCATTGTACGATCCAGCTGGAACACGCGAGCGCGGCGCATCCATGCGAACAGGCGCCGGCGAGCGCGGTCTAAGCTTCGCTCGCTGACGGGCCGTTCGCGGCCTCTACGCTACCGGTGTGATGACGTCCACGCGTACGCTCTCGTACGCACCAGATGGTAATGACGCCTCCGTGGACGCGATCGAAAAGCTTTAGTCGAGAGAGCGTGGAGACACCGGTGGAGCAATCCTCGTAAAACGGACAAGCTCAACTCGTGCCACAATGATCGCAGTTGTCGTTGCCCCGGAGACCGTCGATGCCTTCTCGCGCGATGATGGGCGTCATCACGAGCGCGGCGACCGGATCCGCCCACCACCAGCCGAGCGTGGCATTGAGCAGGAGGCCGATCAGCACAATCGCCGAGAGGCAGACGCAGAGAGCGGTCTGCACCGCATCCGCCTGGAGCGCGCGGCTGCCAAGGGCGATGGCAATGCGCCGCTTCCGCCGCGCGAGCACGGGCATCACGACGACCGACAGTCCAGCAACGATAGTACCCGCCAGCGTGGCCGAGGGCATCTCATGCCGGACCAGCGCTTGGCCGGCATCCGCTGCGATGTAAAGTGCCAAGCCCACGAAACACGCTCCGATGATGCGGAGAGCGAAACGCTCGGCGTGCTCACGCCGGGCGACGTCCACGTCCGCGCGCAGGCGCCAGAGCGCGGCAGCGCCCGAAATGACTTCGATGATGCTGTCGAGACCGAAGCCCACCAACACAATGCTCCCCGCCATCACGCCGGTGATGATTGCAGCCAAGCCCTCGCATGCGTTGTAGATGAGGGTGATGCGCGAGAACAGTTGCCCCTGACGGACCAATACCGCGCGAGTTGGCATGTCGGCCGATTCACTCATGGCAGCCGCTCGAACAGTGTCCGATCACCGAATGGATGCGCACTACGATATCCGCCCAACATCTCAGCCCTCCAGCGCGCTACGCGCGATGCTTCGCTCTTCCACCCACGTATAGACCAAGGGCAGAACGAGCAGTGTGAGCAGTGTGGCCGAAAACAGGCCTCCGATGACGACTGACGCGAGCGGGCGCCGCACTTCAGCACCACTGCTGGTCGAGATCGCCATCGGAATGAATCCCACGCTCGCCACGAGTGCCGTCATGAGCACGGGTCGGAGCCGCGCCGCGGCGCCGTCGCGAACCGCGTCGCCGAGGGGATGGCCATCCGCGCGAAGCTGATTGATATAGGCGATCATGACGACACCGTTGAGCACCGCCACGCCGAACAGCGCAATGAACCCCACCGAGGCATCGATGACTTCCGTCGCCGTGCTGCCTCCGATGCCGGTCGCCCTCCTTCGATCCGAGATGCTTGCCCATCGTCGAAAGAAACTCGTCGCTGCGATCCTTCGTGACGTACACGATATGCAAGGCATGATTGCCGTGGACGAGGCGAATCGTCGGCCCGGAGAGGTGACCGCCAAGCGGCCGGATGTCGATGCGAAACGGCAGGCTGCCGAGGTAGCGCTTGCCCGCGTCGGAGGTGTTGGCCAGCGTCCAGGTGTAGCTCTCGTGGGCAAGTGCCTCTTGCTGCGCATCCTCATAGCGACACCCGCAATGCTTGTAGGCCGTCGCCACGGTTGAGTCGTAGTTTCCCGCCACGCCCGGAATGCCCTCTCGCTGGATTCTGCGGACGACGTCATCCGGCCACGGCGCGTAGCCCACCAGGTCACCCAGGTGATACCGCCCCCGACCTCGCCCTTCGTGCCCGCATCGCGGATAACCGTGTCCAGTGCTGGATAGTTGGCGTGCACCTCGGAAAGAGGAAATACCGCATCATCGCGAATTGGCGCGCATCATCACGGTCGCACTCGCCGGACACGCACCCTGAAATTCTGCGGTGGCGCGCACGTCGTCGGGCACCGCCTCGCGTGACGTGAGCGAGAAGCCGAACGATGGGAAATAGCCCTCGGCCGTCGTCGTGAGCAGGTACAGCGCCTTCGTTCCGCGCTCCTCGGCGAGCGCAATCGCGCGTGACACGAGCGACCGACCCAATCCCCTGCTGCGCCACGCCGGATCGACAGCCACGGAACGTAGCAGCGCGTACTCGCCGCGCATGCCGCACGCTTCCACCCCTGCGACGCCGACAATCTGCCCGGCAGCCTCAGCGACAACGAAGCAGGACAAGGCCTCATGCACGCCATCGAGCGGCAGGTGCGCCGCGGTGAGAAGCGCCGCGATTGCGCGCTCGTCGCTCGGCATGGCGAGGCGCAGGCTCGGGTCGTTCGTCGTAGCATTGATCATGGCGACCTCGTTGAATTGGTATCTGGTGAATGGACTGTCAGCTGCAGCAACCAGGGGCGCAACACGCTTCTCCGCCCGTTGCAACGGCCGTTGCCAGCGGCATCGCGCGCCTTGCGGCCACTCCTGGCTTCGCCGCTCGGATGAATGCACCCATGAACTTGCCGTCGATGTCCCGAGCGAATGATTCGACATTCAGCCCCGTGTTCGTCAGGAACGCTGCCGCGTCTTCTGCCGTGTAGATGCGTGTCGGTTCGATGCTCGGATTCTCGAAGCCAACCTCACGCAGGAGCGACAGGAACTCCTGCTCTTCGAGTGCCCCCGCCACACATCCGACCCAGAGCTCCATGCTCCGCCGCACCGCCTCGGGTACTTCTCCGCGCAGCACCACGTCGGACACCGCGAACCGGCCGCCCGGCTTGAGCACGCGGAACGCCTCGGCGAGCACAGTCCGCTTGTCGCCGGACAAGTTGATGACGCAGTTGGAGATGATGACGTCGACCGTGTTGCTCGGCAGGGGAATGCTCTCGATGTGGCCGCGCAGGAACTCGACGTTGATCGCTCCGGCCCGCGCCTTGTTCTCGTTGGCCAGCGCGAGCATGTCGTCGGTCATGTCGAGCCCGTACGCCTTGCCGGTCGGTCCCACCCGCTTGGCCGAGAGCAAGACGTCAATGCCGCCACCGGAGCCGAGATCGAGCACGACCTCGCCTTCGCGAAGGTCAGCGAGGGCGGTCGGATTTCCGCACCCGAGCGAGGCGAGCAGCGCCTCGGCGGGAATGCCCGCCGCTTGTCCTTCGTCGTAGAGATTCGCGGTGATCGGGTCCCAGCTCTCTGTCGTCGCGCCGCAGCACCCGCTCGATCCCGTCGTGGGTCCACAGCACGTCGCGGCCTGCCCTTCGGTCACGCGGCGGGCTGCCTCGCCGTAGCGGCCCTGCACGGTTTCACGCAGCGCCTCGATGTCTCGGGATGTTCCGGTTGTAGAGTGACTCATCTCACTACCTCACTGAGCAAGAAAATTTGATGAATAAGAGCCAGGGCAGTTTGTTCTAGCAGCATGTCGACCGCGACGCGCGCGGTGCCCTTGGTCGAAGCATCGAGAGCAGTTCCTCGGCTTCGAGGAAGGCCGGGCGCTCGAGGGTGTAATAGGACCACCGGCCCTCACGCCGGTCCGTGACCAGCCCCGCGTCCTTGAGAACCTTCAGGTGGTATGACAACCGGGACTGTGCCGCGTCGAGCGCATCCATGAGGTCGCACACACATTTCTCTCCATCGAGCAATCGCGTCACGATCTCCACGCGTGCCTCGTCGGCCAGTGCATTGCACAGTTCAGCGACGCGCGAGACGTTCAGAGTGCTGGTGGCCATGGCGGATCATACCTATTTTTTTTGATGAGTCAAGTGGGCGGGTTCGCTCTGTCTCTCATTTCCAGCGGGACGCGGGGTCGACGAACGCAGGGGCCAGATTGCGGGGGAGACCCCCGAAGGGTATGGTTCGGTTCCAATGCCGTGCGGTGAAGACGTTCCCTCGTGCTCATTGACGGCGTAGTAACATGCTTGCGTTCCAGCGGAGGACCGATGACGGAGCCACTCGCGCCTACACCACAGTCGGTCACGCCCCGGATCCTGGAGCAGGCGGCGGCCGCGTATTGTTGCCGGTTCGGCGAGCCGGAGCGCGAGGCGCGCCGTCGCGGGTGCATCCACGCCATGCAGCGGTCGTCGCGCAGGTTCGCCACGGCGCTGGAACAGTTCACTGCGCGGGGGGCGCCCCACGTGCGTGGCGAGCATTCCTCGGCCGACATGCGCGGTGAGGTCGATGCGCTCCTGCGGGCGCTTGCCGACTGGACCTCCGACGTGAACGCGGCGGCCGACGCGTGCGGAGACGACCAGCAGGGCACGGTCGCTGGAGAGGAGCGGGCCGCGACGACCTAGACTAGGTCCCCTCGCCACTCCGTCTCGGTCCTGAGTCGCGAGCGGACCCACGCATGCTCAGCGCGGTCGTCACGAGGGCGACGTGCGAGAACGCCTGCGGAAAGTTGCCGACCTGACGTCGCAGCGCCGGATGGTACTCCTCCGCCAGCAGGCCGACGTCGTTGCGCACCGCGAGCAGGCGGGTGAACAGGCGATGCGCGTCGCCCCGGCGTCCCTGCTGGATGTAGTTGTCCACCATCCAGAAGCTGCAGGCGATGAACGCACCCTCACCCGGAGGGAGGCCGTCGTCCGTGAGGGCGCTGTCGTACCGGTAGACAAACCCGTCCACCACGAGTCGCTGCTCGATCGCGCGCACGGTGCCGAGGATCCGCTCGTCGGTGGCCGGAAGGAAGCCGACAAGGGGCAGCAGCAGGAGGCTCGCGTCGACCTGCTTCGAACCATACGCCTGGACGAACGTTCCTTGCTCCGCATCGAAGGCCTTCGCGCAGATCTCCTCATGCATGTGTTGCCGCAGTGCCTTCCACCGGGCGATGGGACCATCGAGATGACAACGTTCCGCACTGCGGATGGCGCGGTCCATCGCCACCCACGTCATGACCTTGGAGTGCGTAAAGTGTTGCGGGTCGCCACGGACCTCCCAGATGCCGCAATCCGGCTGCGTCCACAGGCTCTCGAGGTGCGTGACGAGCGCACGCTCGAGGCGCCACGCCTGCGCGCTCTCGGGCATGCCGCCAATGCGCGCCTCGTGCAAGGCGTCCATCACCTCGCCGAAGACGTCGAGCTGCAGTTGCCCGTGCGCGGCGTTGCCGACCCTCACGGGCAGCGACCCCTCGTACCCCGGTAACCATGGAACCTCCCACTCGAGCAGGTGCCGCTCGCCGGTCATGCCGTACATGATCTGCACCTGGTCGGGGCTTCCCGCCGCGGCGCGCAGCAGCCAGTCGCGCCAGGCGAGCGCCTCGTCATAGTAGCCAGCGTCCATGAGCGCGATGAGCGTGAGCGTGGCATCCCGCAACCAGCACACCCGATAGTCCCAGTTGCGGCTCCCACCGATTTCCTCGGGGAGCGACGTCGTCGGCGCGGCGACGATACCGCCCGTTGGCGCGTACGTGAGTGCCTTGAGCGTGATCAGCGAACGCAGCACGGCGTCCCGATACTCGCCCGTGTACGTGCAGCGTGCGCTCCACTCGCGCCAGAAGGTCTCCGTCGACGCGAGCGCCTCGTGCGCGTTCACGGGCACGGGCGGCTTCTTGTGGGAAGGCCGCCAGCAGAGCACGAACGCGACGCGCTCACCGGCTTCCACCGCGAACTCGCCCACGGTCGTCATTCCTTCGCCGCGCAACGGTACATCCGAATGCAGCACGACCATGTCGGGGCCCGCGATCGCACGCAGGGTGTGCTCATCGACCCGCGTGACCCATGGCACGAGCGCGCCATACCCGAAGCGCAACGCGAGATCGAATCGCATCGTCACACGACTCGTCTGCCCAATGACGATGCGGACAAGATCCGATCGCGTGGCGTCCGGCGGCATGAAGTCCACGAGCGTCGCGGAGCCCTCGGCCGTCGTGAAGGTTGTCTCGAGGATGAGGCTGTCGTCGCGGTATCGCCGAACCCCTCTCGCGTCGTCATCCGTGGGTCCCACACGCCAGCGTCCATGGGTCGGGTCGCCGAGCAGCGCCGCGAAGCAGGCGGGCGAATCGAACCGCGGCCAGCACAGCCAGTCGATGGAGCCGTCGAGACCGACGAGCGCGGCACTCTCGCAATCGCCGACGAGGGCGTAGTCCTCGATGCGCATCAGCGCATCACGTGCCGCATGTCGCCGTGCGCGCGACGACGACGCAGGACGAAAAAGACCAGGCAAGTGGTACGCGCGTTGCCAGCGTCATGCCGGAGTGACGAGCAGGAAGCGGGCCGTCACCGCGTGCGCATGCGTGCCGGCCAGGTGGCATCACGGAACCAGAAAGCTATATTACAGGGGGTACCCCGCATACCTTCACCACAACGCCGAGTGGGCGCGCGGCGATGCACGCCATCGGGCGCGGAACCGACATCCAGTCAACGCACGCTGATTACGAGGGATACCCTGCATGGCGAGTCACTCATTTACGCGAGGAATGGCGATCGAGGAGGACGACCTGCTTGTCGTCGCCCGGGCGATCACGATGCGGTCTCCCCTGCCAGCGACGGAGTCCGTGCGTGCTGCACGCCTGCGGGCGCTCGCGCTGGTGGCGGCGCATCTCGGCCGCACCCTCTCCACCTACGCGCGCCACGCGCTGGTAAACTGTCAGGGCACCGCCGGCGCGAGCGACATCGACTCGGACACGCGGCTGCTCGTCGAGGCGTTGCGCGTCTTCAGTGTGGAGGTCGAGTCCATTTCGAGCACGTATGCCGACGCGCTCCCGCCCGACACGCAGAACAGGCCCGATAAGGCACCCCAGTCGCATGTGACCATGAACGCACCCATGTCACCGAGATCGGCGGGGCGGGGCAACGCGGTCGCGCGCTCACTGCCGCACTGATCGCGTGCGCGCTCCACCGATGATGAAGTTGTCCCTTCGCTTTGTGTTGCCGCTCGTAGCGCTCCTCGCGCTGCTTGCGTCCGCCGCCATGCCGCTCGTGGACCAACTCACGTTTCGCTGGTTCGCGAAGGACCTCGACCTGCGCGCAAGTCTCGTCGCGCGCGCCATCGAACGTCCCATGGCGGATCTCGTGGCGGCAAACGACACCGCCGGACTGCGAGCGCTCTTCGGCCGCATCGTCGAGGACGAGCGGCTCTTTGCCGTCGGTTTCTGCAGTGCGCCCGACGCTCAGCCGATCGCAACGCAAACGATGCCGCGCGATATTCGCTGCAGTGAGCCGCAGGACGCGGGCGGCACCCTCGGCGGACGGATCATCGCCGAGGACGAGGGACGCGTGCTGGTGTCCATGCGCGCGATGACGCCGGGCGAACCGGCGCACGGCGCAATCGTGCTGGTGCACGACATGAGCTTCGCCGACCGACGCAGCGCCGAGACGCGCCGCTACCTGTTCTACTTCTTCGTCGGGCTCGGCATCGTCGTCTCCGCGCTGACGGTCCTCGTCGCACAGCTGAGTTGGCGCGGCTGGATCCACGGGATCCGCACGTTGATGCGTGGCGAGGGACGCGTGCGCCCCGCGATGTCCGGTGGTGCCCGTGAGCTCCAGCCCATCGCGGACGACCTTCGCACGCTGATTCGCGATCTGCAGTCGGAGCATCGGCTCCGGGACGACGAGCAGCTCTCCTGGTCACCAGAGACGCTGCGCGGCATTCTTACGCGAGAGCTTCGCGGAAACGACGTCATCGTGGTATCGAATCGCGAGCCCTTCATCCACGTGCATACGGCGGACGGCATCGCCGTCCAGCGGCCCGCGAGCGGGCTGGTAACGGCGGTCGAACCAATCATGCGGGCTTGTTCGGGCACGTGGATCGCGCATGGCAGCGGCTCCGCCGACCGGGAGGTCGTGGATCGTCACGACCGCGTTGCCGCCCCGGCGGATTCCGCGGGGTACCAGCTGCGGCGCATCTGGCTCTCGAGTGAAGAAGAGAACGGGTACTACTACGGCTTCGCGAACGAGGGCTTGTGGCCATTGTGTCACATCGCTCACGTGCGTCCGACGTTTCGCACCGCCGACTGGGCGCAATACGAAAAGGTGAACCGCCGTTTCGCGGACGCCGTGGTCGACGAGGCCAAGTCGCCCGACCCGATCGTGCTGGTGCAGGACTACCATCTCGCGCTGGTGCCCCGGATGATCCGGGAACGCCTGCCCGAGGCAACGATCATCACGTTCTGGCACATCCCGTGGCCGAACCCCGAGGCATTCGCCATCTGTCCCTGGCGCGAACGCCTGCTCGACGGCCTGCTTGGGAGCAGCATCCTGGGTTTTCACACCCAGTCGCATTGCAACAACTTCGTCGACACCGTCGACCGGCAGCTGGAGGCGCGCGTCGACCGGGAGACGTTCGGCGTGTCGTATCGCGGGCAGCGCACCATGGTGAAGCGGTATCCGATCTCCGTCGAGTGGCCGCCAGCGGCTGCGCTCTCCACCGCGCCGGCCGAGGTTTGTCGCGCACGTGTGCGCGAGCGCCTCGGCGTCCCGCCGGATCAGCGGATTGGCGTCGGCGTCGACCGCCTCGATTATACGAAGGGGCTGGAAGAGCGCTTTCGAGCCGTTGAGCGTCTCTTCGAGCTCAGCCCGGAATGGATCGGCCGCTTTACCTTCGTACAAATCGCGGCGCCGACGCGGGCGAGCATCGAGCAGTACCACGCGTACGAGGTTCGCGTGCGCGCGCTCGCGGAGCGGATCAACGCGCGCTTCGGGACGGCGGGCAGGCCCGCGATCGAGCTCATCGTCCGCCATCACGAGCCGCACGAGGTCTACGAGTACTATCGCGCGGCGGACCTCTGCTTCGTCACCAGCCTGCACGACGGGATGAATCTCGTCGCCAAGGAGTTCATCGCGGCGCGTGACGATGACGACGGTGTGCTGGTACTCAGCCAGTTTACGGGTGCTGCCCGCGAGTTGCCGGAAGCACTCATCGTGAATCCGTATGATTCAGACCAGTGTGCCACGGCCCTCGGCGTCGCGCTTACCATGCCGGAGCGTGCACGCAGTGCGCGGATGCGCCTCATGCGCGGCCTGGTCCACGAGTTCAACGTGTACCGATGGGCGGGCCGCATGCTGCTGGATGCAGCGGCGATGCGCAGGCGCGGTCCGTTCACGAATCGTCCGCCGGCTGGCCTCAAGCTCACCAGGATCACCGACCAGATCGACTCGGCGACTGCTGGCGACGGCGAGTCGATCCGGCGGGGAGCCGGCAAATTCGGTCGCTGACACCGCCTCCGCCGTCTGCGGACTGGGCGTATTTCCTCGACGTCGACGGCACCCTGATGGCGCTGGCGCCATCCCCGTCGGACGCGCAACTGTCGCCGGCCATGAACGCCCTCGTGCGCGCGCTGTGCGGTCGCGCGAATGGCGCGCTGGCGCTGGTCAGTGGGCGCTCGCTGGCGGATCTCGACGGGTTCTTTGGCGAGCCTGCGCTTGCTGCCGCCGGCCAACACGGACTCGAGCGACGCAGCGCCGATGGCCGCGTCACGCGGGCGGAGACGCAGCCGGAACGACTCGGCGATGCCCGTTCCCGTCTCGCCGCTCTGGCCGCGCAACATCCCGGCCTGCTGGTGGAGGACAAGGGGATGTCGCTTGCGCTGCACTATCGCGCCGTGCCGCGCCTGGCGGGGTATGTCCACCGAACCATGCATGCACTCGTACGCGACCTCGGTGGGACCTACACTCTTCAAGCCGGAAAGCGTGTCATCGAATTGCGGCCGTCGTCACTCGACAAGGGTGACGCCATCGCCGCGTTCATGCAGGAGGAACCGTTTCGCGGCCGCATGCCGCTGTTCATCGGCGATGATGCTACGGATGAGCGGGGCTTTGCACGCGTGAATGCGTTGGGCGGGCACTCCGTGAAGGTCGGCGTGGGCCGGACACAGGCGCGCTGGTGGTTGCGCGACGTTGACGCGGTGCGCGCGTGGTTAGCTGGATCCAACGCGACAAGTCGGGCACCGTGATCACCCGCGGCCGTCGCTATTCCACGCCGCAGGCGTCAGGCCATGCCAATCGATGACGGCACGCAGCCCTTCGATAACGTCGGACTGCTCAAGGTGACGTCGTGCGGCGAGCTCGCGATTGCTTGGCAGGCGGCCGTCCATCGTCGAACAGCATGCCGGCCGGCTGGTCGTCGAGCCCCATGGCGCTGGCAAGGGCGGACAATCCAGTGGCGAGCGTCGCCTGCCGGCGGCTGGAGAGGGTTTGCAGGGCCGAAATGAGGAGGGCCGTCGGCGGTTGCGGTGACCGCGCGAGCCGGGCGCGTCCGCTCGACGTCACCACGATCGCGGCGCGCCGACGATCCGCACGTGCAGTGCCGCGCACCACCAGTCCGGCGTCCAGCAGGCGGTCCACGACAGCCGCCACGGAGGAGCGATCCGTCATCGTGCGCTCCGCAAGCTCCGACAGCGACGCCTCATTGCCGTCCTGCAGCGAACGGAGCACGAAGAGCTGCGCCGCGCTGAGTCCCGTCCGCGTGTGCGTCTGGCGCTCGGCAAGGCGCAGCGCCCGCAGGATTCGCCGTAGATCATTGATGGAGGCCGATATCGCTGGCTCGACGAGGCGGGATGCACTGGCCCGGGAACGTGTGGCTGTCACTGGCGAATCGGCGATAAGGGCTTCAGCGTACATCTGAACGCGACGTGAGAGCACGTTACTGTTATGGGGTGTACCCCGCAAGGCGCGAAACGCGCGCGCAAAGAAAGCGCCTCTTCGCTGTGCCGGGAAGGATGGGCAGCAGCCATGCATCTGATCGGCCAACACCGTGCGTATTCCAGGTATGGTTGGTGGTGTCCAGCCCAATGCTTACTGGTCCCCAACCCGCGTCTTTCTCCAGCTCACCAGGCCCATGCGCGCTCTACGCCGTCGCGTTGTCCAACCTTTCGCCATTGGCGTGCTCGCCGTTAGCGCGATGACCATCGCACCGTCGCGGTCCTCCGCCCAGCCCAACTTCGACCACGCTGCGTTCGACGCGCTGCTCCACGCACACGTTCGCAACGGGATGGTCGACTACGACGCCTTTGCCGCCGCGCCAGCGTTCGCGGCATACCTCGGCCAGCTTGCGGCGTTCGACCCTACACCATTGTCGCAGTCCGACCAGGTCGCCTTCTGGATCAACGCGTACAACGCCTACACCATCCAGCTCATCAACGCGCACCACGAGCGCGAGTCCATTCGCAACATCAACAAGGCGCTCGGCTTCATCAAAGGGTACGGTCCGTGGAAGGAAAGGATCGCTGTGGTGGGCGGAACATCGTACGGTCTCGATGACATCGAGCAGGACATCCTGCGGAAGCGCTACCACGAGCCTCGCATCCACGTGGCGCTCGTGTGTGCCGCCATGGGCTGCCCGCCGCTCCGGAGCGAAGCGTACGTCGGCAGTCGGCTCGATGCACAGCTCGACGACCAGGCACGCACGTTTGTGCTGCACTCGCCGTCGAAGAACCGCATCGACGTCGCGGCCCGGATTGTCTACCTCAGCCCCATCTTCGTCGAATTCCGGGACTACATAAATGATTTCGGAGGTACGGAGGCCGCGGTCGGCAAATTCATCGCACGCTATTACCCAGCCGGCGCCGAGCGCGACCTGCTGGCGAGCGGTCAGTACCGCGTGGAGAAGACGCCGTACGACTGGACCCTCAACAGTCAGGCGAACGCGCGTCGCGCTGCTTCGCACTAGGGCCAGATGGACGCACTCGGCGGTCGTGAGCTGTATTATTCCTCGCTCAGCCGACCCACCGCCGCCGTAGAGGATACCGTATGAAGGTCCGCCAGATTCTGCCAGCGACACTGGTTCTCATCGTGGGCGTCGCGACATGCGCGAGGCTCGCCGGTGGCAAGCCGCCAATTCACGACATCACCACCGACACGAACGACCCTCCGCAATTTGTGGACGTCCTTCCCCTCCGCGCTGGCGCGAGGAACAGCGCCGTCTATAAAGGCGGTCGAGTCGCTGCATTACAGCACGCCGCATACCCCGACATTGCCCCGGTCGATCTCATGATCGCTCCCGCGGCTGCGTTCACGAAGGCGCTTGCCGCCGCGAACGCCATGGGATGGGCGATCGTGGCGTCCGACTCCTCGGCCGGTCGTATCGAGGCGACCGCAACCACGCGCGTCTTTCGTTTCAAGGACGATGTGGTCATCCGCATTCGGCCGCGCGACGGCGGATCTCGCCTCGACATCCGATCAGTCTCCCGCATTGGCGGTAGTGACCTGGGCAAGAACGCCTCGCGCATTCGCGAATTCATGCTCCGTTTGCGTGAGTCGCCAGCGCATTAGCACTGCGCTCAGCAGGCTGATTAATGCCCACCTCACTACTCGAGTTACGACGTTCTTACCTGAGCATCCAGTCGGTCGAGAGAACGATCGTGCCCCACGCGATGCGCAGCTCTCCATGTGGCGTGCCGGGCTGATTCGACGGTATGAGCCACATCGTCAGGCTCTCGAGCGGTGACATCGTCTCTGCAACCCGCATGTCGATTCGGGCGACGTCGTTCTCCGGCTTGTATGTCATCGCCGCTGCCATGGGCGATTGCCCGACGTCCTTCTGGATCAGGAGCTTCCATCCCGTACGGCTCGGCATGCTCTGGAGCACGTACGTTCCTTTCGGGACACTCATGCCTCCGACCGTCAAGTCGACGTCCGTCGTGAACATCGACGCGCCGTTCGCGCCTGTGCGCCACGCCTTGTCGTACGGCACAAGGCTGTCGGTGAGCAGTCTGCGGCCGCGGAGCACGGGCTGCCCGTAGTCGATGCGGATCTTCGATGGTTGCGAGGCCGCACGCGCCGCGCTGTCAACCAGCGTGAGCGTAACCTCCGTCGTCCCGCGACCGCTCGGCGCGACACGGAACGGACCTTGGCCAGGCAGAAGCGTCGCGCTGGTCAGGGAAAGCGCGAGCACCGTAAGGGCAGTCGATTGTCTCATGGGGAGCATGGTTGAGATTGTGGTCGGAGAGTGAGCAACCAAGGTGTCATGCCGCATGGGTACCCTCGAGCATGAAGGGCGTGCCACGCTTCTTCGCAGCGACGGTAACTACACTCCTCACCTGCCCGCGCGCCAGCGTCGGAACGCCGCGCCGCCCTGCAGTGAGGGATCCAGGACATCGCGGAGGCCGTCGCCCATCAGGTTGAAGGCCAGTACCACGATACTGATCAGCAACCCGGGATAGAGCACGAGCCGCGGCGCGGTGAAGAAATAGGGGCGTGCGTCGTTGAGCATCGCGCCCCATTCGGGCGTGGGCGGCTGTGCACCAAGTCCGGGAAAGCTCAGCCTGAAATTGCGATCCAGTGTGCCGCACCATCATCGGCTCCCCAATGCGGATGACAGTGCGTCGGCAAGCAGGTTGAAGGCGAGGATCGCCATGGTGATCGCGAGACCCGGGAACACAGCGAGCCACCATGCGGTGCGCAGGAAGCCCTGCGACGCGCCCACGAGCAGGCCCCAACTCAGCGTATTCGGATCGCCGAGACCGAGAAAACCGAGACTCGCCTCGGTGAGCAGTACCTGTCCGAAAAGCAGTCCGACCATGACAAGGAGGCTGGGCAGGATGTTGGGCAGCAGTACACGACGTGCGATGTAACTGCGCGGCGCGCCGAGCGCTTCCGCGGCGAGGACGAATTCAGTCGTCCGGATGGCGAGTACCTCGCTCCGCACGACGCGCGCGAGTACCGGCCACGACGTGAGGCCGAGCGTCAGCACGATGCGATTCACGCCCGGTCCGAAGAGCGCGATCACGATGGCGACGAGAAACAGGCGCGGCAGTACCTGGAACAGCTCCGTGCCACGGGTCAATGCGTCATCCGTGAGCCCGCCCCGATACCCCGCCACGAGGCCCACCGTCCCCCCGCACGCCACCGCAATGATCACGACGGCGGCGGCAATCAACAGTGATGCGCGCCCGCCGTGCGCCACGCCTGTCCAGACGTCGCGGCCCAGCGCGTCGGTGCCCATCGGGTGATGCATGGTCGGTGGTGAGAGCGCCGCACCCGTCAGCGCGAATGGATCCCCACGCACAAACAGCGGTGCGACGATGGCGAGGGCGAGCGTCAGGACCAGCAGCACCACGCCGGCCCTGCCTGCCGGCTTCGAGAGCGCCGACGCGAGTGACGACCTCCGCAGGAGCGGAAGTGGCACCACCCGCGCGGGCGCCAGCTCAGCCGAGGCGGACGCGAGGGTCGATGGTCGCATGTACGAGATCGGTCACGAGGTTGACGACAACGACGGAAAGTGAGACGACGATGAACAGCCCGAGCAGCACCGGCGTGTCCCGCGTCTGGAGCGCGGTCATCAGCAGTCGCCCCATGCCCGGCCAGCCGAACACGACTTCCACCACCGCGGCGCCGGCAATGAGGTGCCCGATCCGCGTGCCGACGACCGCGAGTACCGGCACGAGGGCACGAGGGAATGCGTGTCGAACGAGCACCGATAATTCCGCAACGCCTTTCGCGCGCGCGGTTCGGACGTGATCGCGCGCGAGCTCGTCGATCAATCCACTGCGCGCAAGGCGCACCAGCACGGCGATCTCCTGCGCCGCGAGCACGAGCGCGGGCAGCGCGAGATGGCGTGCGACATCGAGCACATGGGCTGCGCCCGTCTGGTCTGCGCCCGCGGTCGTCATCCCCTGCACGGGAAAGAGACGCACGCCGAGCGCGAAGCAGAGGATGGACATCTGCGCGAGCCAGAACGCGGGGGCTGAGAACAACGCGAGCGCGACGCCGCTGATGACCGTGTCAGGTCCGGTCTCCGGTCGCTGCGCGGCGATGGCGCCCAGCGGGACGGAAACCACCACGGCGATGAGCAGCGCCGTGGCGCCGAGCAGTGACGTGGCGGGAATGCGCTCGCTGATGACGAGGAGAGTACTTCGGCCCTCGACGTACGAGAAGCCAAAGTCGCCCGTGAGCATGCGGGTGAAGAACGTCAGCATCTGTCGGGGCAGCGGCTGATCCAGCCCGAAGCGATGCCGCATGAACGCGTAATACGCGGCATCGCCGTGGTCGCCAGCGAGAGCCATCACCGGATCGCCCGGTGCAATGTGCACCAGCACGAACGCGACAAGCACGATGCCAATGACCGTTGGTACGACCTGGAGCAGCCGCCGCAGTACGTACCAGCGTATCACGGCGTACAGGTCGCGGTCGCGGCAAAGTGCGCCGCGACGCCGAAGCCGTGACAGCGCGTGTTGTACGCGTGCGTGTTCGTTGTCTCCACGAGCCACACATACGGTTGGTCGCGCACCGCAAGCTCCTGAATCTGACGGTAGAAGCGCCGGCGCTCCTCGACGTCGAGCGCCGAGCCTGCGCGTTGGAACAGGCTGTCCATCACCGCATTGCGATAGCCGGCCATGTTGGAGAAGGGCACCGGTGCGATACTCGCCGTCGTGTACATGCGCTGCACGCCGATCTGCGGGTCCGAGCCCTGACAATACGGCGCAATGGACATGTCGAAGTCGCGCGCCGTAAACACGCTCTGCGCAAACACCACGGGCTCGAGCGCCACGACGGTGAGGTCGAGCCCCACCCGCTTGAGCTGCGCGCGCAGCAACTCGCCATACGGCGCCATGCTGGTCATGGCCTTGAAGGTGAGCGCGAGGGGTGTCCCGTCCTTCACGGCCTTTACGCCGTGCGCCTCGCGCACGCCCGACGCGGATGCGCGTTGCCACCCGGCAGCCGTCAACAGGCTGTCGGCGCGAAGCGTGTCGAACGCCGGCATGGCCAGGTGATCAGCGTGCGCGAACGCAATTGCCGAGGAGATCGGCGCGTCGGCCAGCCGACCTTCGCCAAACGTGACGCGCTCGACGAACTGGGGGCGGTCGAGCGCGTAGGCGACCGCCTGGCGCACGCGCAGGTCATGGAAGACGGGCCGGTCGAGATTGAACCCGACGGTGCTGACGCAGTTACTCCCACCTGGGCTCACGGAGCTCTGCTCAAGCCGGATGTGCGGACTGGTACGCAGACGCGCGCGATCGGGGCCCGGCACGCCGAACAGCCAATCGACTTCACCCGCCTCGAGCGCCGCCACCTGCGTGCTCGCGTCAGGAATCACGCGCATCACGACGCCGTCCAGCGTCGGCGCCACGCTGAAATAGTTGGCGTTCTTCGCATACCGGATCTCGGTGCCGTGCGCATACGAAATGAAGCGAAACGGCCCCGTGCCGACCGGTGCCATATTCCGTGGATTCTTGAGCGGGTCGGTGCCAGCGTAGAGATGTTTCGGGATGATGGGCGCCTCCACGACGTCGAGTTGCGCGAGGAGCGGCGCATACGGACGCTTGAACTGGAAGACCACCGTCGTGTCATCAGGCGCATCGATGCGGAGCAGGACAGGCAGCAGGGACGCGCGGGTTCTCGAATGAAACCGCAACAGCACGGAGTCAAAGCTGAACTTCACGTCCGCCGAGGTAAATGGCTGCCCGTCGTGCCACGTCACTCCGCTCCTGAGGATAAAACGGTAGCGCGCACCGCCGTCCTCCACCGTCCACCGCGCCGCCAACGCGGGCCGCGGCTTGAGGTCGTCGCCGAGCGAGATCAGTCCGTCGTACAGCAGGTCGGCAGCGGTGTGGACGCCGCCGTTCGTGGTGATCGCCGGATTCAGGTGCCCGGGGTCGCTCGTGATGGCGGCAACGAGCGTATTCCCTCGGCCCGGCGTCACGTCGCGTGCGCAGGCGATCAGGGTGAGACATACCGAGGATGCGCGAAGGAATGCATGAATGCGTTGCGGCAAGCGCGTCATTCCTCGGTGCGGGTGTCGGGATCGGGCATGCCTCGCGGTGCCCCAACTATCGAGGCAAGTGTTGAAGCGCACAAGCGGTGAGTAGCTTGTCGCATGATATCGCCGCGCCGGGAGAGCCTGACCGCATGACCGAGGGTCCGAAACACTACACCGAGCGCGACGTCCCGGCTTGTGGATGCTCGGAGCCAGGCCTTGCGGGGGCATCGACATGCTACTGCGGCGTGGAGGATCTGCTGCGCATCATTCGCCGTCGCTATTCGCTGGCCGTGATGAATGTCATTCGCAGCCGCGGACAGGCGCGCTATCAGGAGATCGCGACGGCGCTGCCCGCGATGAGCAGCTCCACGCTGGCCGAAACGCTGCACGCGCTCGAGACGGCCCGGCTTGCGATCCGGCAGCCCCACTCCGACGATCGACCCCACAGCACGTACTCGCTCACGGAATCCGGCGTCAAGCTACTCGAGCGCTTGCAGGAGTTGCTGAGCGAGATCTGAGCAAGCGAGCACGTGCGATCCGTGCGCCACTTCGATCGATCGAAGCGCATTTGCCGCCGTCGCGACCCTATGGTAGCGTGGAGGATGTGCGGAAGCGCCAGAGGCGCGTCCGATCCTTCAGGCAGGGTGATCGCCCATGCTGGAGCGGCGGCTGATCGCGGTGGAAGGTGTGGTCCAGGGCGTCGGGTTTCGACCCTTTGTCCACCGGCTCGCGACTGTCCGTCAACTGCATGGATCGGTGCGCAATGGCGCGGGCGGCGTGCTGATCGACGTCGAAGGTGAACGTGCAAACCTGGATGCGTTCTTTCGGTCGCTCACCGCAGACGCGCCCGGCCTCGCAGCGATAGAGCGGATCGGTGTCGAGGATGCCCCACCAAAGGCGTACGTCGATTTCCATATCCTTGGCAGCGAGCGGGCGGCGGACAGCGCGGCCTCGCGGGTTCCACCAGACACGGCGACGTGCGATGCCTGCCTCGCCGAGCTAGTCGATCCAGGAGACAGGCGTTTCGGACATGCATTCATCAGTTGTACCGACTGCGGGCCGCGCTTCACGATCGTGAACGACGGGCCGTACGACCGCGAACGAACGACGATGGCAGCCTTCACGATGTGCGGCGCTTGCCGCACGGAATACGAGGATCCGGCGAGTCGACGCTTTCATGCGGAGGCTATTGCGTGCCCGAACTGCGGTCCCACGCTCCAATCTCGCTCGACGGCCAACGCGTCTGCGGTCTTTGGGACGGATGCGGTCGAACGCGCGGTCCGCGCCATCCTCGCGGGCGAGATCGTCGCCCTCAAGGCACTTGGCGGCTACCAACTCGCCTGTGACGCGACGAACGAGGACGCCGTGCGGAGACTCCGCCTCCGGAAGCATCGCGTTGCCAAGCCGTTCGCGCTCATGGTACGCGATGCGCACGCCGCGACATTCCTCTGCGAGCTGTCGATGACGGAGCGCGGGCTGCTCGAATCCGCGGCACGTCCGATCGTGCTCCTTGCGCGCCGCGCCACCAGCGAGGTCGCGCCGTCGGTCGCGCCGGGGCAGGACACATTGGGCATCATGCTGCCGTCAACGCCGCTCCATCACCTGCTGCTCGCCGCGCTGCGCCGTCCGCTCGTGATGACGAGTGGCAATCAAAGCGACGCACCCGTCGTCATCGACGACATCGCCGCCAACGACGCGCTTGGCTCCATCGCCGACCACATTCTTTCGCATGACCGCCCGATCAGCGCGCGCGCCGACGACAGCGTCGTGCGTCATGTACACGGGCACACGCGCATGGTGCGTCGCGCGCGCGGCTACGTGCCGGCGACGATTCCGCTCGCGATGCGAACAAGCGAGACCATCCTCGCACTCGGCGCACACCTCAAGAACACGGTATGCGTCGCCCACCGCGGCCGTGCGCTGGTCTCCGCGCACGTTGGAGACCTCGATAGCGCTTCGTCTCGTGAGGCCTATCGCGGTGCGATCGCACACGCGAGTCACCTCGCGGGAGCGCGGCCGACCGTGGTCGCTCACGATCTGCATCCGGAGTATGCCTCCACGCGCATGGCAATGGAGATCGATGTCAGCGCCCGCATCGGCGTGCAGCACCATCATGCGCACGTCGCCTCATGCGTCGCCGAGCATGGCGTGCGGGGGCCGGTTATCGGCGTGGCGTTCGATGGCGCGGGGCTCGGAACCGATGGCGCCATCTGGGGCGGCGAGTTTCTCGTCGTCGACGGGGCGGACTTCAGCCGCGCCGGACATCTGGCCTATGTCGACCTGCCCGGCGGCGACGCGGCGGCGCGACGACCGTGGGCGTCCGCGGCGTCGCATTGTCAGCATGCGGCGATCGCCAATACGCGTCCGGAGGTGGTGGAGGCGACCGAGTGGTCGGTCATGCAGCAACTTCTAACAACATCCCGCGCGCTATCTCCGCGCACATCGAGCGTTGGACGCCTGTTCGACGCGGTGGCGTCGTTGCTCGGCCTCTGTCACGTCGCGCGG
Organism: Gemmatimonadota bacterium; assembly: GCA_030852985.1. Taxonomy (GTDB): domain Bacteria; phylum Gemmatimonadota; class Gemmatimonadetes; order Gemmatimonadales; family Gemmatimonadaceae; genus AG11. The sequence goes on along the minus strand of JALYVY010000004.1, from coordinate 24,271 downwards.
TTTGAAGGCGAGGCGGCGATGGCGCTTGAAGCCGCGGCCGATCGGATACCGCATGCACGTTACTCCATTCCGATCTCCAGCGACGCGATGTGGACGGCCGATCCTGCCGATCTCATACGCGCCGTGGTGGCGGACCACCGCAACGGCATCGACATTGGCGTGATCGCTGGAGCGTTTCATGCTTCGCTCCGCGAGCTGATCGCGCGTGGCTGCGAACGCGTGCGCGAGACGACAGGCCTGAATAGTGTGGTGCTCACTGGTGGCGTATTCATGAACGCAATGCTGTTGGAGCTGACGGCGACTGAACTCGCGGTCCGGCACTTCGACGTACTCATTCCGCGACTCGTCCCCTGCAACGACGGCGGTCTGTCGCTCGGTCAGGCCTACGTCGCGGTCCGTGCACTGGAGGATGATCCATGTGCCTAGGCGTACCGGGCCAGATCGTCGAGTTCCTCGACCCGACCCACCACTTGGCGAAGGCCGAGGTGTCGGGCGTGCGGCGTGCAATCAACGTGGGGCTGCTGATTCCCGACGGGCTGGAAATCGGCGACTGGGTGCTCATACATGTCGGGTTCGCACTCAGCAAGATCGATGAAGAAGAGGCGCGACGCACGACGGAGTTTCTCCAGGCGCTTGGCTCGGACTACGACGACGAGTTGCGTCTGATCATGGACAGCAGGATCGAATGAGTACGAGCGCGGCCATACCAGCCAGAACCGGTAGTGGGATCCGTGCGCGGGTTGCGGCGTCGAACGAGGCGAGCCATGCCTTCTTCACGTCGCAAGCCGACGAGATAGCGCGAGCATGTCAGCAGATGGCGATGCGATTTCAATCGGGCGGCCGGCTGCTCGTATACGGAGACGACGGGCGAGTGAGTGACGTCTCGCATGCGGTCGTGGAGTTCATGCACCCGGTGGTGGTGGGCAAGCGCGCTCTTCCCGCGCTAGGCATTCGGTCCCTGGGCGAGCTCGCGGTGCTCGGTCATCACGGAGACATCCTGTTGCTCCTTGCGAACGCGGCACTTGGCAACCGTGAGCGCCGGGCATTGCCAGAGGCGGAGGCTGCGGGAATCCTGGTCATCGCACTGCTCGGCGGCGAATGCGGCGAGCCCAGACTGGCACCGATGCATCAAGTGCTCGCGGTCCCGTCGGATGATCCGTTCGTCGTGCAGGAAGTCCACGAGATGCTCTATCATGTCCTCTGGGAGCTCGTGCACGTGTTTCTGGACCAAGGGCAAGGCGCATGAGCGACTCGCTGAGCATTCCGCGCTGTGACGCGCCGGATGGGCAGTGTCACGTGTGTGGTGACGTTGCCGTCGCCGGTCGGGTGATCGCGATCGATAGCGTAGGCCGTACGGCAACCGTGAGTATGGGAAACGAACAGGCGACGGTGGCACTCGATCTCGTCGACGCCGAAGTCGGCGATGATCTGCTCGTCCACCTCGGTTTCGCCATCGAGCGGCTGGAGCGCGTATGAGCAGCGAATCGCGGGACTTCGGCCGAGAGCTCTATCCCTTTCTGTATGCGTCAACAGGCGCCGGCGGCGGAGTGGCACTGCTCGACGCGGTCAAGCAGTCCACGCTTGCCAAGTGCGCGGAGGTCGTCGCGCTGCGGAACGAAATGCTGGCCGAGTTCGAGGAAGACATGGAGAACGCCGCGACGGCGATGGCCGCCCGCTTTACCGCCGGAGGCACGTTGATCGCCTTCGGCAACGGCGGCAGCGCGACCGATGCCGACGACGCGGCTTCTGATTGCATGAGCCCTTCATTCCCGGTATGGCGACGCCTGCCGGCGCTTTCGCTCACGGCCGAGTGCGCGACCGTCACCGCACTGATGAATGACGTCGGCTTCGAACACGTCTTCTCCCGCCAGGTCGCCGCACTCGGCAAGCGCGGCGACATCGCGCTGGGATTCTCCACGAGCGGAAATTCGGCGAACGTCGTGTCGGCCATGAAGCAGGCCCGCCGTCGCGGACTACTCACGATCGCGTTCAGTGGCTACGATGGCGGCGCGCTCACCAAGACCGGCGACGTGGATCACTGCTTCATCGCCCGCCGTGAATACGTGCCCCGCATTCAGGAAGGTCACGCGACAATGTGGCATGCGCTGCTGGAACAGGTGCAGCTGAACCTCGTCGAGCAGGCTGACTGATGCGCTTCGTCGACGAGTACCGGGAACCGGAAGGCATCGCGAAGCTCGGTGCCGAAATCGAGCGCCTCGCGCAGGGACGCTCGTTCAAGCTGATGGAAGTGTGTGGTGGGCACACGCACGCCATCTACAAGCACGGCATCCAGGACTTGTTGCCGGAAAGCGTCGAGCTCGTGCACGGGCCGGGTTGTCCGGTCTGCGTCATCCCGATGGGGCGCATCGACGACGCCATGTCCATCGCGCGGACGCCGGGCGTGATCTTCGCCACGTACGGCGACATGATGCGCGTGCCGAGTTCGAATGGAAGTCTGCTCGATGCAAAGGCCGACGGCGCCGACGTGCGCTTCATCTATTCGCCCCTCGATGCGCTCACATTGGCGCGCAACAACCCGACGCGAGAGGTGGTGTTCTTCGCGGTCGGCTTCGAGACCACGGCCCCTTCCACCGCCGCGACGCTGCTGCGCGCACGCGAGGAAGGGCTGGAGAACTTCTCCATCTTCTGCAATCACGTCACGATCGTCCCCGCCCTTAAGGCCATCATCGACTCGCCCGGCATGGAGCTCGATGGCTTCGTCGGCCCGGGTCACGTCGCGACGATCATCGGCCTCTCACCCTTCGAGTTCATCCCGGCCAAGTATGGAATGCCCGTCGTCGTCACGGGCTTCGAACCGGCCGACATCATGCAGTCCATCGTCATGATCCTGCGACAGCTCGCAAGCGGATCGCCGAGCGTCGAGAATCAGTATGCGCGCGTGGTGCGACCCGGTGGAAATCGTCGTGCCCTCGAGATCATGAGCGAGACGATGATGCTGCGCCCCTTCTTCGAGTGGCGCGGACTGGGCTTCATCTCGCAGAGCGCACTCGGCCTCCGTCCCGAGTTCGCGCGCTTCGACGCCGAACTCCGCTACGCAGTGCCGAACGTGCGCGTCACCGATCCCAAGGCGTGCCAGTGCGGCGAGGTGCTGAAGGGCGTAATCAAGCCGTGGCAGTGCAAGGTGTTCGGCACCGCCTGCACGCCGGAGACGCCAATCGGCTCCTGCATGGTGTCGCCGGAAGGAGCCTGCGCGGCGTATTACAACTACGGTCGCTATTCGCTCATGCGGCAGGGCGCCACGGTGCCGGCATGACGGGCGACCGCGTGGAAAGCTCGCTCCCCGCGCAGCTCGGTCGCATGGAGCGCGCTCGCATCGTGCGCGATGCCGAACCGCGGTTGCGTGACCAGCACGTCACGCTGAGCCACGGCAGCGGAGGCAAGTCGAGTCACGCGCTGATCGAGTCACTCATCCTTCCCGCATTCCGGAATCCGCTGCTCGATGGCGACGCCGATGCCGCAGTATTCGCGGCGGGAATCAGTGGCGGGCGCCTCGCGATGACCACGGATTCGTACGTCGTCAGTCCGCTCTTTTTCCCCGGCGGCGACATCGGCAAGCTCGCGGTCCACGGCACCATCAACGACCTCGCAGTGTCGGGAGCGCGACCGCTCGCGTTATCGGTCGGCTTGATCCTCGAGGAAGGTCTCGACATGGAGATCCTCCGCCGAGTCATCGACTCGATGGCCGCGGCCGCCGCTGCTGCGGGAATTCCGATCGTAACCGGCGACACCAAGGTGGTGCATCGCGGCAAGGCGGATCAACTGTTCGTGAACACGAGTGGCGTCGGTGTCGTCGCCGATGATGTGAACCTGGACGTCGAGAGCGTCCGTCCGGGCGACGTCGTCATCGTCAGCGGCTTCATCGGGGATCACGGCATGGCCGTGATGCTCGCGCGGGAAGCGCTTGAGATCGAGGCGGACATCGTGAGCGACAGTGCGCCATTGCATACGCTGGTGGCCGAGCTTCTCACGGCGGCACCGAATACGCGTGTGATCAAGGATCCCACGCGCGGAGGCGTTGCCACGACGTTGAACGAGATCGCGGGGCGCGCACATGTGGCGATCGCGGTGGACGAGGAGCACGTGCCGGTGCGCATTGCGGTGAGAGGCGCCTGCGAGATCCTCGGCCTCGACCCGCTGCACATCGCCAATGAGGGAAAGCTCGTCGCCATCGTACCCGCGGAAGAAGCGGACCGCGCGCTCGGCGCTCTGCGCGCGCATCCGCTGGGTCGCGATGCCGCGATTGTAGGAGCAGTGCAGGCGGAGCCGGCGGGTATGGTGCTGTTGCGCACGGGAATCGGAGGGTCGCGAGTGCTGGACATGCTCGTGGGCGATCCGCTTCCGAGGATTTGTTGAACGAAGAGCAGACGCGGTTCACGGAGGACGACACATGCTGGTCCAGACAGGAGTGCATCCATGACGGCAACGAGCGAACAGGTTCGCGGGGGAAAGTCATCGGCCCCCGAGTCGGAGCCGCAGGCGAAGCAGGAGCGCCTTCCACTCGGGCCCCTGAAGACCATTCACGTCTTCTGGATGGCCGGCATGTCGTGCGACGGCTGCACCATCACCGTTGCCGGTGCCACGAACCCGGGAATCGAAGGCCTCCTCCTCGGCACCGTACCCGCGATGCCGCAGGTGCTCCTGCACCACCCGGTGCTCTCCGTCGAAGCGGGCGACGAGTTCATGCAGAACTTCAGGGACGCGCACGCGGGCACGCTCGGCGATCCGTACGTCGTCGTGTTCGAAGGCTCCGTGCCAGACGAGCGCATCGCAGCGCGCACCGGAGGCTACTGGTCGGCCATGGGATCGGAACCCGTCGCGGGAGGCGCGGAAGGGGAAACCAAACTCGTCCCGACCACCGAATGGTTAAGTCGTCTCGCACCAGGCGCCGCCGCAACGATCGCGATCGGCACGTGCGCCACGTGGGGCGGCATTCCATCGGCCGAGGGCAACCCCACCGGCGCGATGAGCGTCATGGACTTCCTCGGCAAGGACTACCGCAGCGCCTTCGGGCTGCCGGTCATCAACATTCCGGGCTGTGCACCGCAGGGCGACAACTTCACCGAGACGGTGTTCGCCATCCTGCTCTTTCTGCAGGGCCTTGGACCACTGCCCGCCTTCGATGAGCTCGGGCGCCCGTCGTGGTTGTACGGAGAGACCGTCCATCGCGGTTGCACACGCGCCGGCTATTACGAGGAAGGCGTGTTCGCCAGCAACTACGGCGAACCCGAGTGCCTCGTCGAGATCGGGTGCTGGGGTCCCGTGGTGAACTGCAACATCGTGAAGCGCGGCGCGATCAATCACATGGGCGGCTGTATGGAGGCTGGCGGCGTCTGCATCGCGTGCACGATGCCAGGCTTTCCGGACAAGTTCTCGCCGTTCTACAAGGCGCCTCCCGGTGGCATCGTGTCCACGACCATGTCGCACGGCGTCGGCGCGGTGATTCGCCGGTTGCGCCGTCTCAGCAATCGCCACGCGAGCCGCGAGCGGCGTTGGGACGATGGGCCTCAAGGCGATGGAGTTCTTCTACCAGAAGTGGCAGCACTGGGGCTCACGCAAGCCGGGCCGCCGCAAGGGCGAGGAGGAATGGTTGTGGGGCGGCACGCGCCCCGGCCTGCCGAGTGACTACATCGACGACAGCGTCTCGGAGGGGAAATGACCGACGCAGAACTCTGGTCCGCGTGGCGACTGTGGATGGTGCTGGCGACGGCAATCGTCCTCGTCGCCGCGACATTGTTGATCGTCATCTGGCGCACGGCGCGGGGCATTCACACCGAGGCGGTGCGCGCCCTCACTGCCGCGGAAAAGATCCGCGTCAACACCATGCCCATCTGGGCGCTGGAGACGACGAACGAAGTCGCCACGGAAATGCTGAAGACGGTGCAGCACATCGAGCAGACGGGCGGCGCGCTGGCTGCGGCGCTCGAAGCGCACGCCGGCGCTCACTAACGCGAGGTATCGACAACCCATGAATCATCCATCGCCCGAAGCGATACGGAATGTGTGGATCGTGTCGCTCGTCGTGTTCGTTGTCGTGTTGGTCGTTGTGGCCGTGCTGTTGACGCTCATCCTGCGAACCGCGCGCGACATCAAGGCCGGGGTGTCACTCATCTGGAACGTCGGCCAGCGCATCGCCAACAACACCATCCAGCTTGCCCTGCTCGAGAAGACCAACGCGGCCGCGTCGCAGATCCTCACGTCCGCTGTCGGCATCATCGGCGCCACCGCAGCGGTGAAGGGGCATGCCGCGGAGTGCCCGGGATGTCCAGCCTGCGTACTCGGCCCAAGGTGGAGCCGATGAATCCGTTCACGCTGCTCATGGTGCTGTCGGTCGTTGGCGCGTCGGCCCTCTTCATCGCACTCGCCATTTTCCTGATGCTCATCACCGGCGAGCTCGAACAGATCGGCGGAGAGGAAAAGGGCTATGGGGTGAAGGCCAGCTTTCTCTCGAAAATCCGCGTCGGCGTTCGGGCCATCGAACAGGAGACCGGCATGATTCCCACGCAGGTTACGAAGCTCAACAAGACGCTTACATCCGTGCGCGACGGCCTCATCGTCGTCGACGACAATCTCGCGGGCGTCATCACTGCCGTCTCCAACCAGGGGGTCGCATGAACGAGCCGCTCATGCCGCAGGCCGTGTACACCATCTGGTGGATAGGCCTGGGTGTAACCCTGTTGCTCTTCGTGCCCCTGTCGGTCTACCTGCTCAATCGCACCTTCGTCGCCGCGCGATCGATCAATCGGTACGCCGCTGAAGCGCTGACCGCCGCCGCCGGTATCGCCGGCAACACCAAATACATTCCCGCGCTCGACGACACCATCTCGGTCGGCTCGGCCATGGTGGGCGTTGGTGGGCAGATCGCCGCAAAGCTCGACACCGCCGCCACGGTGCTCGCCCAACGCGCGGAATGAGGAGACCACCATGCTGCTGATTCTTACGCTCATCACTGTCGCGCTCGTCGTCGTCGCGCTGGCCGGCTACCTCATCGCCATCGCCTGGCAGCTCATGGGCGCGCGGAAGAGCGTCGCCGCCATCGCCGACGGCCTCGAAGCCGTCGCCGGTCACACGCAGCCACTTCCCGAAAAACTCACCACCATCAACGGGGCGCTCGTGCAGCTCCTCACTGGCCTTCAGGCCGTCGACCACCATATCGGGCGCGTCGCCACCGTCTTCAAGCTCGGCTAGGAACTCACCATGTGCTTCAAGAATCTCCCCATCGACTTCGACGCCAACGGCAAGGCGTTCCTCAAGGACGGCGCGGCGAATCCGTATTCCACCGCGGTGGCCGAGCCAGCCGGCATCCCGAAGCAGCTCGATCCCGAGCGCATCAAGGAGCTGGTGAAGAAGAACGGCCACGACGTGAAGGACGTGGACTTCGATCCGGTCACCCGCGTAGCCGGTGCGCTCGCCTTTCACACAGTCACGGACGTCAAGGCGCGCAAGGTGCTCGAGGCACGGTCGGTCGCCACGCTGTTTCGCGGCTATGAAGTCATCATGATCGGTCGCGATCCGCGTGACGCCATCTACATCACCAGCCGCGCCTGCGGCGTCTGCGGTGGCGTGCACTCCACCTGCTCCGCGCTCGCCATCGAGATGGCCATCGGCTGCCAACCGCCGCCGCTCGGCGTCCTCGTCCGCAACCTCGCGCTATCGCTCGAATTTCTCTACGACAATCCTCTGCACCTGCACCTGCTCGCCGGTCCCGATTACTCGGAGATCATCGTCAAGGGAACCAACCCCTGCATGATCGAACGCGCGAAAGTGACGGAGGCGCCGAGTGTCGCGCTGCACGGCTATCGCACGATGCACGACCTGATGGTGGACCTCAATCCGCTCACCGGCGGCCTCTATCTCGAGGCGCTGCACATGACGCGCGTGGCGCGCGAGGCGTACGTCCTCATCTGCGGCAAGTACCCGCATCCGCAAACCATCGTGCCCGGCGGCATGAGCTCGACCATCACGCTGAGCGTGATGAACGAGATGTTCGTCCGCCTGAGCCAGTTCTTCGATTACGGCAAGAAGATGGCGGGCATCTGGGACGACATCACCAACTTCTTCTACGAGTACGATCCGAAGTACAAGGAAGTGGGTGCGCGCCGGGCGAACATCATCGACACCGGCATCTTTGACGATCCCGACTCCTACGACACGCTGTACAAGAACGCGAGCGAGTGGGGCAACCGCCGGTGGGCAACGCCGGGAGCGATCGTCGACGGCCAGCTCGTGACGACCGACCTCCACAAGATCAACATGGGGATCGAGGAGTTCATCGAGCATTCCTACTACGACGAGTGGACCGGCAGCGGCCAGAAGCAGCACTTCCAGACGGATCCCGCCGGCAATCCGCTCAGCCCGAACCACATGTGGAACAAGGTCACCAAGCCAAAGCCCGGTGCGCAGAGCTGGAAGGAGAAGTACACGTGGGACACCGCGCCACGCTTTGATCGCCTGGCAATGGAGGCAGGCTGCTATGGCCGTCTGTGGAATACGGCCGTCGCGAAGAAGATGCCCGACAATCCCTTCATCGAGTCCACCGGGCACTCGCTCAAGATCCGGCTGCCGAAAGGCAAATTGCCCGAGACGGAAATCGAATGGAAAGTGCCGGACGTCTGGAATGCCTTCGAGCGCAACCGCGCGCGCGCATACTGCGTCGGCTGGACGGCCATGATCGCGATGAACACGTGGATGGCATGCATGGAGCGGCTCAAGGACGGCGACACGAAGACCGCCACGAAGTTCGAGATCCCGAAGCGCGGCGAGCAGATGGGCGTCGGCTTCTGGGGCGCGGGACGCGGCTATCTCACGCACCATCTTGTGCTCGACCGCGGCGCGGTTTCGAACTACCAGATCGTCACGCCGTCGACATGGAATGCCTCGCCGACAGATAAATGGGGGCAGCCCGGTCCGTACGAAGAGGCGGTGATGAACACACCCCTGCTCGAGGAGAGTGACGACCCGGCGAAGTTTCGCGGCATCGACATCCTGCGTGCCATTCGCAGCTTCGATCCGTGCATGCCGTGCACGACCCACATTCAATCCGAAGCCGGCATGATCACGCGCGAGGTGAACACCTGCGCCTGCGGGCTCGACGACTGACGATGACCAGCGCGCAGGTGCGAACCGTCATCGGCGGGGTGGGATATCGCAACCTGCGCGACCACTCGCTTGGCATCGTCATGAGTGACGAGCTCGAGCCGCTCGCCGATCCTCCGGGCCTGCTCATCGAGGACCTGTGCTACGGCCCGGTCGCGGTGGCGCAGTGGCTGCTCGACGAGGCCATCCATGCGCCAATCACGCGGGCGGTATTCATCACGGCGGTCGAACGCGCAGACGGACGCCCCCCCGGCACCGTTGCCGCCTACCGGTGGGACCACGTGCTGCCGTCTGATGAAGAGATTCAGCGTGCCGTCACGGACGCGGTCACCGGCGTCATTCTTCTCGATAACACGCTGATTGTCACCGAGTGGATGCGCGCCCTGCCGCACGACGTCGTGGTCGTGGAGGTCGAGCCATTGGAACACGCATTCGGCGACGAGCTGAGCGCTCCCGTTGCGGCGGTCTACGCGGACGTGAAGCGCATGGTGATGGAGTTCGCAACCAATCCGGCCTCCACGAGCGCATTGCCTATCGCGCCATTTGGCGGGCGCTGGTCGCCGACCGCCGTGTGGAGCGTCGTCAAGTGACCGAATCGCACGAAGCGACGCCGGACCTCGCCGCACCCGACGACCTCCTGGCCGACGTCGAGCGCCTCATCGGCGTGCTATCGGCGCATCCCGATCCGAGCGTCGGGGAAACCGCCCTCGCATTGCTCGCCAGCATCGATGTCGTCCACCGCACCGCCCTCACACGACTACTGGGCGCCATTCAATCGATGGCCGGCGACGCCTTCGTGAATCGTCTTACAGCCGATCCTGCGATTCGCCTGCTGCTCATGTCGTACGACCTGCTTGCCGTGGATCGCCGAACGCTCACCGAAGAAGCCCTCGATGCAGTGCGCGGTCACCTGCACGCCCATGGCGTGGACGTCGAGCTGGTGGAAGTCCTCGGTGGCGTCGTCACTGTTCGCCTGCACGGCGCGCCGGCGGCGGACGATCCCGCGTACGCTGCTGTGCTGCGCGACATCGACGAAGCGCTGAGTGCGGGCCTGCTCGGCTTTCAGGAGCTCGAGATCCGGCAGGGAAAAGCGCCGCGACCGGTGGCTGCGGACTCGATCTTCTTTCCCGCGCAGGCGCTGAAGCGCGCTAAGCGTCCCGTCTATCGGCGTGTCTGCACGCTCGACGACATCACGCCGGGAACAACACGCGCCGTCCTCGTCGACGACGCGAACGTCCTCATCGCGCGGGTGGACGGCGACGTGTACGCCGTGCGCAACGCGTGCGGCGACGGCCCATTGCCGCTCGACTACAGCACCCTCCAGGGCGCGGAGTTGACCTGCAGCTGGCATGGGTGCCGCTACGACATCCGCACGGGTCGGCGTCTGGATTATGCCAACGCGTCGGCCGAAGAGCAGTTGTCGATATTGCCGGTGCGCGTGACGGATGGTTTTGTGGAGGTCGTCGTCGGTACCGCGCCCGCTGGCGGCTGAGTGTCGCATTCCTATGACGCCGTCGTGGTTGGAGCCGGACCAAATGGGCTTGCCGCCGCCATCACGTTGGCGCGGGCCGGACGGCGCGTGCTTGTCCGTGAAGCCGCCATGATCGTCGGCGGCGGCCTCCGCTCGGCCGAGCTGACGCTACCCGGATTCACGCATGACGTGTGTGCCGCCGTGCATCCCATGGCCGTCGCGTCGCCGTTCTTTCGCTCGCTCCCGCTCGCCGATCACGGATTGGAGTGGGTGTACTCGCCCGCGCCGCTCGCTCATCCATTCGACGACGGATCGGCGGCGCTACTCGAGCGAACCGCGAGTGCAACGGGAGCGACGCTCGGCGCCGATGCGCGGGCGTACGAGTCGCTGGTGCAACCGTTCGTGAAGCACTGGTCCGCGTTGATGACGGACGTCCTCGCGCCACTGCGCATTCCGCATCATCCACTGCTGTTGGCCCGATTCGGGTGGCACGGCATCCGATCGTCCGATCGTCTCGCGCGTGGTCGTTTCAAGGGTGAGCGCGCCCGCGCGTTGTTCGGCGGTATCGCCGCGCACGCCGGTTTGCGATTGACTGCGTCGCCCACTGCAGCGTTCGCGCTTACCCTGGCCATCGCCGGCCACGCCGTGGGCTGGCCGATTGCGCAGGGTGGCTCGCAGCGCATCGCCGACGCCCTCGCGTCGTACCTTCGCTCGCTTGGTGGTGAGATCGTGACGGAAGCGCCCGTGACGTCGTTGCGCGAGCTCCCATCCGCGCGCGATGTGCTATTGGACCTCACCCCGCGACAGGCCCTGGCACTCGAGGGAACCGGGTGGTCGTCCTCGTACCGCGCCGCGCTCACGCACTACCGCTACGGGCCCGGTGTGTTCAAGGTGGACTGGGCACTCGCGGAGCCCATCCCGTGGAAGGCGGCGGAGTGTTCACGCGCCGCCACGGTGCACCTCGGCGGTACGCTCGACGAGATCCGTGTCGCGGAGGAGAGTTCGTGGCGCAACGAAACGGCCGCCGCACCGTTCGTTCTGCTCGGGCAACCAACTTTGTTCGATCCCACACGTGCTCCGTCGGGACAACACACCGCATGGGCCTATTGCCACGTGCCGAACGGCTCGACGGTGGACATGACGGACCGCATCGAACGGCAGGTGGAGCGGTTCGCGCCGGGCTTTCGCGAGCGCATTCTCGCGCGAGCCGTGATGAGCCCCGGCGCACTGGAAGCGCACAACGCAAACCTCGTGGGCGGCGACATCAGCGGCGGTGCAATGGACCTCCGCCAACTCTTCTTCCGCCCCACGATCCGCCGCATACCGTACGCCACATCGCGGGATGACGTCTGGTTCTGCTCCGCCTCCACGCCGCCGGGCGGCGCTGTGCACGGAATGTGTGGCATGCACGCCGCCAATGCGGTGCTGCGGCGAGGATGATCGCGATGAGCCGTGGTGCGCGCTGACGTGGTGGTCACGTGACGGAACCTTCAGCCTGAGCCCGCAAGATGATTCTGCATGAACGATGGTTCACCGATGACGCGCGCTTCCCCGTGCAGTTCGACCGCTGGAGCGAGCCGCAGAGCTGGATCCCCGTGGCGGTCGCTGTCAGCGTCACCGCAGTCACCGTGGCGCTCTGGCGCGTCTTCAAGCGGCGCAGTGTGGTGCCCGGACCGGTGCAGTTCGGAATGACCTGGGAGAACTACGAGAAGCTGCTGTCGTGGGTGCCGCTCGTGATCGGCGTCCACATGGGCATCACGCTCCTCGTGAGCGGCATCAGCCGGCAGCTCTTCGTGCCCAACCTCGAGCTGCCCGTGAATCTGCTGGGCGGAGTAATGGGCCTCGCGGAAATCGCGATCGGGCTGAGCTTCGTGTATGGAGCGTTGGCCCGTCCCGCCGCCGTGGCGCTGGGCGCGCTGTGGCTCGCGGGAGCGATCCTCTTCGGCCCCATCCGCCTGTTCGAGCACGCCGAGGTGCTCGGCGTGGCCTTCTTCCTCTTCGTCACCGGTCGCGGGCCACTCGCCTTCGACATGGTGATGGAGAGGCTGCATCGACCGCTCACGAGGTTCATTCCGTACGTCGTGCCCGTCCTCCGTTCCTGCACCGCCATTGGAATCATCATCGTCGCTTTCACGGAGAAGCTCTGGAACCTCCCCATGGGACTCGCGTTCCTGTCCGCGCACCACTTCAATTTTTTCCCGGCCATCGGCATGTCATGGGTCGACAACACCACGTTCTTGATCATCGCGGGAACGGTGGAGTTGACGATCGGCCTAGTCCTCCTCTCTGGTGCGTACGTACGCCTGCTCATCCTTGTCACATTGGTTCCCTTCAACCTCACCCTTCCGTTCCTTGGTTGGCGGGAGTTGGTCGGGCACCTTCCGCTGTATGGCATCTTTGCCCTCCTTCTTCTCTGGGGCCACGAGCAGCCCACGGAGCAGGGCTCTCTCTCGTCCGCGCTGTCGGGACGTCCGCGGTAGCCATGAAACGCACGCTCATCGCTGGTTTCGGCCAGGTCCTGCGCGGAGATGACGGCTTTGGCGTCGAAGTGCTGCGGCGTCTCGCCGAGCGCGGCGTGGCCTCCGAGTCGGTGCAGTTGCTCGACATCGGTACGGGCGGCATCCGGCTGGCGCAGGAGCTGATGTCGCCCTATGATCGACTGATCATCATCGACGCGGCCACTCGTGGTGGCGCGCCCGGTACGGTCTACACGTTGATCATCGACAACATTCGGCACACCCGCGAGATCGACATGCACACCACCGTTCCATCGCGCGCACTCGAAGTCGCTCAGGCGCTCGGCCCCCTGCCCGCCGAAATGTTCCTCGTCGGCTGCGAGCCGGACGTGGTGGACGAGTGGTCCACAGAGTTGAGTCCTCTCGTGGCGAAGGCCGTGGAGCGCGCGGTGCATGAAGTCGAGGCGCTCTTGTGAGCGACGGTGGAGCAGGGGAAGGCATCGCCCGCGAGGACGAGCTGCTCGAGTTGCTGTACTGGTTCGAGGGCGAAGGCTTCGGCGGAGTCGCGTCCCTTGAGGGCATCATTCGTTTCACGAACCTCACGGAGCCATCGGTGCGCGAGACGCTCGATCGGCTCATTTCGCGCGAACACATCGCGCTGGACGCGCATCGCGGCGCCGAGTATCGTCTCACCGAGATCGGGCGAAAGGAGGCGGCGCGGCGATTTGCTGCCGAATTCGCACCGCTGCTCAGTCAGGGCCACGGCGAGTGCAGCGACCCGAATTGCGACTGTCACACCAGCGAGGGTGGTGCTGCCGAGTGTCACGCGCGTCAACACCGCGCCGCGCATTGAGCGCGCGCGGGATCTAACGCCTTACGGAGGATTGCATGCGGATCGCCATCGCAGGAAAGGGAGGCACCGGCAAGACAACCATCGCCGGCACGCTCGCGCGCGCGTGGGCGCGTACCGGACGCGAGGTGCTGGCCATCGACGCCGACACCAATCCCAACCTCGCCAGTGTGCTCGGCATTGCTCCCGAGCGTGCTGCCGATGTCGTCACGCTCCCGCGCAACGTCATGCAGCGGCAGACGAATGAAGACGGTACGACGCAGGTTGTCTTCACGGCCGATCCGGAAGCACTCATCGAGGAGTACGCCATTCGCGGGCCCGACGGCGTGCTGCTCATGGTCATGGGCAAGGTTGGACACAGTGGCGCTGGTTGCCTTTGCAGTGCCCACGCCACGGTACGCGGGTTCCTTGGCGAAGTGGTCGTGCGCGCCGAGAGCGACCGGCACATCGTGGTCGACATGGAGGCCGGGCTCGAGCACCTCAGCCGCGGCACGGGCAGGCACGTCGGCCGCCTGGTGGCGGTGCTCGAGCCGTACTATCGGTCGATGGAGACCGCACGCAACATCGTGGCGCTCGCAGCGGAGCTCGCGATCCCGGACATCGTCGTCGTCGCCAACAAGGTGCGGGACGAGGCGGACCGCTCGGCCATTGCCGACTTTTGTCGTGCGCACGACATGCACCTGGTGGGTGAGGTGCCATTTGACGCGGGCCTCGCCGATGTCGAGCGCGCGGGTGGCGCCCCGATCGATCGCGCGCCGCAAACACCGGCGGTCGTAGCGATCGAGCGGTTGGCCAGGATGCTGGCCGAAAATGTCGCTGTGGAGCGCATGCCCATTGCGGGATGACGCCGCAGCCTCGGTGAGCGGGAGGGCCTGCCGTCGGTTGCGTGTCCACGCGAGCCGTATCGCGACGCCTGATACCGGCGCGGGTGACCAGACGCTGGGTTCGACGCGTGATTACGGCGACGCCACCCACACTTCCGCAGCCGGCGACATGAGTCGCCGCGCCGCGCGCTCGTTGAGCGCCGTCGTGGAAAGACGCACGCGGCCGGCGAGGTTCGCGCTCCCGGCCTTACATTTCCCAGACTGATGCGCGCTAGAAACATCAACCTACTGCTGGCAATTCTCTCCTTTGTGGCTATGTCCATGGACACGGCTACAAAGGTGCTGCACGGCGTTGTGCACCGTCATGAGGCGCATGCGCAGCTCGCAGACCACCGCGCAGCGCCCCACGAGTCAGTAGCGCATGCGGCTCACTGGGCGGAGGAAGGACAATCGTCGGTGGATGCCCCGGATTCACACGGGCATCATTACGAATTGCATCACGCTGCCGCCGCTACGCTGCTATTGAAGGTCCCGCCAGCCGTCGGCGTAATGAAGCTGACGGTTCCGACGACGTTGGTGTCAATCGGAGCCGCTCCCTATTCTCGCTTGATTGCGCGGGCACACTGGCCATCGTCGCGCGCCGGCCCGGATCAGCCCAGGGCACCGCCACTCGGCTGACCGTCTTCGAGGTGCAGTGTATCGCGCGCCTCGTGTTGTGCCGGCCCCACAAATCTTGCGCCGACGAGCCTTGGGCTCGCCGACTCGCGCCCTCTTCGCCTCCTGCAATCACCTACTAGCAGCAGCGGTTGGCGCGTGGACTCGCGCGCCAACGGAATTCAGCGCACGGAACTTTTAGCGATGTCCATCAATCAGGTGCGAACCGATCCACCTCTCTTCACGCGAGTGGGAGACCGATGGCGGATGGTGTTCGTCATGTCTTTTGCTCTGTCCTCGTTCGCACACGCCGACGTCGAGGCCCAATCGAGTCGACAACCACTCACTGTCACGCTCGCAGACGTGCTGCGAGCGACAGAGGCGGAAAATCCGCTCGTCCAGGCTGCCCGTCTACGCGTGGAGGCGGCGCGAGGCGCTCGGATGTCGGCGGGAACAATCGCCAATCCAGTCTTGACCTATCAGGTGGAAAACACCGGCTTCCCCGGACGTTCCACCCCCGCCGGATTTACGCGCGAGACGTCGAGCTTCGCCACGCTGCCGTTGGAGCCGATCTGGCAGCGGCCATCACGCATCCGCAAGGCCGACGAGAATACTCGTGTCGCGGAAGCCGACCTCGCCGCCGTGCGACGGCTCGTCTTGTCCGACGCGGCGAAGGCATTCTTTCGTACCGCCCTCGCTCAGGTCGCGGTGAACGGCGCAGCAGACATTCAGGACGGTCTCGACAGCCTTCTCCGCTATAGCCGTGTGCGAGTTCAAGAGGGCGCGACGTCCGAGGGCGACCTGATTCGGCTTCAAGTCGAACGAGATCGGGCGGCGACGGAGCGCGTGCTCCAGCAAGCAGAGCTCGTTCGGGCGCGCGCGGCACTCCTCCCCTATCTCAACGATTCGGCGCAACTACCGAGTCGACCCACTATCACCGTCGTGGTGGACGATGGTGTGGCAGAAGCAGGCTCCACGCTTGCGCCCATCACCATGTTCGCATCGCGAGCCGCTGCGCGGCCAGATGTGCTCGCAGCTCGTGCACGGGCGAGCGTTGCGGATGCCGAAACCACACTGCAACGAGCGCTCCTGGTGCGACAACTCGGTGCCACCCTTGGGACGAAAAGCACCGGCGGAGCATACTCGATGATTGCCGGCTTCAGCGTACCACTGCCCCTCTTTGACCAGAACCGCGGCGAGGTTCAGCGCGCCACGAGCGAGCGCACCGCGGCCGAGAAGGAGCTTGCGTGGGCCGAGCGACGAGCGGCTGCCGACATTTCCGCGGCGTACGACGTTGCGCAATTGCTGACGACCGACTTGACGGCCCTCGACCGAACGTTCCTCGATCGTGCGGCAGAAGCGCGGCGCATTGCCGTGACCGCATATCAGGAAGGCGCAACATCACTCCTCCAGGTGATCGACGCGACGCGCACACTCGCCGACGCACGTCTCATCTACTATCGCGCATTGTTTGCCCGGCAGGACAGCCTGCTCGATCTCTACGCCGCTGCCGCGCTCGAATCCCGGGACGCCATCCACATGACCCCTCCACCAGCGCTACCTCCCGGCGGCGAGGTTACTCGCGCTACCCACTCACTCACAGGTCGCAACTGATGCGCGGCACAACCGCAAAGACAGCCGCCGTGGCGATCCTGTCGGTCGCATGCATGGCAGGCTGTTCGGATAGAGGGAAGAAGCCCGTACCCGAAGCAGGCGATGCATCAAAACAGCCCACGGTCGCCGTTCCTTCTCGAACGGCGGGGCGCGACATCGCGCTCTCAGCGGTGGCCATCGAGCATGCCGCGATACGATGGGCTGCCGCATCAGAGCGCGCGGTCGCCGGTGGGCTCGAGGTTCCTGGACAGCTCGTCGCCAACGAAGACCGGACCGCTCGGCTTGGCGCTCCGGCCGAGGCGCGCGTACTCGCCGTGCATGTCCAGCTCGGGGACCGCGTTCGCGTCGACCAGCCGCTCGTCACATTGCAGAGCGGCGAGGCGACAACTGCTCGCGCGGATCACAGCAAGGCGCTCGCCGACCTCAACGCCCGCAAGGCCGCCGCGACCTACGCGCGCGCCGCGCGCGAACGCGCTGACCGCCTGTTGATCGCGAAGGCCATCCCCCGACAGGATGTCGAGCGAAGCGCAGCGGATGACGAGTTGGCCAGGTCGGAAGTCGCGCGAGCGGAAGCGGAAGTCGCACGAGCTCGCACTGAACTGGCGCACCTCGGCGTGGGTCGCGACGGAAACATGGTCCTGCGATCTCCCATTAACGGCGTGATCCTGAGTCGGGATGCCAAGCCCGGCACGGTCGTCCAGCCCGGAGCGCCACTCGTCGCCGTCAGCGATCCAGCCACACTCTGGATTGATGTGTCGGTGTCTGAGCGGTCCGCGTCCGCACTTCGTGCAGGAAGCCGGCTGCGCTTTGCGGTCCCCGCATACCCGTCCGATACCTTTGCGGCCCGCGTTGTGAGTGTTGGAGCGGCGCTTGATCCGGAGACTCGCAGCATCGTGACCCGCGCCCTTGTGGACAATTCAGACGGGAGGCTGCGTGCTCAGATGTATGGCACGGTCTGGCTCGACGGCAGCTTACAACGGGCGGTCAGCGTCCCGGAAATCGCCGTCATGCTGCTCGATGAACGCTCGGTCGTCTTCGTCGCCCACCCCGGCGCGAACGGATCAGCGCGATTCGAGCGCCGCGACGTGACGATCGGCGGGACCTCCGCCGGCATGGTGCAGATTCTGACCGGTGTCGTACCCGGGGAGCTCGTCGTCACGGACGGGGCATTCGCGGTGAAGTCCGAGTTTTCACGATCGAAGATGTCGGGGGGCTGACGATGATCGAACGTCTGATCGCGCTCAGCCTGCGGTATCGTCTCGTCGTCATCGGGGCAACACTCGTCCTCGTCGCGGCAGGCACATGGGCGCTCGCCAACATCAACTTCGATGCGTTCCCGGATCTGACGCCCAATCAGGTGCAGGTCATCACGGTCGCGCACGGATTGTCGCCCAACGAGGTCGAGAATCTCGTGAGTTACCCCATGGAAACGGCGATGATGGGCCTACCGCGCACGCAGGGCGTGCGGTCAGTGTCGAAGGCGGGCATTTCAGTGGTCACGGTGTCGTTCGGTGACGACGTGGACATGTACTTCGCGCGCGCGCAGGTAACGCAGCGGATGCAGGATGCAACGTCCAGCCTGCCCGCGGGCTACACCCCCACATTGGGACCACCCGCGACGCCGATGGGCGAGATCTTCCAGTATCTCGTCGAATCGGACCAGATGTCCCTCATGGATCTCAAGAACATCCAGGAGTACACGATCAAGCCGATGCTGCGCACGATTCCCGGCGTTGCCGACGTGAATTCATGGGGAGGGATGGTTCAGCAGTTTCACGTCCTCGCCGATCCGAGCCGGCTGTCGGGATACGCTTTGACGCTTCATGATCTGGAAATCGCGCTCGGGGCAAACAACGGCAACTTCGGCGCTGGCTACGTCGAGACACAGGGCGAACGATTCACGGTTCGCGGGCTCGGCCTCCTTGCCAACTCTGCTGACATCGCCAACGTCGTCGTGAGCACGCGGGGTGGCACGCCCGTCTACGTGCGCGACGTGGCGACGGTCGGCGTCGGGCCGATGCCTCGCGAGGGTGCAGTCTCGCGAGACGGCCGAGGCGAGACGCTTTCAGGCATGATCGTCATGCTGAAGGGTTCCAACGGCAAGGACGTGGTCAACCGTGTGGAGGATCGGCTGAAGGATGTGCAACCCCTCCTGCCAAAGGGCGTCACGATCCGGCCGTTCTACAATCAGGGCGAGGTCGTGGAACGTACGACCCGCACGGTGTTCACCAACCTGCTCGAAGGAGGATTGCTCGTCGCGCTCATTCTGTTCGTCTTTCTCCGCAACGTGCGCGCTTCGCTGGTCGTCGCGTCGGTCATTCCGCTCGCGCTGCTCGCCGCATTCTTCGTCATGCAGCGGTCCGGCGTTTCGGCAAATCTCATGAGCCTCGGCGCACTCGACTTCGGCCTCATCGTCGACGCATCCGTGGTGATGGTCGAGAACTTCGTGCGCCGGCTCGGACAGGGTGCCGAGGCGGACGGCGAGCAACGGGTGGACGTCATTCGTCGCGCCGCCTTCGAGGTTGGCCGACCGATCGTCTTCGGCGTATGCATCATCATCGCCGTGTACGTGCCGATCTTCGCCCTGCAGGGGCTCGAGTCGCGGATGTTCACGCCCATGGCGTTCACGGTGTGCGTCGCGGTCTTCGGCTCGCTGCTCCTTGCGCTGACCTACGTGCCGGTGCTTGCCTCGTACGCGCTCCAGCATGTGGAGGAAAAGCCGGCACGCTGGTTCGAGGCATTACGCGACTGGTACCGCCGGCACCTCGATTGGGCACTCCATCATCGCGCGTTCGTCGTGGGTGGCGGCATCGCGCTCCTGGTGGTGTCGCTTGGGTCGCTCCCGTTTCTTGGCACCGAGTTCATGCCGAAGCTCGACGAAGGATCGATGCTGATCGAGACCCGTCGCCTTCCGAGCACCTCGTTGCCGCAGGGGATGAGCATCGCCCGGGAAGTCGAGCGCACCCTCATGAAGTTTCCGGAAGTAAAGAGCATCGTGACGAAGATGGGCCGTCCGGAACTCGCGACGGAGACGATGGGCCTCTACGCGGGCGACGTCTACGTCATTTTTGTCCCGCGCGATCAGTGGAAGGACAAGTCTGTCGATGCCTTGATCGTGCGGATGGATTCCGCCCTCATGCAGATCCCCGGTATCGACTACAACTTCACGGCCCCGATGGCCATGCGCCTCGACGAGGCGATCTCCGGCGTGCGAACTGAGCTCGGCGTGAAGGTGTTCGGTGACAGTCTTCCCGTGCTCCAGCGTATTGCTGAGCAAGTGCGCGCAACCATGGATCGCATCCCCGGTGCGGCGGACGTTTCCGTCGACGTCAGCGCGGGGGCCATGCAGGTCGAGCTCAATCTCGACCGCAGTGCCCTCGCGCGTTACGGCCTCAACGTCGCCGACGTCCGCGAGGCCGTGCAGGCCGGCATCGGCGGTGTGCAAGCCACCGAAGTCATCGACGGTAGGAAGCGCTTTCCAGTCGTCGTGCGGCTGGCTGAAGCGTACCGCGGCACCCCCGATGCAATCGGACACCTGCTCCTGCACACGCCGACCGGTGGAATCGTGACGCTGTCGCAGGTCGCGAAGGTGCAGGTCGTCGAAGGGCCTGAGCTGATCAATCACGAAGACGGCGAGCGCGCGATCATCGTGCAGAGCAACGTGCGGGGTCGCGATCTTGGCAGCTTTGTCGCCGAAGTCCGGCGAGAAGTGGCGCGGCAGGTTCCTCTTCCAGAGGGCTATCTCATTGCGTACAGCGGCCAGTTCGAGAACCAGCAGCGCGCGATGAAGCGGCTCACCTTCATCGTGCCGCTCGTGCTCCTCCTCATCGTCGTGTTTCTCTATGCCAGTTTCGGCAATGTGCGGCAATCGTTGCTTGTCATGCTCAATGTGCCGTTCGCCCTCGTGGGAGGCATTGGCGCACTCTGGTTGCGGGGATTGAACCTGAATCTCAGTGCCTCGGTGGGCTTCATTGCGCTGTTCGGCGTTGCGGTCCTGAATGGCGTCGTGTTGATCGCGTACATCAACCAGCTTCGTACGGAGGGACGTTCGTTGAGTGACGCCGTTCGCGAGGGGTCGGAGACGCGACTGCGCCCCGTACTGATGACGGCGCTCGTCGCGAGCTTTGGGTTCATTCCAATGGCCCTGTCGACGAGCCCCGGCTCAGAAGTACAACGCCCGCTCGCCACCGTCGTGATCGGCGGGTTGCTCACGTCCACCCTGCTCACCCTGGTCGTGCTCCCGGTCGTGTATGCGTGGCTCGAAGAGCGGTGGCCGCGGTGGGCGGCGAGACTCGAGCGTTTTCTGGAGCGACGTCGTCCGACTACCGGTGTCGCCCCCGAACTCACCGGAGAACACTCCTCGTGACACAGCCCTCGATGTCGGCGCAACAGCGCCCGACCCTGCTGACGCGCGATCGCTGGATCGAGATCGCGCGCATCGTGGTCATTGGCCTCGTGATCGCCGCGTACGCTGCGGGACTCGTTCCACGTCCGGTACTCCTCCTTGCCGTCGCCGTGGGCCTCTACCCGCTGCTCAGGACCGGCGTGCTCGACCTCGTTCGCGAGCACAAGATCGGCACGGAGATTTTCGTCACGATCGCTACGGTCATCGCCATGGTGGGGGGAGAGTACACAGCCGGCGCGATCCTCATGATGATCATCCTCTTCGCTGAGCTGGTCGCAGAGTTGAATACCGAGCGGGCGCGAGCCTCGATCAAGGCGCTCATCGGTTCGGTACCCGAACAGGCGCTGGTGCGGCGCGGCGGCACGGAAGGCGACGTGAGCATCCCGATCGCGAACGTCAAGCCCGGCGACGTGGTCATCGTGCGCGCGGGCGAAAAGATTCCCGTCGATGGCATCGTGCGCGCCGGCGACGCGTCGGTGAATCAGGCACCGATCACGGGCGAGAGCATGCCGCAGGAGAAAACCGCCGGCGCAGAGGTGTTCGCCGGTACCGTCGTCGAACTCGGCGCGCTCGACATCGAGACACAACGCGTCGCGGGCGACACGATGTTCTCGCGCATCATTTCACTCGTCGAATCGGCGGAAGCCCAGCAAGCGCCCGTGCAGAAACTGGCGGAACGGGTGGCCGCGTGGCTCATCCCGGTGGTGCTGATCTTTCTCCTCGGCGTGTGGTTCGTCACGCACGACGTGAAGATGATCGTCACCCTGCTCATCTTCACGTCACCGGCTGAACTGGGACTCGCAACGCCACTCGTCGTGATCGCGGCGATCGCGCGCGCCGCCCGGTCGGGCATCCTGCTCAAGGGTGGCATCTACCTCGAGCAGTTGGCGAAAGTCGATGCGATCGCGTTCGACAAGACGGGTACGCTCACCATGGGCCATCCCGACGTCGTACGCATCGACCGGTTCGACGAGGGAACCACCGAGAGTGAGCTCCTGCGTCTTGCCGCCGGTGCCGAACGGCGCTCGAGTCACCCGCTCGCGAAGGCCGTGGTCGCGCGAGCCGCGGCACAGTCCATCGACATCCCCGAGCCGAGCGCGTTCAGCGTCGTGCGCGGCCGCGGCGTGGAGGCGACGATCGACGGCCAGCCGATTCGGGCCGGCAATGCAGCCTACCTCGCGGAGAATGGGATCGCGCTCGCGTCGCCGGTCGACGACAACGATGGCACCGTGGTGTACATCGCAACTGGTACGCGCGCGCTCGGCGCGATCCACTTCGCCGATTCGATCCGCCCTGGCGCGCGCGAGGTCATCGAGCGGCTTCGCGCCACCGGAATCAAGCGCGTGATCATGCTGACCGGTGACAATGTGGCGATTGCGCGCCGCATAGGCGCGGAGCTCGGGGTCGATGAAATCGAAGGTGAGCTCCTCCCCGATGCCAAGGTCGCCGTCATCAAGCGGCTTCAGGCCGGAGGCCATCGCGTTGCCATGGTGGGCGATGGAATCAACGACGCTCCCGCCCTCGCCACGGCCGACGTCGGCATTGCGATGGGCGTAGCCGGCACGCAGGCCGCACTCGAAGCAGCCGATGTCGCGCTCATGACGGACGATTTGGGCAAGATCGTGTTGGCGCGCGCGATCGCGGCGCGCGCGTACCGGACAATTCAGGAGAACTTGTTCGTCGGTGTCGGGGTGGTGCACGTGCTCGGGATCGTCGCCGCGCTCATGCGGTGGATCGGGCCGGTGCAGGCAGCCCTGATTCACCTCGGTCCTGATCTCCTGGTATTCGCCAACTCGGTGAAGCTGCTTCGCGTTCGCATCGATGGCGATTCACCGCCAACCGCCACAGTGAACGCGCCCGTCGCTCCCTGACGCGCTCACCCTTCACCCTCATGCGTGCCCTTCATGACGCTTTTCGTTCGGCCCCCCGGGCGACTGTGACCAAGTTTGCGGTTCTTGTCTTGATCGAGGGTCTTTTCGGCCGGACGAAGTGCCATGCGACGATCAAGTCGTGACGCACGCCTGACCTTGAATCGCGTTCCGATGGTACCTCGGTGGTTCCGGCGGTTGGCGATGCGACGCTGACGGAGGAGAAATACAAAACCCTGCCGACACACTCAGTGAGGGCAGGGTTTTGATCTACAGCATCTCTTACAATGGTCGGGGCGGCCGGATTTGAACCGGCGACCTCCTGCTCCCGAAGCAGGCGCGCTACCGGGCTACGCTACGCCCCGCCGAAACAACCCTGACCGCCCATGCGCCTGGAGGAACTCGAATCCCCAACCTTCTGATCCGTAGTCAGATGCTCTATCCAATTGAGCTACAAGCGCGCAAGTACACACGACGGCTGCTCCTACAAACCCAACTGCGGTCCATCGAATGCAGACGCGGAAAATAGACCACACCCACCCACCAGTCAAGCCGCACTCACACCACCGAGCACGCTTTGTGCTCCCAACCCACTCCGAAAAACGAAGCCCCCGGCATTGAGCCGAGGGCAACCTTATGAGCGGTACAAGACTCGAACTTGTGACCTCCACGATGTCAACGTGGCGCTCTAACCAACTGAGCTAACCGCCCCACTCGGCGACGACGACGAAAACGCACGGCCACAATCGTCATCTGCCTTCAACCAGCACCCCATCCACTCACGGACGATCATCGGAGCAACTCGCCGATCATCACAATACCAGAGCGGGAAACGGGACTCGAACCCGCGACCCCAACCTTGGCAAGGTTGTGCTCTACCAACTGAGCTATTCCCGCACTTCTTCCCGACGCCGCACTCACACTCGAACAACATGCGATTTTCCGCCGGCCCAGTGGAGGCGAGGGGAATCGAACCCCTGACCTCTTGAATGCCATTCAAGCGCTCTCCCAACTG
>JALYVY010000172.1 GCA_030852985.1 Gemmatimonadota bacterium | reverse complement strand
GGCCGTTGAAGATATTGTCGTTTTGCAATTGCAGGCCGGCGGTCCATTGCGACCCAAGACCGATGCCGCGCATCTGCCAGCTATGCGCGATGTTGAGGCCGCTCGTGACGCGCCGGTCCGGCTGCGCGAACTGGTCGCCGCGCACCGGGTCGTCGAGGAAGTACGTGAAGTTGCTGAACAGGTGCAGGGCCGAGTACACCCCGAAAAGCTGCACCTCGTTGACCGAGCGCTGGCCGGCGCGCCGCCACGTGCCCGACAGGCTGTAGCGCTGCGAGTTGCCGCCGTCGGTCGTGTCGAGCTGTCCGAACCGTGAAATCAGACCACTCTCCACTGCGCGCAGCGGGATCTGGTCGTTGGAGTTCCACTTGTTGTGATAGCCGAGCCCAAGCAGCGAAAACTGCGACGCTCCCGCGGTCCAGGCGTATCGCGCCACACCGCTCAACTTCCGTACGCGCTCCGGTAGGTCCCAGGGACCGTTGTACTCCTTTCCCTCCCCAGCAAGGAGCAGGGTGCCCGGACCTGCAGCCACCGAACGTCCCGCCGCCAGACGTGCGAGTCCATTCGCGCCATACCCGACGCTCGTGAAGGGTTGGTCCAGTCGGCTCTTGAGCGTGAACTCGGTCGCCCCCGCGCTCCCGAAATCACCAACTTCCGCGTGGTAGACTCCGAGCTTGTACTCGAGATGATCCACCAACTCGGGAATCAGGAAGTTGAGATCGGTCCACCCCTGTCCGTGGCCATGCGTCGGCATGTTGAGCGGCATCCCTTCCAGTCGCGTCTGAAAGTCCGTGCCGTGATCGAGGTTGAAGCCGCGGACGAAATACTGATTGGCCTTGCCCTCGCCCGAGTGCTGGGTGACGATCACGCCAGGCACCGTTTCGAGGAGCTCACCCTCCCGAGTGATCGGACGGAGCTTCAAGTCGCTCGCGCCAACACGACCCTCCGACGCCGACCCCGCGACGCCGACCAGGTCATCAATCCGCCCCGTCACCTTCACGGTGTCCAACCCGCGGATGCGAACCGTATCCCGCACCTGAACCGGCGAGGATGGAGACTGCCCACGCAGCGGTGCTCCGAAACTGAGCAGACCGCACGTGAGCGAAAGCGCGAACGAGATCTTCATGAGGACCAAAACTGAGGGCGAAAACGGCGTGTCGGAGGCATAACACGGAGTGGTACGATGCGCTTGACCACAACGGATGTCTCTTGGTCGCGGCTACTCAACAGACGCCGTCCGGCGACACACGGCGTGGATGGCAAGCTTGCGGACCGAATAGCGCGACCTCGATGCGTCGCTCTCTACTCCTGCGTCACGTCCTCCGTAGCCAAGGCTGCCGGTAGCCACAGGGTAAAGCTCGACCCTTGGCCGGGCACGCTCTTGAGCGTCACATCGCCTCCCATAAGGCGGGCGAGCCGACGGCTGATCGTGAGCCCGAGCCCCGTGCCTCCTTTGGTCCGAGTAAGACCGCTGACGGCTTGGACGAAGGGTTCGAAGATCATCGCTTGTTGCTCGAGCGCAATGCCGATGCCTGTGTCTGACACCCGGAAATACGTCCATGGACCAGCGCCTAACTGCTCCCCCGAGTCGGGCGCGTCAGAAACGCCGCACTGCACCGTGATCTGACCGGGGGACGTCGTGAACTTGATAGCGTTAGTGAGAAGATTGACGAGGACCTGCCGCACTCGTGCCTCATCGCCGATGTAGACGATACCGTCCGCGGTACAGAGCTCGGCGATAGGGATGTCGCGCGCGCGTGCCATCGGCTGGGTCAGGTTGAGCGCGTCGGCGAGCACACGGCCGACCGGCAACTGCGCGCGCCGCACCCGCAGCTCGCCCGCATCCACCTTGGCCATATCAAGCACGTCCTCCACGAGGCCGCGCAGGTGCTTCGCCGCGCTCGCGACACGTTCGAGCTGTATGTGTTGGGCCGCACTCACCGGGTCCGGGACGCCGAGGTCGAGCAGCTGGGTGTAGCCGATGATCGCGTTGATGGGCGTCCTGATCTCATGCGACATCGCCGCCAGGAAATCGGATCGCGCTTCGTTGGCAGTTTCTGCAATTTCTCTGGCGCGCTCGGCGTCGGCGGTACGCTCCGCCAGCGCGTCAGCGCTCGTTTGGAGCTCCTCCGTCTGCGCCTCGAGCTCCGCCGCAAGGTCGTGGAGCTGCTCGTTCGCTGCGTGCTGCTCCGTCACGTCATGGAGCACCACCGCCCACACCTCGGTTGCGCCACCCGCGACCGCATCAGCGCCGCGCACCGGGATGGCGCGCAACTCGCCCACGCGAGCCACTCCAGACGTGGGACTGAACCGGAGTTCGACCATGCCCTCTCGAGCGGCCCGCTCAAGCAGGGAAAGCTCCGTCACCGGAGTGGGGTCGGTGATGCCGAGGACGGCCGTGAGGCGCGCACCGACGAGGGTGGCCGTATCCGAGATGAACGTGGCTTCCGCGGCCGCGTTGGCCGACAGGACGCGGCCTGTCCCATCTACCGAGAAGACATGGTCCGGCAGCGCTTGCAGCAAGCTGGCCAGATACGCGTCCGAGATCATCGCGCGCGCGGAGCGTTGAGGCGACTCCGTCAGCGTCTCACGCGCAAGGCGCGCACGCGTGCGCTCGTAGCGCCGCCGCTGCGATGTGACTCCAGCCGCCCGCTCCGCGAGTGCGGCGCTCACCTCGCTTGGCGACGCGAGCCACACCTCCCCGAGCCCAGGGGCATACAGCAGCGCGCGTCGAATCGTACCCAGCGCCTCGGGCGACGTGATGACCACCACCTGCACGCTCGCATCGAGCGCGTGGACGATACGCGCGACGTGCGCGAGGCGCGGCATCGTCGCGTCCAGAAGCACGCAGGTCGCATCGTGAAGCTCGAGCACGGCATCGTGCGGCGATGATTCGAGCGTGGCGACATCGAGCACGCGTGCTTGCGCCGTGTTCGACCATGCCGGGGCTGAAATCCCAAGGGCGTTGATCAACAGCGGCTGGGATCGCCCGGTGGCACTGACGGCGTTGGCGGTCGTCATCTTCCGCTCGGGCGGACTTATAGAAGCGGCAGGTGGAGCAAGGCGCGGCCGATCCAGCCCTTGAGCATATCCGTCGTCGGCGCCATCACATGGCTCGCGCGCGCGTCGCGGAGGATGCGCGCGAGGCGGCTGTTGTCGCGGTATGCGCTGCCACCGCACAACGTCATTGCCTCGTTGGCAAGCCGGACAGCGGTATCGCCGGCCGCTGCTTTGGACGCGAGCACGGCCGGCAGGGCATCGTTCGCTCCGGCGTCACCCTTTGCGGCAGCCGCGTAGACCAACTGGCGGGTGCTCTCGAGCTCAGTCCAAAGATCGCCCAGCCGGTGCGCGACGACCGGGGAGGAGCCAAGGAGCTCGCCCGAGTGCGCATACCGACGAGTGCCGACATGCGCCAGCGCCTCGTCGAAGGCCGCTTGCGCGACGCCGAGGTATGTCCCGGCCATCGCCATCAGGAAGTAGGGCGCGACGACCTCAAACACATACCAGAGTTGGTCGCCCTCTTCGCCAAGCAGGTTGCGAGCAGGGACGTGGACGTCAACCAAGCGCAGCGTCCGTGAGTCGTTCGAGCGCATCCCCAGTCCGGCCCACTCGCCGAGCCAGTCGAGACCGGGCCGGTCACGGTCAACCAGCACGCAGTTGAACTCGCCGTCCTGGCCCTCGGTTGAGACCGGCGCCGTGGAGATAACATAGGAGTCGGCGTGGGTGCCATTGGTGACGAAGCTCTTCGTCCCGGTGAGACTGAAGCCGTCACCGCTACGGGCGAGCGTGGTGGCGGGATAGAAGAAGTACGCGCCGCTCCCCGGCTCCGAGAGCGCAAGCGTCGTGACATGTTCCCCGCGCACAATCGGCACGAGATAGCGGTCGCGTTGGTCGTCGGTCGCCTTCGCAGCGATGACTGCGGTGCCGACACAGTGCATACCGAAACAGAGCCCGGCCGATGCGCTCTCACGCGCGAGTGCTTCCGACACAGAGACCAAGCCCAGCATGCCGCTCTCGAGGCCGCCAACCGAGCGAGGCGCGACAAGGCCCATGAGCCCAGCGCCCGCGAGTGCCGCTAACGTCTCGGCGGGCCAGCGCGCGCTGCGGTCGTCCTCGTCGGCATGCCGGGACGTGACGGTCTGTGCGATCTCGCGCGCGGCGGCGACCGCGTGGCTCAGGGACTCAGGCACCACAGGCATGAGGCGGAATACGCAGAGGACAGGCGGGCGACTCACGCACGGCGCGAGCCGAGGAATTGCGAGGTCCCAGGAGATGGAGGCCGATTCAGGTCGGCGCGTGCACGCCTCCCGAGCCAGTCCTGTGCCAACGGCTCCGTGCTCGCCCTTACCTTGTTTGAGCGGCCGGGACATACTCGTCGGGCCAGCCACCCTCACCCGACGGGACCCGATGAATACGGGGAGTCAGGAACACTTGCGCGTCGGATTGCCGAGTCTCCTGGATAGCCCCTTCGCGGGGCCCGGCGAGATGCGAGCTCGGTGTCGCGAGTTGGACTGGGCCTCCACGCGGCTTGGCGCGGTGCGGGACTGGTCATCAAGCCTGCGTTCGACGGCCGCGTTGGTACTCGCCTCTCGGATCCCCATGTTTCTCTTTTGGGGACCGGAGCGCATTCAGATATACAACGATGCCTACCGTCCGAGCCTCGGCGAGGCTGGCCGGCACCCAGGTGCACTCGGCATGCGCGGCGAGGAGTGCTGGACCGACGTCTGGCCTGTGATCGCATCCGACCTCGACGCGGCTCTGCTTCGCGCCGAGTCCACCTGGTACGAGGATCGTCTCATACCGATAGAGCGAAACGGCCACCTGGAGCCGGTCTGGTGGACGTACAGCTACAGTCCCGTCTGGGACGACGACGGGCACGTGGGCGGCGTGCTTGTCGTCTGTCAGGAAACGACGCAGAAGGTTGAGGTAGAACAGCGCCTGCGAGCGACCGCAGCCGAACTCGCTGAGCAAGCGGAGATCCTCCGCGCCACGACGTTGACGCTCGAGCAGCGGAGCGCGGAGGCGGAGCGGGCGGCGGACTTGTTCCGCGAGAGTGAATCCCGACTGCGCACCATGATTGACGCATTGCCCACGCTCGCGTGGACCGCGCGCGCGAACGGCTACATCGACCGCTACAACGCCCGTTGGTATGAATTTACTGGCACCACTCGAGAGGATATGGAAGGCTGGGGTTGGCAATCCGTGCATGACCCAGTAAAGCTGCCAGAGGTGTTAAGCCGCTGGCAGCATTCGATTGCCACCGGCCTCCCGTTTGAGATGACCTTTCCTCTGCGCGGCGCGGATGGCCAGTATCGCGCATTCTTGACGCGTGTGACGCCATTGAAAAATGCCGATGGCGTCGTTCAGCGCTGGTTTGGGACCAATACGGATGTGGAAGCCGCGCAGGTCGAGCGAGGGCGAGCGGAGGAGGCGAGTGAGCGTACCGCTCGTCTCCAAATGCTGACGGCCGCGCTGGCGGCGACCGTGACCGTTGATGACGTAGCCGCCGTCGTCGTCGCGGAAGCGGTGGACGCCACCGGTGCAATTAGCGCAGCGCTCTTCACGCTTCTCCCTGGAAAAGAGGAGGCGACCACGGTCCGTCAATCAGGGCTGCTTCCAATTGTGCTTGATAGGTACGCCCGATTCCCGCTGACCATGCCCGGACCGGCCGCGCAATGTCTCAGGAGCGGTGAGGCGGTTTTCGTGGAAGATCGCGATGGCCCTGCGGGATTACTCGCGCAGTTTCCAGAGATGCAAGAGGTTTGGGAAGCACACCACACGCACGCCCTCGCGACCGTACCGTTGACTGCCGCCGGGGAGATGGTTGGGGCGATGTCCTTCACCTTCGATTCCCCTCGCCGCTTCAGTTCAGAGGATCGAGCGTTCTTTCTAGCGCTCGGCCAGCAAGCGGCGCAAGCGCTCGAACGCGCGCGTCTGTTGAACGCCGAACGCGCCGCCCGCGCTGCGGCGGAGGAGGCGAACCGCGCAAGAGCCCTGCTGCTCTCGACCGTGAGCCATGAGCTCCGAACGCCACTCAACGCAATTGCGGGTTATTCGGAGCTCCTTGAGATGGGCATCCGAGGGCCGCTGACCGAACCCCAAGCATCCGATCTCGCTCGAATCAGGGGCGCCAGCAAGCATCTCCTCGCCCTCATCCGGGATATCCTCGACTTCGCGCGCATCGAGTCTGGACGCGTCGCGTTCCAGATCGACGACGTCGATATAGACGCTGCCCTCGCCGACGTCGAAGCACTCACGCTCCTCCAAGCGAATTCGCGTGGTATCGCGCTCGAGCGCGAACCCCTCTCTTCAGCCGATGAGCACCCGTTACGCCTCCGCGCCGACTTAGAGCGTGTGGGGCAGATTTTGTTGAATCTTGTCACCAACGCGATCAAGTTTACGGCGCCCGGCGGACGCATCACGCTCCACTACGACGTCACGCCGAACGTCGATGCCCGCGCCGTGCGGATCCACGTCACCGATACGGGGCGAGGCATCGCCCCGGAGCATCTGACGCGTGTCTTCGAACCCTTCGTTCAGATTGACCGAGATCTCAACGCGTCGTCACATAGGGGCGTCGGACTTGGTCTCGCGATCAGCCGCGATCTCGCGCGTGGCATGGGGGGAGACCTCACGGTTGAAAGCAGCATTGGGGTTGGAAGCACCTTCACACTCGCGCTTCCTTGTCTCTAAGAGATCCCTTTTCAGTCAAACACCTACGTCGCCAGTCGTCGGTACTATCGTGTTGTTGCACCTGGCGGTCATGCCCCGTAACGTCATGAGTCACAACCTCTGCATGACTGGCGCGAGGGGATCAGTGCCGTTCGTAGCAGAAATTGGAGAGGAACGACGGCAGCGCAGCGTCCGTCCGTAGCCCCAAGCAATATCGCACAAAGGCGGAGCGGAGGCAGTTCGCAATGGAACTGAACGTTGAGCGGGACCAACTGAGTAGCCTGCTCGAACTCGCGCCGGCCTTCATTGCTTGGACGCGCGGTCCGGAACATGTCGTCGTCGGCGCCAATCTCGCTTACCGCCAGCTCGTCGGCTTCCGCGATATCATTGGCAAGCCTGTCGCGGGGGCGCTCCCAGAGCTGGTCCCGCTGGGAATCATCGGCGTCCTCGACGGGGTGCTGGCGACTGGCGAGCCGTTCATCGCTAACGGGTTACGACTTACCTCGTATCCCGCACCCGGCGTAGAGCCAGAAGAACGCTTCGCCAATCTGGTGTGCCAACCTATCGTGGAGGCAGACGGCACTCGATCCGGCGTATTCTATCATGGGGTGGACGTCACCGAACAGGTGCGGGCCGCGAACACTGTTATGGAGCGAAAGGCACATCTTCGGCGCTTGCTGAATTCTCTGCCGATTATCGTCTATCAAGCGGAGGCGGAGGCCCCGCACGCGACCATTTACGTAAACCGCGCCATCGAGTCGCTGGGTTACACATACGAAGAGTGGCTTGCGCGCCCCGACAGCTGGGACAGTCGGGTCCATCGCGACGACCGGGAGCGGGTGCGCGCGTATGCCACCGCTGTGCGTTCCTCCGACACTGTGTTGGACTGCGAGTACCGGTTGCTCGCCAAGGATGGAACCGTGCACTGGTTCCGCGAGCGTGGGGAATTCATCCAAGACCTCCTCGGTGATCGGACCATCTGGCAGGGCATTCTTCTGGAGGTCACCGGCGAACGTCTCCTGCTCGAGGAACTTCGGGAGAGTGAGGTTCGCAATCGCACCATCGTTGAGACCGCCCACGAAGGTATTTGGGTCGTCGATGCCCTCGGCAACACGACCTACGTGAACCCGCGGATGTGTGAGATGCTCGGCCACTCCGCGTCGGCCATCCACGCGCGATCCTTTTTCGAGTTCACGTCCGCAGCGTCGGAGCCAGGCGCGCGCACGCAGTTCGCGCGCCGTCAGCGCGGCGTCTTGGAGGTCCACGACGTCGTCCTGCAGCATCGGGATGGTCACGAGCTCTTCGCCCTGATATCGACGAGTCCCATCTTAGCGGGCGATGGACAGATCGACGGCGCCCTGATGATGGTCACCGACATCACGACACGCCGTTTGGTCGAGAACGCGCTCCGAGAGAGTGAGGCGAGGTATCGGCTGCTGGTGGCCAACTCGCCTGGCGCCGTGTATCAATTTTCATATCGGCCCGATGGCAGCCGGGGCTTCACGTTCGTCAGCGAAGGGGTCCTCGCGCTCCTAGGCATCTCGGCAGACGATCTGATGGCGGACTCCGCAGCCCTACTGGCCGTCGTTCACGAGGAAGATCGTTCGAGGTTGCGCGACCTCGCGTTCGCCGCCGCCATGCAGGAGCGACCCTTCAACTGGGAGGGGCGAGTGCGGCTCCCGTCGGGGGAGGAGCGATTCATAGAGCTCGTGGCCCGTTATCATCGGGCGCCGGACGGCACTGTTCTGTCGGATGGCGTGCTCGTTGATGTCACGGAGCGGCGCCGTGCGTTCGAGAGCCTGAAAGAGAGCGAGACACGGTTCCATCTCGCCGCTCGCGCCGCCCATGATGTCGTCTACGATTGGAACATTGTCGCCGACGAGCATTTCTGGTCCGAGGCGCTGCTGACCGCCTTCGGGTACCGCGCTGATGACGTCCAAGCGACGTTTGCCTGGTGGACTGAGCGCATTCATCCCGATGACGCTATTCGAGTGACGGAGAGTCTAGCCGCGGCCATGAGAGGCGCCGGCGAATCGTGGCAGGAGGAATACCGCTTTCGTCGGCACGACGGCTCGTACGCGAGCGTGCTTGACCGCGGCTACGTGATGCGGGATGAGGCGAACCGTCCCGTACGCCTCGTGGGGTCGATGATTGACCTGACAAAACATCGGACCCTCGAAGAGCAACTGAGACAATCCCAGAAGATGGAGGCGGTAGGACGACTTGCTGGTGGAGTCGCGCATGACTTCAACAACCTCATCACCGTCATTCGGGCAAATTCGGGGTTTCTCCTAGACGATATGGACATAGCCGACCGAAGACGTGAGGACGTCCTCAGTATCGCGGAGGCCGCGGATCGAGCGGCGGGACTCACCCGTCAGCTGCTCGCGTTCAGCCGGAAGCAGATTCTAAATCCCAGCGTCCTTTGTCTCAACGACGTCGTGCGAAATGTGCAGCCCATGCTCACGCGTCTGATCGGGGAGGATATCACGGTCGAGATGCGTCTCGGTGTTGGATTGGGCAACATCATGGCAGATACCGGGCAACTCGAGCAGGTCTTGATCAACCTCGCGGTCAATGCCCGCGATGCTATGCCTGACGGAGGCCGGCTGATGATCGAGACGATGGAGGTGCAACTCGGCGACATCAACGCGACCAATCCGGACTCCGAGCATCAATCTCTCGTGCTGGGCGGCGACTACGTGATGTTGGCGTTGAGCGATACCGGGATGGGAATGCCCGCCGATGTGCGCATCCGCGTGTTCGAGCCGTTCTTCACCACCAAAGAGGTGGGTAAGGGTACTGGACTTGGTCTCGCGACGGTCTATGGCATTGTCAAGCAGTCAGGTGGATATATCTGGGTCTACTCCGAGCCGGGTGAGGGGACAGTGTTCAAGTTGTACTTCCCTCGACTGGCAGCAGCAGCGACGGCGTTGTTAAGCAAGGCGCCAGAGCCGCATCCCGAGCCTGGATCCGAAACAATTCTCCTCGTCGAGGATGAGGACACACTGCGACGACTGGCCGTCCGCATTCTTGAGCGTGAGGGCTATGCCGTGCTTGCATGCAGCAACGGCAAGGAAGCCCTCGCATGTGCCACGTCGTTCGAGGGCGAGATCCATCTCGTTCTGACCGATGTCGTGATGCCGGAAATGGGCGGACGGGGATTGGCGGAGAAACTCCGCGCAGTGCGACCAGCTGTGGCCGTCCTGTACATGTCGGGGTACACGGACGATGACGTTGTCCGA
>JALYVY010000171.1 GCA_030852985.1 Gemmatimonadota bacterium | reverse complement strand
CGACTCCGTCGCGAGTCTTCGTGAAGCTGGTATGACTCGATTAGAGCGTAGTGCCGCGATTGCGCGTGGTGAGGCGATAGACCCAGAGCAGCAGCATGGCGCCGACGACGGCGAGCAGGATGCTCCAGAGCGAAAAACCGTTCAGTCCGGAACCCCCGATGGTGTTTCCGATGAAGCCACCAATGAATGCGCCAACGATACCGATGATCATCGTGACGATGATCCCTCCCGGATCTTTCCCGGGCATGAGCGCCTTGGCGATCGCTCCGGCGATCAATCCCAACACGATCCAAGCGAGGTAACTCATTGCACAGCCTCCAGAAGAGTAGGTGTTGAGGACGCTGTCCTTAACGCATCTGTCGTACCACGGTGAACATCGTCGGCCCCCAGCCGGATAGTTATTTTTGCAGATGGCTGCCAGCTTATCGCCTCACGCGACGGACGAGGACTCGTCGGCAAAGCGCTACGATCGACGGCTCGCCCGCCGCCTCGTGGCGTACGTGCCACCGTATCGGTTGCTCGTCGCCGGAGCGCTCGTGCTCCTCATGGCCGAGGGACTCCTGCAACTCGTGGGTCCGCTCCTGACGCGGCGTGTGATCGATGTTGCGCTGCCAGCCCACGACGCGGGCATGACGATGCGCGCCGCGCTGCTGTATGCCGGCTCCCTGATCCTCGCGTTCGGCTGTTCGTATGGCGAAACGATCCTCACTGCCATGCTCGGCCAGCGCGTCATGCGGGACCTGCGCGGACAACTCTTCGATCACGTGCAGCGCCTGTCGATCGCGTTCTATGACCGCACGCCGGTGGGCCGCCTCGTCACGCGCGTCACGTCCGACGTCGAATCGTTGAATGAGCTCTTCACCGCGGGAGTCGTCGCCGGGCTCGGCGACCTCTTCACGCTGCTCGCCATTGCGGCGCTCATGATCACGACCGATTGGCGGCTCGCGATTCCGGCGTTCGCGGTGATTCCGCTCGTCTATCTCACTTCGCATCTCTTCCAGTCGCGCGTTCGCGTCGCATATCGTGACATCCGCGCTCGACTCGCACGCATCAACGCGTACCTGCAGGAGCGCCTGACAGGCATGCGCGTGGTGCAGCTGTTCGGCCGGGAGGCGAGCGAGGTGTCGCGCTTCGGCGCGCTGAACAAGGGACATCTCGATGCGAACCTCACGTCCATCACGATCTATGCGCTCTACTTTCCGGCCATCGAGTTCCTCACGTCGCTCGCGCTGGCAATCCTCCTCGTTGCGGGAGCGCGGCGCGTGGGCCTCGGCACGCTCACGGTTGGCACCGTCGCGGCGTTCCTTCAGCTCCTGCGTCGCTTCTATCAGCCGCTCCAGGATCTGGCCGACAAGTTCAACACGCTGCAGCAGGCGATGGCGGCGTCGGAGCGCATCTTTCTTCTCCTCGACACGGAGCCTGATCCGGTAGCGTCGCGCGATGTGGCAGACGCCGGACCAAAGGCGTCCGTGATTGACGACCGCGGCGTCACGATCGCGTTCGAGAACGTCTGGTTTCACTATGGTGACTCGAGCGCCGAGCCGGCATGGGTGCTACGAGACATCAGCTTCGTTGCGCGTCCGGGTGACACAATCGCGCTCGTCGGTCACACGGGCGTGGGAAAGACGACCGTTGTCAACCTCCTGTTGCGCTTCTATGAGCCCCAGCGCGGGCGCATTACCGCCAACGGCGTGGACGTGCGCCTCCTGCCACTCGGGGAGTGGCGGCGCCTCATCGGCTACGTGCAGCAGGACATCTTTCTCTTCGCGGCCGACGTGCGTGCGAACCTGCGACTCGATGCTCGACTCAGCGACGAGGCCGTGCTGGCTGCAGCGGCGCAGGTTGGCGCCGATCGCGTGATCGCACGTCTTCCCCTCGGTCTCGACCAGGTCCTCGGCGAGCGCGGCGCATCGGTGAGCGTGGGGGAACGGCAGCTGTTGTCGTTCGCTCGTGCCCTCGCACTCGATCCGGCGGTGCTCGTGCTCGACGAGGCCACCAGCGCCGTGGACAGTCAGGCCGAGGCGGAAATACAGCGCGGCCTGGCGGTGCTGATGCGCGGGCGGACCACGATCGCGATTGCGCACCGACTGAGCACCATTGTCGAGGCGACGGAGATCCTCGTCCTCCACCATGGCGAAGTGCGCGAGCGCGGGACGCATTCATCACTCCGGTTGTTGCGGGGACTGTACGACCGTCTCTCACGCCTGCAGTCGGGAGAGGAGGCAAGCGACGAAACCCCGTCAGGCGCGCTTGCCAGCGTTCTGGGCGACGGGTAGTTTCCGCCCCTACTGGGTCCCGGGCGCAACCGGCGCGAGACTCTTCGTGTCGATGGTGCCGTAGTCCGACCGCGCATCGCCCCCCATGCCCGTCCTTCAGCTCGACGATCAGCAATTCCCGCTCAAGGCGGGTGCGACCAGAATCGGCGCCGGTAACGGTGCTGACGTGGTGGTGCCCGGCTACTCGGACGTTCCGGTCGAGGCCATCATCGACGGCGGGGGCTCTCCCACGATTCGGCGCGCCGACGACAGCGCGCATGTGCGCGTCAATGGCGTGCTGCTGGGCGCTGAGCCGACACCGTTGATGCATGGCGACAAGATCGAGGTCGCGGGACTGGAGCTTCGGTACGCAGATGACGCCAAGGGCGGAGCGACGCAATTCCAGAGCGCGGGCGACATCGCGGCCATGCTGGGCAACAAGCGAACGGGCGCCGCGCGAGCAACGGCGGCGTCGGGCGGTCGTCTCGTTTCGCTGGTGGATGGAAAGGAGTACACGGTTGCAGATTCCGGGCTGGTGGTGGGGCGCGATGCGTCGTGCGACGTCGTGATCGCGCAACATGAAGTGTCGCGGCGGCACGCGGAGATCCAGGTCGGCGACGATGGTTACGTGCTGCGCGACACCAGCGCGAATGGCGTCTACGTAAACGGTGAACGCGTCCAGGTGTCGCAGACGCTCGTGCGTGCCGACGTGCTGCGAATCGGAACCGAGGAGTTCCGGTTCTACGCGGATGTGCTTTCACCGGCGCGAGGCCTTGCGGCGGGTACGCCGAGCGCCGCTGCACCAGCGCTCGTGGCACGCGCGCCGGTGGCGCCAGCGGTGGTTCCAGACTTTCCGTCGTTCGGCGAGGTGGAGATGGTACCGATGGCGAGCATGGACATGCACGACATGGATCTGCTGCCTGCGACTCCGGCATCGGCGCCGGTCATTCCGGAACCCGTTGCCGCCGCCGCGCCCGCTCCTCCGCGTGTGTCCGTGTCAACGCCCATGTCGGCGCCGGCGGCGGCCGACCCGCGGACGATTTTGGCGGTGCTGGAGGCGATGAACGAGGGGCCGGGCAAGGGCACGAGGTACGAGATGCGGTCCTCCCTCGCACACGTGGGCCGAGGCGCGCACAATGATGTGCGGCTCTCGGATGAGAGCGTGAGTGAGACGCACGCGAAACTGCAGAAGCGTGAAGACGGCTGGTATGTCGTGGACATGGATTCCACGAATGGCACGTACGTCGGGGGATCACGCGTGAACGGTGAGCGGAAGATCGAGGGATCGCCGGACCTGCGGTTCGGTGGCTTGAAGTTCCGCTTTACGCCGACAGGAGCTGGCAGTGCGACGGTAGCGGAGGCCAAGGGGACGCGCGCCATCGCAGCCATGGCGATGCCGCCGGCCGCGCCAACGCCGGTCGAGAGCACGGCCGGGCAGGCGCCGGCGGCGAGGGATGCGGCATCGTCCGTGACGGCGACATCGGGGGGCGGGATGCGGACCTGGATCTGGATTGTGGTCGGGGTCGTTGTCGGATTGATCGTGGCTTTTTTCCTGCTGAAAGGACGCGCGTGAGGCTTCTCCATGCTGCGCGGACGGACGTCGGGATGATCCGCTCCGGAAACGAGGACAACTTTACGGTGGATGCGACGCCTGAGCGCGGCATCTACATCGTCGCCGATGGCATGGGCGGTCACGCCGCCGGCGAGGTGGCGAGCGAGATGGCCGTGCAGATCATCCAGCGTGAGCTGCACAAGGTAGGCACCGTCGAGAGCGAGGAGGCGGCGACGCTGGTCGGCGCGACGCTCCGCAAGGCGAATCGCGCCATCCACGACCGCACCATCACGGAAGTCGACAAGCAGGGGATGGGCACCACGGCATCGGTGCTGCTGATCTCGGGCGTGCGCTACCTGATCGGTCAGGTCGGCGACTCGCGGGTCTACCTGCTGCGCGACGGAACGCTGTCGCAGATCACGAAGGACCATTCCTACGTGCAGGAGCAGGTGGACGCCGGCTTTCTCACGCCGGAGCAGGCGCGATACCACCCGTACAGCAACGTCATCACGCGCTGTGTTGGTGCCAGCCCGGATGTAGAGCCTGACGTCTACCGCGGCGACGTGCGGGCGGGCGACTTGTTCCTCGTTGCCAGCGACGGCCTCACGGGCATGGTTGACGACCGCCGGCTTGGGCAGCTCCTCGGCTCGCGCGCGGAGCCCGAGCGGAAGGTACAGGCGCTGATCTCCGAGGCGAACGGTCGTGGCGGCCTGGATAACATCACCGCGATCATCGTGCAGGTCGTGGACAATGGTCCGGAGCCTGAAGACGCGAAGACGGTGGAGATCCGCTCGGTTGGCTGACGAGGAAACTGTCGCCTCCGTCTCCGCGCTGTACCTCGGCAATATCCTGTACGCGATCGAGTTGGCCGCGATGTCGCTGGAGGAGCAGGGGAAGGCGGATGACGCTGGATATTAC
Source organism: Gemmatimonadota bacterium (assembly GCA_030852985.1). Taxonomy (GTDB): domain Bacteria; phylum Gemmatimonadota; class Gemmatimonadetes; order Gemmatimonadales; family Gemmatimonadaceae; genus AG11. The sequence continues at coordinate 5,191 of JALYVY010000171.1, read as the reverse complement.
CGCGGCATTGCGCGCAAGCTCGCGGAAGCGCACGGACGGGCTCGCGCAGCCGCAGCAGGTGGCGGCCCCTAAGGACGCACGCGCGCCGCCCGCGTGGACAGCATGCTCCCGCGCTCCAGCCGGTCGGAGACCTCCGCCGAGGAGAGCGAGGCAAGACGGATGATCGCCGGCCGCTCCACCGTTGCCCGGTGCGCCGTGAACACGCGCAGCCATCGCGCACTGCCGTACAGCTCCTCCGACAGCTTGGGCAGGTTGACCGCCCCCTCCCACCCTTCCGCTGTAAGAAGGCGAACGCTGCCATCCCGTCGGCGCACCGGGATATCGAGGCCGAGCATCTGGGTCTTCATCGGGTAGTCGAGTAAGACTTCGCCCGGTTGCATGCCCAGCTCGATCGCGAGCTGGTCCTCCACGCGCACGACGAGCGCCCTGTCGTCGGCAATCCATTCGCCGATGTCCGGTGGCAGCTCGGCGGCGGGACATTCGAATGCACGCTTGTAAAGCCTGCGCTCACACAGGGCGGCAAGCAGCGGTGTCGGTGAGCGCTCCTCGAGCGCGTGGAGCAGCCCCTCGTCCGTAAAGGAGGCAAGCGTCCCCGCATCGAGTGAGCCGGTGCTCAGCGCACTCTCGACCAACCGCTTGTACATCGCCGTCGCGCTACGCACGGCGTGATGCCAGTAGACGTTGCGATACATCTGGTACTTGGCGAATAGCAGCGATTCGAGGGCGGACAGTCCCTTTTCGGAGATGCCGACCCGCGCCGCGCCGGTGTCTGGGTCCTCGACCAGGGTGAGGGAGTCGAGAAGGCGCTCGGCATCGATGTCGCCGTAGTTGACGCCACACATGAAGGCGTCGCGCTTCAGGTATTCAATCTTGTCGAGGTCGAGCGAGCCGGAAATGAGGCCTTGAAGGGGACTGGCGCTGCGCCCGCGAATGAGCGCCATGATGCGCTCGGGGGCATCATCCCCAAGCGCCTCACGCAGGATGCCAGCGCTCTCCCCGCTGGTGATCAGCGGACGCGCGACTTCCTCATGATGCAGCGCACCGATCTCCTCGAGTGCATGCGAGAAGGGATAGTGTCCGATGTCGTGCAGCAGTGCCGCATAGCGCGCGATGCGGCACTCGTCGGCGTCCACGCCGATCGTAAGCTCTCGTTCAGTGAATTGGTTGAGCGTGCGGCGCGCCAGGTGATAGGCGCCGATGGCGTGCTCGAACCGGGAGTGGCTGGCGCCTGGATAGACGAGGTACGCGAGGCCGAGCTGGCGCACATACCGCAGTCTCTGAAACGCAGGCGTGTCGATGAGTCGGAGTGCGACCGGATCGACACGAATGTTGTTCCAGAGTGGGTCGCGGAAGATTTCATCCATTGAAGCCAGGAAGATAGGAAGATAGGAAGATAGGAGGATAGGAGGATAGGAAGGTCCTATCATCCTATCCTCCTATCATCCTATCTTCCTTTCCTCCTTCATCCTATCCCTGCGGGCCGGCAGCCTTGATGCTCGCCGCGACGCTCCCGAACTTCTCGAAGTTGGTGCGAAACATCTCGGCCAACTTCTTCGCCTGCGCGTCATACGCCGCCGCGTCGGGCCAGGTGCCACGCGGGTCCAGCACCTCATTGGGGACGCCCGGCACGCTCTGCGGAATCGCGAGACCGAAGACCGGATCGGTGCGTGTTGCGATACCGTCGAGCTTTCCGTCGAGCACCGCGTGCACCATGCTGCGCGTGTGGCCGAGCTTCATGCGCTTGCCCACGCCGTACGTGCCGCCGCTCCAGCCGGTGTTGACCAGCCACACCGCCGCCTTGTGCTCGTCGATGAGCCGACCGAGCATCTCGGCGTACTTCGTGGGGTGCCACACGAGGAAGACGGCGCCGAAACAGGACGAAAAGGTCGCCTGCGGCTCGGTGACGCCGCGTTCCGTGCCCGCGACCTTCGCGGTGTACCCCGACAGGAAATAGTACATCGCCTGTTCGCGTGTGAGCTTCGCGATGGGCGGGAGCACACCGAAGGCATCGGCGGTGAGGAAGATGACGTTCTTCGGATGGCCGCCGCGGCCGGAGGGAACGTGATTCGCGATGTAGGGCAGCGGATACGAGGCGCGCGTGTTCTCCGTAATGCTCTGGTCCTCGAATTTCACTTTCCGCGTGATGGGATCGAGGACCACGTTCTCGAGGATGGTCCCGAACATCTGTGTCGTGCGATAGATGTCCGGCTCCCCTTCGGGCGACAGGTTGATGACCTTCGCGTAGCAGCCGCCTTCGAAATTGAACGTGCCCTCTGGCGACCAGCCGTGTTCATCGTCGCCAATGAGCGAACGCGACGCGTCTGCTGACAGTGTGGTCTTGCCGGTGCCCGACAGGCCGAAGAAGAGGGCAGTGTCGCCCGACGCGCCGATATTGGCCGAACAGTGCATGCTGAGCACGTCCCGCTTGGGCATGTAGTAATTCATCACGGTGAACATCGCCTTCTTCAACTCGCCGGCGTACCGCGTACCGCCAATGAGGATGGTGTGCTCGGCCAGGTTGAGGACGATGAACGTCCCGCTGCGCGTGCCGTGCTTTGCGGGATCGGCCTGGAACTCGGGCGCGTGCAGCACGGTGAAGTTCGGCGCGAAGTCGGTCAGCGCGGCGAGCTCGGGGCGCACGAACATGTTGCGGACGAACGCCATGTGCCATGCATTGGGCGAGACATAGCGCACCGAGAGGCGATACTGAGGATCCGCTCCGCAGTAGAGGTCCTGCACGAAGAGATCGTCGCGGCCGTTGAGGTATTGCCGTACGTCGGCCCGGAGGGCGTCGAAGTGTTCGGGGGTCATGGGCTGATTGACCTTGCCCCAGTCGACGTCACCCTCCGACGAGGGCTCCTTCACCACGAACTTGTCGTTCGGCGAGCGGCCGGTGTGGGGCTTGGTGACCGCGACGAGGGGGCCCATGTCCGCGAGCTGCCCCTCATGTCGTTCGATGGCGTGCTCGATGAGCGTTGGCGCGAGATGGTTCCAATGCACCTTGCCCGTGGGGGCGAGCCCTTGTCCGGCAAGACTGCTTCCGTGCCCGGGCACGGCGATTGGTGTCGTTTCGGTCGATGTCACAGCGTGAGTCCCTCGAAGTGGCGCGAGCCCCCGGCCCGCACCTTAGAGTTTCGAATACATCGTCGGCGCAAAGCTCGCGGCGGCAAACGCCGGCTCGACCGACTGCGTTCGTTCCTGCGCATCGACGACCGCAACGGCGGCCATGTTGACGATGTCCTGGACGTCAGCACCGCGCTCGAGCACATGCACAGGACGTCGCATACCGACAAGAATCGGGCCGATTGCCGTTGCCCCACCGAGGTGGTGGAGCAGCTTGTACGCGATGTTGCCGGCGCTCAGGTTCGGAAAGATCAGAACGTTGGCCTGTTCCTTGAGTGAAGTGAACGGGTAGTCGCGCGCCAGCATCTCGGGATCGAAAGCGGTGTCCGCCTGCATCTCGCCATCGACGATGAGCGAGGGATCCCGCTCCTTCAGCAACTGCGCCGCGCGCGCCATCTTCTCGGCGTCGGGGTGCTTGACGGAGCCGAAGTTCGAGAACGACAGCATCGCGATGCGCGGCACGATGCCCATGGTGCGCGCGATGCGACTCGCGGCAAACCCGATCTGTGCGAGCTGCTCCGCGGTGGGATCGATGTTGACCGTGGTGTCCGAGCAGAAGACGACATGCCGCTCCGTGACGAGCATGTACATGCCGCTCACGAGCCGCGAGCTGGGATGTGCGCCGATCACCTGGAGGGCAGGGCGGATCGTCTCCGGATAGTGCATGGTGACGCCGGAGAGCAGCGCATCGGCGTCGCCGCGCGCGACCATGCACGACCCGAAGTAGTTGCCGTTGAAGAGCTGGCGGCGTGCCTCGTCGAGGGACAGGCCTTTCCGCTGCCGCAGCTGCCACATGTAGTGGGCATAGCCGTCACGTCGCGTCGACGTTGCCGGATCCTCGATGACGATGCCTTCGAGCGAGATGCGATTGTCGCCCGCGATGCGCTCGATGTTCTCGCGGTTGCCCAGCAGGATCGGATGCGCGATGCCGTCGTCGACGAGGATCGACGCCGCGCGCATGATCTTCGGCTCCTCGCCCTCGGGGAACACGATCCGCTTCGGGTCGCGCATGGCCCGGTTGATGAGCCCGCGCATGATCCCGCGTGCGCGGCCGAGTCGCTCCTCGAGGGTTTCGCGGTAGCTCTCGAGGTCGATGAACTCGCGCGCCACGCCGCTGGCCACGGCCGCCCACGCGACCGCGGGCGCCACCCAGAGCAACACGCGCGGATCGAAGGGAAAAGGAATGAGGTAGTTCGCCCCGAAGTGCACGTTGCGAAGCCCGTACAGGGCGGCAACGGAGTCCGGGACGGCCTGCTTGGCGAGCGACGCCAGGGCGCGCGTCGCCGCCATCTTCATCTCCTCGTTGATCTCCGTGGCGCGGACGTCCAGCGCGCCGCGGAAGATGAACGGGAAGCCGAGGACGTTGTTGACCTGGTTTGGATAGTCGCTGCGACCGGTGGCCATGATCGCGTCGCTACGTGTCGCGAGTACTTCTTCCGGCGTGATCTCGGGGACCGGGTTGGCCAGCGCGAAGATGATCGGGCGCGATGCCATCGACGCCACCATTTCTCGCGTCACCGCCCCAGCGACACTGAGTCCGACAAAGACGTCCGCGCCCACGAGCGCATCGGCGATGTCGCGGGCCGTCGTGTCCCTGATGAAGCGCGCCTTGTAAGGATCCATTTCGCCACGCGTCCGGCCCTCATGGATGACGCCCGCGCGGTCGCACATGATGATGTTCTCGCGCTGAACGCCGAGCCGCACATAGTGTTCGGCGGTGCTGATCGCTGCGGCGCCGGCGCCGGAAAATACGACCTTGACCTGCGCGATGTCCTTCCCCGCGATCTCCAGCGCGTTGAGGAGCGCGGCGCCGGAGATGATGGCGGTACCGTGCTGATCATCGTGGAACACCGGGATGCCCATCGTCTTGCGAAGAGTCTCCTCGATGTAGAAGCACTCCGGCGCCTTGATGTCCTCGAGGTTGATGCCGCCCACCGTGGGCTCGAGCAACTGGCAGAACTTGATGACGTCGTCGGGATTCTCCGAGCCCACTTCGAGATCAAAGACGTCGATATCGGAGAACTGCTTGAAGAGATTGGCCTTGCCTTCCATGACCGGCTTGCCGGCC
>JALYVY010000386.1 GCA_030852985.1 Gemmatimonadota bacterium | reverse complement strand
GTGTGGGACATCGAACGCGGGGCGGCCAACGATATCGTGCCGCTGCCGTGGCAGACTGATACCTGCATCGGCGACTGGCACTACTCGCGCCCGCTCTTCGCGCGTCACGGGTACAAGACGGCGGCGACGGTCGCACAGATGCTGGTCGACATCGTGAGCAAGAACGGCAATCTCATGCTCAACATCCCGCTGCCAGGGTCGGGCACCCCGGACGACGACGAACTCACGTTCGTCGCTGATTTCGGACGATGGATGCGCGCGAATGGCGGTGCGATCTACGGCAGCCGGCCGTGGGCGGTGTACGGCGAGGGTCCCTCCACCCAGGCGCAGGCGCCCTTGCGCGAGCAGGGGTTCAACGAGGGCCGCAACCGACCGTACACGTCGGAAGACATTCGATTTGTGCAGAAGGGGGGCAAGGTGTACGCGTTCGCACTCGGATGGCCGGAGAGCGGCAAACTCTCGATCAAGTCGCTCGCGCTTGGCACGGCGAACGCGCCCGGTCAGGTGGAGCGCGTGGAACTGGTCGGCGCAGCGGGCGCGCTCGAGTACACGCGCTCCGCCGATGGTCTCGTGATCACGCTGCCACAGCGTCGTCGCGGCGAGTACGTGTACGCGTTCGAGATTTCCGGTCAGGGGCTCACGCGCGGATGATGCTCGCCATCGGCCGACTCACCCTCGCAGCAATTGTCGTCGCGATCCCGGTGACGACTGTCGGCGCACAGGCGATCGTCGCCGCGTGGGGAAACGTCGAGGGCGTTCGACTCGACGGCCAGGTCTTTCCCTTCGAGACCAGCCTCTGCACGACCAATGACTCGGGACGCGTCATGGCTCGCACAGCGAAGGAGCGTCAGCAACCGCGCCTGTCGCGCATCGGGAACCGCCGGACGGTTACCACGCGACTCGGCGCTCTCTCGATCGTGGAAATAATCGAGGATGGTGTTGCAGGCCAGGCCACGGTCGACGTCCGCTTCACCGCGGACAGCGCCACCAGCGTGAGCGGGTTCGTTTGCGTGGACGTCTCACGGGCATCGTTCCCCGCGCATCGCGTCACCGCGCAGAGTATAGAATTCGAAAACCCGACGTCGCTGGAGAAGATCACGATCGAAGCGATCGTGCCTGTCGAGATCGTGGATGCGCCTTCTCGGCGCGATACTCCAGACGTGCACCGGCTGATGATTCCCGTGCTGGCCGGCAAGTCAGAGCCGGGTCGAAGTGCGCAGCTGACATTCGCGATCAGGGTGTCAGGTCCCATCGACCACAGTCCGGTCACACTCACGATCGACGCATCGAACCCCGGGCGTGTCTTCGACGGGCTTGGCGGCAACTTCCGGATACAGAATCCGCGCGTCGATCCCGCGGTCATCGCGTACAACCTGGCGAACCTCCGCATCGCGTGGGCACGCGTCGAGCTTCCGTGGCGCTCCTGGGACAACGACACACTCGTCGATCCCTCGGCACGGGACACGGCGCATCTGGACCCGAAGGTCCGGGCCGCGATGGAGATGGCGCGCACCGCGGCGGCGAATGGTGCGCCAGTCATTCTCAGCGCCTGGTTTCCACCGCAGTGGGCCGTGATTGGTCCGCTACCGCGTGGCGGTCGGGCACCCGATGGCACATGGGGCAGCCAACTCGATCCGGCGCGCATGGAGCGGATCTACGCATCGCTCACGTCGTACCTGCTCTACCTCAAGCGACACTACGGGGTGGAGGCCGCCATGTTCTCCTTCAATGAGTCCGACCTTGGTATCGACGTCCGGCAGACCCCGCAGGAACACGCCAACCTGATCAAGGGGCTTGGCGCATACATGCGCGGCAAGGGACTGAAGACCACGATGCTGCTGGGCGACGTCTCCGACGCAACGCCGACCAGGTTCATCAAGGCGGCAATGGAAGATCCCGCGACGCGGCCGTACATCGGAGCCGTCTCGTATCACGCGTGGCGCGGGTGGAGCGACTCGCTGCTCATCTTCTGGGGCGACGCCGCGAAGCGTCTCGACGTCCCCCTGCTCGTGGGCGAGGGCAGCACCGACGCCGGAGCCTACCGCTACCCGGCGATCTTTCTCGAGCCGGAGTTCGCGCTCGCGGAGATCGAGCTCTACGTGCGCATGCTCGCATTGTCCGAGCCGAGGTCGATTCTCCAGTGGCAGCTCACGTCGGACTATTCGCTGCTCGCCGGCGGTGGCGTCTACGGAGACACCACCACGCTCAGGCCCACGCAGCGTTTCTGGAATCTCAAGCAGCTTGCATCGACCCCCGAGCGTGTGCATCACCTGCCCATGCAATGCAGTCGCCCGATTCACTGCGCCGCGCTCGGGAACGCGTCGGAAGGCAGCCTCGCCCTGCACCTCGTGAACACCGGCGCGTCCCGCCCCACGACGATCACGGGCATCCCCGACGGCGTGAAGTCGTTGCGCGTCTGGGTCACGAACGCGGAGCGGGCGATGACGGAAGGAACGGCGATAGCAGTGGAGCACGGACGCGCGCAGCTCACGCTCGATGCAGCCAGCTACGTGTCGCTCATTGGAATGCGATGAATCGCCGCTTGTCCAGCCCGAAAGGGCTCGAGCATCATTTCGCATGGTGGCGGCTCGGCCACGCCGAGTGGGGATAACTGATTTCTGCCGCACGCGCATCTCGATGCGTCGGTGACCTGCAACGTAAACGCCGACGTCTCGCTGAGCTCCACGGACTCAACCTGAACAACGCTGTCTTCGTCTTCTACGATGCCAACTCCGACGCCCAGTTCAGTGGACAGCGTGAATACTATGGCCGTAGCTTGATCATGGCCGTGACGTACGGATTCAGGGCAATTACCGGGACTCGCTAGCTAGTGTCCATCCTGAAACAGCGTAATTGGAAGGAGCAGGAGTCGTTCTCTGCCCTCGAAAGTGGTTGCGCGACGGGCAATTGGCGAGGATCTGTTTACGCGGTCCACCATGCGCCGTGCGTATGGA
>JALYVY010000385.1 GCA_030852985.1 Gemmatimonadota bacterium | reverse complement strand
GTGTGGGTGCGCACGCCAACGGCGCGCGGCGAGAATCTACAGATCAGGCAACCCGTACCGTTCGATCATCGTGTGCATGTGACGGGACTGCGCATCGACTGCCGTTTCTGTCACGCCGGTGCAGAGCGAAGCGCCTGGGCCGGCTTACCGCCGACGGAGAAGTGTGTGTCGTGCCATACGCAGACCTGGATCAGCAGCAGCGTCTTCAAGCCCGTGCGACAGAGTCTCGCGACCGGGCGGCCGATCGCGTGGCGTCGTGTCACGGAGCTTCCTGATTTTGTGTACTTCAATCACTCCATCCACGTTCAGAAGGGCGTCGGTTGCGAGACGTGTCACGGACGCATCGACGAGATGGCGCAGGTTCACCAGGCCTCTTCGCTCACAATGGGCTGGTGTGTCAGCTGTCACGTCAATCCGGGCCCTGACCTGCGACCGGTCAGCACGATCACAACAATGGGCTGGACCCCGCCGTCAGGTAACGACAGTATTCTAATGCACAATCTCGTTACGCAGTATCAGGTGAAGCGCCTGACAAACTGTTCGACGTGTCACCGCTGAGCGAAAATGAGCAAGCTACGTAACCCGCAGAAACATTCATTACCCGCGGATCTTGCTACGGGGGGTGGCGAACTCGAGGAGATGGCGGCGCGGCTGTTGGCCGAATCGCGCGAATTTCCGCTGGCTGCAGTGCTGCGTCCGGGCGAAGTATCTCGCCGAGAGTTCGTGACGCTGCTCGGCGCGAGCGTCGCACTGGCGGGACTCAGCGCGTGCGTCCGTGAACCAGCGGAAAAGATCCTCCCGTACGTACATGGAGCGCCGGACGTCGTCCCCGGCGTCGCGCAGCATTTCGCGACGACGATGTCACTTGGCGGATACGGAACGGGATTGCTGGTCACAAGCCACGAAGGTCGTCCCACCAAGGTCGAGGGAAACCCTGACCACCCGGCGAGCCTTGGAGCGGCTGGCATCTACGAACAGGCCTCTGTACTGCAACTCTACGACCCTCACCGGGCGCGCGAAGTGCGAGTGGGTCGCAAGACCTCATCCTGGGCGGCGCTGGCCGATACGTTCTCACCACAGACGATCAGGACGCGTGCTGGCTCACGCGGAGCGGGCCTGCGTCTTCTGCTCGAGCCGACGTCGTCGCCACTCGTCGCGGCGATGTTGGCGCGAGTGCAGACAGCGATGCCAGACAGTCGTATCTATTTCCATTCCGCACTGGGGGATGGCGCATCACTCCAGGCCGCGCACGATTCACTCGGGGCGAGCGTCATCGCGCAGCATGACTTCCGATCTGCTGATGTCGTCATATCGCTCGGAGCTGACTTTTGTGCTTCCGGTCCCTACAATCTTCGGTACGCGCGCGATTTCGGCGCGCGCCGTCGCATCACGTCTCCTGCACCAAGCCGCTTGTACGTCGCGGAATGCTCGCCGTCTCCGACCGGTACAATCGCGGATCATCGGGTTGCCGCGTCGCCAGCCGCGCTCGGTCGAATTGCTGCTGCTCTGCTCGCCGCTGTAGCGGGAGATGCGCGAGGTGCAGGCAACATTCCGGCCGGCACTACGACAAACGGCGCTGAATCCATTCCTCTCACCTCCACCCAGCGCGCGTGGGTCAACGGCGCGGTAAACGACTTGCTGGCGAATCGCGGGCGCGGGATAGTAATCGCTGGAGCGCAGCAACCCGCCGATGTACACGCGATGGCGCACGCACTCAACGCGGCAGTTGGCAACGTCGGTAGCACCGTGCACTACACCGGGTCACCCATTCTGCATGCCGGGGAGTCGGGCCGTGATCTGGCCACGCTTGCCGCCGAGCTGCATAGCGGAGGCGTCGATACGCTGGTTGTTCTGGAGGGGAATCCGGCATACGCCGCGCCCGTCGATCTCAAAATTGCGACTGCCATTCGGTCCGCACGCAATTCGCTTTACCTTGGCATGTACGACGACGAAACAGCGCGCGAAAGCACGTGGTTCGTTCCCGCGGCGCACTACCTGGAGTCGTGGGGCGATGCTCGCGCGTATGATGGAACGGCGTCTCTGGTACAACCACTGATCTCGCCGCTGTACGACGGACGCACCGTGGCACAACTGCTTGCACTCGTCGCTGGCGACAGTACGACGAGTACTCACGACCTGCTGCGCCAGGCATGGGATGCGTCGTATCCAACCGCAGGTTCACTCGACTCACAGTGGGACAAAGTACTCACGCGCGGGACTGTTGGTGGAACATCGGCGCCACTGACCGCGCCCGCCGTCCGCTGGAGCGCAATCGCTGCGGCACACGGGCGGCTGGCGGCGCCGAGTGCCCGCGACGCCGTCGATATCAACTTCGTCCAGAGTCCTGCCCTGTACGATGGTCGCTTCGCCGATAATGGCTGGCTGCAGGAACTTCCCGACCCCACGACGAAGCTAACCTGGGACAACGCGGCACTCCTGAGTCCCGCGCTTTGTGCTCGACTTGGCGTGGACCGAGGAGACGAAGTTTCGATCGCGCTGCGTGGACGTACGATCAAGGCACCCGTGATCCTGGTGCCTGGACATGCAGATGGCGCGATCACGCTTGCAATGGGATACGGACGCAGCGGCGCCGAGGCGACTGCGCGCGGCGTGGGATGCAACGTGAATGCAATCAGGACCTGGAGTGCACCGTATGCGGATACCGGCATTACGGTCACCCGCACTGGCGCACATCGAGATCTCGCGATAACGCAGGAGCACTGGTCACTTCACGGCCGCGCCGAAGACATCCTTGGGACCGGTGTCGCAGCAGCGGCATCGCACGAGACGTCACCACCACCGACAAAGCGGCGGCCGCTCACATTGTACGAGCCCGAGGCTCCATCGCCGGACGGCTTCGGCGGAGATCAGTGGGCAATGGTCATCGATCTCAACACCTGTACCGGATGCAGTGCGTGCGTTGTCGCGTGCGAAGCCGAAAACAATACTCCCGTAGTGGGC
>JALYVY010000384.1 GCA_030852985.1 Gemmatimonadota bacterium | reverse complement strand
ACACCACGGTCGTGGCCCTCGGCGGTGGCGTCGTCGGAGACCTCGCCGGATTCGTGGCCGCCACCTTCATGCGGGGTGTGCCGGTGGTGCAATGTCCCACTACCCTGCTGGCGATGATCGATGCGTCGGTGGGAGGAAAAACTGGGGTCGACACCGAGGCGGGCAAGAATCTTGTCGGCGCGTTCCATCCGCCGAACATCGTCCTGGCCGACGTCGAGGTGATCGCCACGCTTCCCGAGGCGCATCGGCGATCGGGTCTGGCGGAGGCGATGAAGCATGGCATCATCTGCGATGCAGCGTACCTCGCGTCGCTCGAAACCAACGCGGAAGCGATCGTGTCCGGCGACGCCGAGTATACGTTGGACGCCGTGACTCGGAGCGTGGAGATCAAGGCCGAGATTGTTCGGGGCGACCCTCGAGAAAAAGGACGGCGGAAGACGCTCAACTTCGGCCATACCATCGGCCATGGAATCGAACTGGTGAGCGGCTACCGGCTGTTGCACGGCGAGTGCGTGTCCATCGGGATGGTGCTGGAATCCCGGCTCGCGGAGCGTCTGGGCATCGCCGATCCTGGCACGGCGGAGCAGGTCGAGCGCTGCCTGCGTGCGGCCGCGCTACCAGTCGAGATTCCACGCGGGATCAGTGCAGACGCTGTCCTCGCCGCGACGCATCGCGACAAGAAGGCCCGTGCCGGCGCCGTCGAGTATGCGCTTCCGCTGCGCGTCGGCCAGATGGCGGACAATTCCATGACGTGGTCCTTCCCCGTGGATGACGCAGCCGTCCGGGGAGTGCTCGCGTGACTCCGGCGCCCGCGACCCCTACCGGCACCGACGCGATCCCGACTCCCGTGTCGCCTGGTGCACTCGCCATACCTTCGCGGCTCACACCGTCGCGCCGGGCGGGATCGCGCCGGCGACAGACGTTCTACGGTGCCGTGATGCTGGTGCTGGTGCTTGTCGTTGGCGTCACGGCCAGTGCGTGGCGCTCAGCGGACGTTGCGCAGGCGCTGCCTCCCGTGATGCTGGCGCCAGCGGTCGTCTTCGCGACGCTTCGGCTGGAGGGCGCCATCGTCCGTGGCGAAGGTCGTGACTGGGCGCTCAATCGCAAGTCGGCCCTCGGCTATGGCGTGCCGGTGCCCGTGGCGCTCACGGCGTATTGCCTCAAGGGCCTGACGCGTCGCGATAACTACGTGCGACAGGGCATCGTCGCCTCGGACCCGCGCATGTTCCCGCTGGCGCGGTATCTCGAGGTGTACGTGGGCCGGAACTATTTCGGGCGCTTCCTCATCGACGACACCGGCGGGAAGATCAAGGGCAACAGGCTGGATATCTGGACGCCGACGTGTGCCGAGGCGCGCCGATTTGGCTGGCAGCGTGGCACCGCGGTGCTCGTGCCGCGACCGAGAGCAGGCCGTGCGGATACCCTGATGACGGGGCGGCTTGGCGGTGTAGCGGTGGTCGGCGGTCCGTAGCTGCCGAGGGAGGGGCGCTCGTTGTTTGGTCCCTTTGTTGCCCATTACGAGCTCGACCCTTTCACCAGGACGAGCACCATGTCGGCATTCGGCACATTCCTGATCGGCTTCATCGTCCTCATCGTCGGACTCGGCATCGCCGCGTACCTCCTGAACGTGCCTACCATGTGGATTGCGGTGGGAGTGATCATACTCATCGGGATTGGAATCCTGATGGCGACGAGCCGCACCAAGATGAAGGATCCGCCGTCCACGTGAGGTCCTTGACGACCTGAGGAGCGCCGATCGGGGCGTTCTCGGGCGCTTTTGGTGCTCTATCGGACAGTTTGACCGAGACGTGTCGAATAAGTCCGATATTGCTTCAGTAACCGGCAAACTCCTGTCATCCAAGCAGTTAGGGTAATCACAAATCTGCCGACAAGGTCATTCTGGCAAACTGACTGTTGACGGGTTTTTCCCCAGACATTATGCTGGCCGTCCTGCTGACTCACGCGGGCGTCCGGCTTCTGTGCAGCCGGAGTTGCCCGACCACCTTCCGGCACAGGTAAGGGGCGTGTATGGAGCAAGTGACCGAGACCAGGTCCAAAGGCTATTTCCGTTCGTCCCCCTCCACAGCGTTCGACCAGTACCTCCAGGACATCCAGAAACTGCCGCTGATCAGTGACGCGGCCGAAGAGCGACGCCTTGCGCGACTCGCCCAGAAGGGAGACGAAGCCGCCGCTGAACGGCTCGTCACCGCCAATCTCCGGTTCGTCATCTCCTACGTGAAGAAGTACCAGGGTCACGGGCTCGATCTCAGCGAACTGGTCGCCATCGGCAACGAGGGGCTCCTCAAGGCCGTTCGAAAGTTCGATCCGGATCAAGGCGTCAAGTTCATCTCGTACGCCGTGTGGTGGGTGCGACAGGCCGTCCTCAAGGCACTCGCCGAGCAGACGCGCAGCGTCCGTATCCCGCTGAACCAGAACTCGCAACTGATCCGACTCGCCCGCGCCGAGACCATCCTGGCCCAGGTGCTCAAGCGCGACCCGACCGAGAACGAGATCTCCCGCCTGCTCGAGGAGACGCCCGAAGCGGTTCGCGCCGCCAAGCAGATGTCGTCCACGGAAGTGTCGCTCGACGCGCCCATCGATCGCTCGGATCGCGAAGCCTCCACCCTCGGCGAGCGGTTCGCTGGCGTGGATGGCACCGAGATCGAAGAGGTGACGGACTACAAGCTCATGAAGGAGTTCATCGAGAAGGTATTCCGGAAGTACCTCACGCCGCGGGAGCGGAAGATCCTGTTCCTCTACTATGGGCTCGATGAGAGCGGCGAGCCGATGACCCTCGAGAAGATCGGCGCCCTCATGGGTGTCACACGCGAACGAATTCGTCAGATTCGTGAGCGGGCGTTCGAGAAGCTGCGCGAATCACCGGACGGAAGGGCACTCGCGGGGTTCTGGCAGGCCGCCTGAGGGCACGCGCGTAAGGCAGAATGGACCATGCAGCGGGGC
>JALYVY010000170.1 GCA_030852985.1 Gemmatimonadota bacterium | reverse complement strand
TCCGCTGGGCGCCAGTCCGGCACGCTGTTCGCGTGCTTAGTGCACGGGCGGAGCGAGGTTGCCGCACGCGACGATCGTACCCATGTTGTTGGCCGCCGCATGGATGTTCACGTAGTAATCGTTCATGTACGGAAGCGGGATGGAGAGTGATGCACTCTCGCTCGCGTTGCCGTCACCGTTCACCTCGAGCGCCTTGTACGCCCCGGGGTTACCTACAATTGGTCCGTTGCTGCCACAGCGACCGCTGTGCACGTGCCAGGGATGCCGGCCGCCGGGCGTCGCATTCGATATGGAGACCATGACCTTCGAATCGTTGCCGTCTCGCATCCAGCTGGCGGTGCCATGCAGCTGCACGGCGCCTGCGAGCGTGGACGGCGTAGCCAACGTGGCGGTCCAGTTGTTCCGCGTGTCGCTTGCGGCGCTTATTTCGGTGCCGCTTGATCTGTTCATCATCCCGCAGCCAGCGGCCGATGCCCCCAGCGTGATGATCGCGAGCGTTAATGTCGTGCGCATACCATTCCTCCGTGTAAGTGTGCCGGTCTCTGCCATATTTTTGGGCAAGTCCCGGACCATGTACTTGCGCACTGCGCACGCCCAGCACGTCAACGTGGTATGAAAGCCATGGCGTGTACGAGTGCACAAGATCGCGAAGACCCTCGCCGACCGAGCGGATGGATGGTGACAAAATGAGCCGCCTGCAGAAAGTCATCCTTGGCGGCTGTAGCGCCGTCGTCGCGTTCGACGTCCTCGCATCACTCGCGTCGGTCGCGTTTCACTTTCCGTACGTTCGGGCCACCGTCGGGTCGTTCCTGCTTTTCGTGGCGATCGGATTCCTTGCCGCGCGAGCCCGCGCCACGCGACGAATCCGCGCCGCTGCATTGGCCGGCGCAACGTGCGGCCTCATCGACTCTTCCGTTGGATGGTACCTGTCGACCGCCATCGGAGCCAGCGCCCCAGGTCTTCCGCTCACCCTGCCCCGCTGGCTCATCATCGCGGCCACGGGGATGCTCTTCAGCACGATCTTCGCTTGTATGGGTGGGGCGGTTGGCGCGTACCGTCAACCGCGCGGGCACCGCGCGGGATAGCCCCTCCGATTTGGTTTCTTTCTAAAGGCGCGAGAAGCCGCACTGCCGGTGCATACCTCACACACGTTCCCATGTGCGCAACAATGCGGGCTCTCAGGCTTAGCCTCCCCAATCAATGCGACCGCCGGATGACCCGCACTGGACCCAGCAATCCGGACGCGAGCAACGGTGACGTCGCCGTGAACGGATCGTTCACCGCGAACGCATACGTCCGCGCAACATTCGGCTGCTTGTCGCCGATGAGCCGGTTCGGCCAGAGATTGCTCACCTTCACCTCGACCGTGTTCGCGCCCGTCCTGGCAAGGTCGGTGACGTCCACCCGAAACGGCGCCTTCCACGCGATGCCCGCCGAGCGACCGTTGACGAGCACTTCGGCGACGTTCTTCACCGAGCCCAGGTCGAGCAACAGCCGCGCGTCACCCTCCCGCCACGCCGGCGAGACGTCGAGCGTCGTCACGTAGGACGCCGTGCCGGAGAAATATTTCACGCCGTCGTTGGCGTTGTCGGTCCACGACGCGAGATCCCGGAGCGTGATGCTTCCCGGCGCGCCGCGGTCGGCCGGGAACTTCACCGTCCAGGGTGCTGTAAGCGTGGCCACAGTCGTGGTCACAGGCTCGGCCACGACTCGTGACGACGCGGTGGCGCGCTTGCGGAACACCACGAAGACCGCGTCGTGGCCCAGGAGCGAGACCGGCACGACAGTGTGGCCGCCCGCCGTGCGATACGAAGCTGGCGTGATGGAGCCGTCGTCCGCGCGCCAGAGCTCCGGCGCCTTGCCGGCGACGCGGAATCCAAGGTCCGAGCTTACGGGCGCGTCGCCGAGGTTGGCAACGAAGTAGACCTCGCCGTCGCGCAGGGTCCGGTGGACCACCGCAATCGAAGTGTCGCTTCCCATGTCGACGTCGGGCGCAATTTGCAACGCGGAAACCGCGGCCTCGACTGTTGGATACACTCGTCCCGCGCCACCCTTCTCGCTCCACAGCGCATCGGCAATCCGCGTAAACTCGGCAGCGTTGTCAGCGAGACTGGGCGACGCCGGCGGCCTGGTGCCCGCGACGACCGCTCCTGCGCGCACGAGATCGCGGAGTCTGCGCAGCGTCGCCAGCGTCATGCGGGGCGACACCGGATCAAGCGCGAGAACGCGGTAACTCATGCCGCTCGGCGTCACGAGTCGACCGTTCTTCACGGTGAGCAGGTTGCGGACGGCGTCCCCGTTGATGAAGTCCCATGCGTAGCCCGCAGGAACGACCGGCATCCGGTTCGCATACAGACTGGTGATGTTGTCGTCCTCTCCATAGAACCACGCGACGTCAGCCGCGAAGCGCCCCTGCTGGAGCATCTGACTCGAGCGCGCGAGATACTCAATCCACGGGCCGGCCTGCTCGGCCCAGGTCTCCTTGCGCGTGAACCACTCGCCAAAGCGGCCGAGGCTCAGGCCGGGCCCGATCGAGTCGAGCGGTTGATGTACCGAGGTGTGGATGACGAACCGATTGAGGCCGTTCGCCATCATCCGGTCGGCCATCGGCTTGAGCATCTCCGGCGCGATGGCATACGTGTTTCCGGAAACGGTAAACGACTCCGCCGCCACGAGGTTCTGGCCGTACAGGTGCGCCACCGCTGCGCTCTCGCGGATGTCGGGCAGCATATCGCCCGGACCATTGATACGGCCGTACCACGTGGCGCCCATGGGGATGTCGGCGGTCTTCTTCACTTCCATGCCGTCGCCGATGAACGCTCGTCGGACCTCATGCGATTCTCCGTACCGTCCCATCCCACGCTCGTGGACGCCGCGCGACAACTCGCTGTAATGGTTGTCGGAGATCAGGTCGCCGAGCGTGCGCCGGAAGTCCCAGAGGAAGCCATCGCTGGCCTCGGCGTTATCGACGACGTATCCGACAAGCGCCGGAAACCAGGGGCGGGGATCGTAACCGCGCCGACGGGTAAACTCGGCAGTCATGGCATCGGTCCAGTTCGCGGATCCCCCCTCGTAGCTGTCGGTAAGCATGTAACGGATGCCGCGCTTGCCCATCATTCCGGCTCCGACTGCGCTCTTGTAGCTGGCGAGATAGTCGTCGAGGTAAGCCCTGACGTGATTGCGACTCAGCTTGTCGACTTCGAGTCCGGTCGCTTCGGGAGACGCGGGACGGTTCGTGGTGCCGATGAGCGACCAGCCGAGCCGGATTAAGCGCCATCGTCCGGCGGGTGGTGTCCAGTCGAGGGTGCCGTCCGACTTGAGTCGCGCGGTCACGTCGATGACGTCACTCCTTCGGACCACAGCATTGGCTGGCGCATCGGGCGTCGGAACCGACTCGAGCTCGGGCGCCGTGGACCAGCCGGCCTTATCCTCGAACCGGTTCACGCGCGCCGCGCCGGTGAGGCTCAACTCGGCGATCTGCTGCCCTCGCACCCGCGTAGGCGCGCTCCCCGCTGGGGCTGGCGACTGCTGGAACACGACACGGAAGTACCGCGCCGTTGTTGGAGGAATGGTGGTGGTGGACTGCGCCGCACGGCCGCGAACGAGGTCGCCGATGGGACGAAAGCGCGTGCCGTCATCACTCGCCTGAAGCTGTGGCGTCCGCGCGCTGGCGCCCGCGACCCAGGTGATCGCGCGAATGGTCTGCGGCTGCTCGTAGGCGAACTGCACCCACGCCGTGCTGTCAGCCGCGAATGGTAGCTCGACGCTGTGGACACGATCGCCGTCGACCAGCGCGTTGCCGTCGATGGTGCTCGACGCGGTGATCACTGGTGTCGCATCGCGCTCCGCGTCGGGGATGCGGTAGGCGACGGCCGCGATATCGTGGTAGAGCACCGGCGGAGGAGCGGGTTTTCCTCCTGCTCCGAAAGCGGCCGAGGGCGCAGCGGCGAGGTCCTGGAAGGGCCCCGCCACCGACGGCGGCGCGGGGAGCGGACCGGCGACGGGACGACCACCGTCCACGACGCGCTCGCTCCACACCAGCTTCTTCATCGCCTGCGCGGGCTTCACCCACGGTCCGCCGGTTTCGCTCCAGCCCGGCGAGCTCGCGATGGTGTATTCGAGGCCGAGGGCGTCCGCGCGCGTGACCGCGTGGCGGAAGGCGACCTTCCAGGCATCGGTCATGTACGGCAACGGCGTTGCGACCAGGCGCGGCGTGCTGAGCGACGCGTCGAAGTTCTGCACGCCGGCAATGCCGATGCGCTTCATCCACGCGAAGTCGGCGTCGATACCGGGGATGGTGACGTTGGCGTTCATCCAGTGCCACCAGACGCGCGGCTTCGCGGCGTCGGGCGGGGCGAGGAAGCTGCGCTCGAGCGCGCCGGCCGGTGCGCTGTGGGGCTGCGCACTCAAGGCGTCGGCGTGCGTTGCGAAAAGGATGGCGAGTCCGCCGCACCGGACCACGTCGCGCGTGTAGCGGCGGGCCCGATAGGATCGTAATGCATCCATTGGATCGCTGTGATTGGAGTTAGTATGCGAACAGGGTTCATGTTTTTCCGTCGACCACCAATCGTGCACACGGAAAACTGACTATCTCTATTGAACATGGTGCAGGAGCCGCTGCAAGACCGCGGCGAACAGTTCAACTGGAAAGCAGATGAGTGCATCGCCCTTTGACTGCACGGGAAAAATCGCCGTCATCACCGGAGGGTACGGCGTTCTCGGCGGCAGCATCGCCGCGGGCCTCGCCGCGGCCGGGGCACGCGTCGCACTGCTCGGCAGGCGTCGTGACATGGCAGAGGCCCGGGCCGCATCACTGCGCGACGCCGGCGCCGAGTGCATCACGCTGCAGGCCGATGTTCTCGATGTCGACCAGCTCCATGTCGCGCGCGACGAGTTGCTGGCGCAGTGGGACTCCGTCGACATCCTCATCAACGCCGCCGGCGGCAACGTCCAGCGGGCGCGCACCGACAAGAGCAGCGTGTTCGACATGCCGATGGATGCGTATCGCGAGGTGATCGACCTCAACCTGCATGGCAGTGTCATCCCCACCATGGTGTTTGGCGAGGTGATGTCGCGTCAGGGGAAAGGCTCGGTCGTGAACATCTCATCGATGGCAGCGATGCAGGCACTGAGCGGCGTGCCGGGTTACTCGATCGCGAAGGCGGGCGTCGACAACTTCACGCGCTGGATGGCGGTCGAGATGGCGATGAAGCACAGCGCCAACATTCGCGTCAACGCCGTTGCCCCGGGCTTCTTCGTCTCGGAGCAGAACCGCGCGGTGCTCATGATGCCCGACGGCAGTTATACGGAGCGCGCGCAGAAGATCATCGCCAAGACGCCAATGGGACGCTTCGGTTCTGCTGACGAATTGAATGGTGCCGTGCAATGGTTGTGCAGCGACGCCGCGTCATTCGTCACCGGTGTGGTGATTCCGGTCGACGGCGGCTTCAGTGTGTTCAGCGGTGTTTAAGAACCTATCACCCTATCGTCCTATCGTCCTATCGTCCTATCGTCCTATCACCCTATCGTCCTATCATCCTATCGTCCTGTCATCCTATCATCCCGTAGTTAGATGAAGCTCGGTCTCGGCCTTTATCGCAGCCTGCTCACGGAAGACAACTTCAGGTTCGCGAAGCAGGCGGGCGTGTCGCATGTCGTCGTCCACCTGGTGGACTACTTCAAGGGGCAGCACCCGGTGCTCGACAGCGGCGCGCCGACCATGGGGTGGGGCACGACGACGAATCAGGACAAGCCGTGGACGGAGGACCATCTCCGCTCGATCAAGCGGGCGATCGAGTCGAACGGACTCGTGTGGGAGGCGATCGAGAATTTCGATCCATCACACTGGAGTGACATTCTTCTCGACGGTCCGCACAAGCGCGCCCAGATGGAGAACATCAAGCGCACGATCCAGGTGATCGGTCGCGTCGGCATACCAATCATGGGCTACAATTTCTCGCTCGCCGGCGTATGGGGCTGGACGAAGGGTCCGTGGGGCCGCGGTGGCGCCAAGGCGCTGGTCTATGACGAGTCGAAGATCGACCCGCAGGTGCCGATGCCGAACGGCATGGTGTGGAACATGGTTTACGACCCTGACGCGCCGCCGGGCGACGTCCGTCGCGTGGAGAGCGACGAGCTCTGGCAGCGCTACGAATGGTTTCTCTCCGAGATCCTGCCCGTGGCCGAAGACGCCGGCGTGAAGATGGCATTGCATCCGGACGATCCGCCGGCCGACATGCTGCGCAACACCGCGCGGCTCGTGAACCAGCCGTCAAAGTACCAGCGTGTGCTGGACCTGGTGCCGAGCGGTGCGAATACTCTCGAGTTCTGCCTTGGCTCGCTGCAGGAAATGCGGGACGGCGACGTCTATGAGAGCATCGAGCACTACGGGACGCTGGGCAAGATCGCGTACGTCCACTTCCGCAACGTCCGGGGGAAAGTGCCGCACTATCAGGAGGTCTTCGTCGATGAAGGCGACCTCGACATGCTGCGCGCGATCAAGGTGCTTCGCGAGGTGGGGTACGACGGCGTCATCGTCCCGGATCACACGCCGGAAATGAGCTGCTCTGCGCCATGGCACGCGGGGATGGCGTATGCGCTCGGGTACATTCGCGCGGCGATCCAGATGGCGGAGCGGGGGTAGTCTTTCCCTTGTTCAAGAGCATTCACCGCAGAGGGCGCAGAGAACTGAACCGGCCGCAGAGGACGCGGAGGGACGCTTCTGAAATATTCAATGCACGCCTCTGCGCCCTCTGCGGCTTTGCTTTTTCTCTGCGCCCTCTGCGGTAAGAGGCTGTTGCAGGGCCCCTGCGCACGACCCGCACCACCTGTATGTTCGCGTTTCACCGAAATACACCGATAACGGAGAGCAGGCGACATGGACAACATCACCCGGCGCGCCCTCGTGAAAACTTCCGCGGGCCTCGCGGCAGGACTCGCAACGGCATCGATATTTCCCTCCTCCCTGAGCGCCGCCGTCCATACGCTCCGCCGCGGTCGTGTCGCGTCGCGCATCCGCTTCGGCGTGATCGGCATGAATCACGGGCACATCTACGGCCAGGTCGACACGACGACGAAGGGCGGCGGCGAGCTGGTGTCGTTCTATGCCAAGGAGCCCGAGCTCCGCGCGGCGTTCGCCCGGCGCTACCCGAACGCGAAGGTCGCGAAGGACGAGCGCGAGGTGCTCGACGACCCCACGATCCAGCTCATTCTATCCGCTTCGATTCCCGCTGAACGCGCCCCGCTCGGCATCCGCGTGATGAAGGCTGGCAAGGACTTCATGTCGGACAAGCCGGGCATCACGTCGCTCGAGCAATTGGCTGAGGCGCGCAAGGTCCAGGCGCAGACGAAGCGGATCTACTCGATCCTGTACAGCGAGCACTTCGAGGTCGGCGCCGCGGTGAAGGCCGGCGATCTCGTGAAAGCGGGCGCCATCGGCCAGGTCATCCAGACCATCGGCCTCGGACCCCATCGCGTCACCCCTGCGTCACGCCCCGCGTGGTTCTGGGACACCGCCAACTATGGCGGCATCATCACGGACCTCGCGTCGCACCAGTTTGAGCAGTTCCTCTTCTTCACCAATTCGTCGACGGCCGAGATCGTCGCGTCGCAGGTGCGGAACATCCGCCACAAGGACAAGCCGCACTTCGAGGATTTTGGGGACGTCATGATCCGCGGCAATGGCGGCACGGGCTACATCCGCGTCGACTGGTTCACCCCGGACGGCCTGCCAACCTGGGGCGACGGCCGCATGACCATCCTTGGCACCGACGGCTACATCGAGCTTCGCAAGTACGTCGACATCGGCGGCGCCACGCCCGGTGGCGACCATCTCTTCCTCGTCGACAACAAGAGCGTGCAGAAGATCGACTGCAAGGGCGTCGAGAAGCCGTACGGTCGGCTACTCGTGGATGACGTCATCAACCGTACCGAGACCGCGATGCCGCAGGACCGCTGCTTCCTCGCGGCCGAGATGTCGATCAAGGCGCAGCTGGCAGCGAAGCATCTGTCGATTTAGAGAGCTATTTTCACTCATGATACCCCGCGTCACCGACCGGCAATCACGCGTCACCCTCGACGATCTGTACGGGGAGGAAGCCGCGACATGGATGCGCCTCTCGCCGCAACAGCGATGGGCCGAAACCATGCGCCTCGCGGCGTGGCACAACGCGCTCGGAGGCACCAGTGATCCCGACCCAGATCCTTCGAGTCCTTTCTACGATCCGGACGTACGACGTGCGCGCCCTGTTGATGGGGGGGCAGGCCTGCGTGTTGTACGGCGCGGCCGAGTATAGTCGCGACCTGGATCTGGCGGTGCTGGCGACGCCCGAGGCGCTGCCCGCGCTGCGCGGTGCACTCGATGCGCTGAACGCCACCGTGATCGATGTGCCGTCGTTTGACCCTCGCTATCTCGAACGCGGGCTTGCCGTGCACTTCAGCATTCCCTATGAGTCAGCATCTCCATTGCGTGTGGATGTGATGAGCCGCTTGCGTGGTGTCGACGCGTTTCCCCACCTCTGGGAGCGTCGCACGACGATCGCCCTGCCCACGGGTCATGGTGACGCTGAACTCCTCGTCGACGTGATGGCGCTCGAGGACCTCGTGGCCGCGAAGAAGACCCAGCGTGACAAGGATTGGCCGATGTTACGCCGGTTGGTCGACGCGTCGTATGCAGCTGCGCGCGACGATGCCGTGACGGACGCACAGGTCGCATTCTGGCTCGCCGAGCTTCGCTCGCCTGAATTTCTCCTAGAGCTGGTCGCTCAGTATCCCGAGGTGGCGGCACGTTCACCACGGCCTGCGGTCCAGGCGGCGCTGAACGACGATGACATCGATGCCGCGTTGGCCGCGGAGCAGGCGCAGGTCATGGCGGTGGACCGAGCGTATTGGGCACCGCTCCGCCGCGAACTTGAAGCACTGCGTCATGAGGCACGGATCGCGCGGGGGTGAGACCTCGAACGCTTGTTCCAACCGCGCCTTCCACATCACCGGAGACTTGAACGACATGACATCGGAACAACTTTTTGTCGACGCCGCACTACGCGCATGGAATGTCAACGTCGACCGGGTGGAGAAAGCCTTTCGCGACCTTTCGGATGAGCAGCTGGAAGTGCGAGTCGCGCCGGGCCGCAACCGGATGCTGTACCTCCTCGGTCACATTGCCGCCGTCCACGATCGCATGCTCCCGCTCCTCGGCATCGGTCCGCGGCGCCATCCCGAGCTGGATGCGATGTTCCTCGAAAATGCCGACAGCGGCGGGACGTCTGCGCAGTCGAGCGCTGCGCTGAAGGAGATCCTGGTCGACACGAATCGCGAACTATGGAACGCGTTCACGCAGTGGTCACCCGCCGAGTGGCTGTCGAGGCATATGTCTGTCCCGGAGGAGGATTTCGTGAAGGAGCCGCAGCGCAACCGGCTCAGCGTGCTGCTCAGCCGGAACTCGCACCTGGCGTTTCATCACGGCCAGATCGTCCTGACCGAGACGCGTCGCTGAGTCTTGGCGGCCGCACGAGCGAACGCGGGAACGAGCCCTCGGTCGATCTTCTCGCTCGGCGGCTAACGGCCTGTCATGCCGAGAGCGCCTAACGATCCGCCGCGATCACCGCGTTGAGGAGCACGTCAGCGCCGTTTGCGACATCCTTTGCACGAGTCAGCTCCTTCGGCGAATGACTGATGCCGCTGATGCTCGGCACGAAGATCATGCCGATCGGTGCGACGCGTGCGATCTCCTGCGCGTCATGACCCGCACCACTCGGCATGCGCTGGCGCGTGAGTCCGAGTGCCACCGCACTCGCGTCGATCCAGCCCATCACTTGTGGGTTGGAGAGCGCGGGCTCACTGTCAACGAGGCGCTTGAAGGTGAAGGTCGTTCCCGTTGCCGCTCCGATGTCCTTGCCGAGCCGCTCGAATCGCTCGGTGAAGTGGACGAGCTTCGCGGTGTCGAGGTCGCGCAGGTCTACCG
>JALYVY010000383.1 GCA_030852985.1 Gemmatimonadota bacterium | reverse complement strand
TCGACCTGTACCCGCGCGCGGTCAGGCTATCACGCGGCAGTGGCGAGGTTGACATCCTCGGGCGCGCACAGGTGCCCCGACGGATGCCCCTTAACGGTGGTGCGCTCCATTTGCCTCACCTCCGAGGGGTCATAGTCGCCGAGTGCGAGATGGATCGTGGAGCGGTTGTCCCACACCAGCAGGTCGCCCGCCTGCCAGCGGTGTCGGTACACGAAGCGCGGCTGAGTCGCGTGCCGGATCAGGAAGTCGAGCAGCGGCCTGCTCTCGGCGGGCGTCATGCCCTCGAAGGCACACGCGCTCTCGCCGATGTAGAGCGACTCTCGGCCGGTCTCGGGATGCACGCGCACCAGGGGCTGGCACACAGGTGGGTTCAGGCGCCGGTTCTCCTTTTCCCAGTCGGTGGTGACGCCTTTGCGTCCCCGCACATAGACCGCGGCGAGCGTGCGCAGCAGCTTCTGCATGCCCGGCGAAAGCGCCTCGAACGCAGCATACATATTCGCGAAAGCGGTGTCGCCGCCCACCGGCGGGACGCGGATCGCGCGTAGGAACGACAGTGCCGCGGGCAGCAACGAAGGTGCCAGGTCCGAGTGCCACTGCTGGCCGATCATCTTGCCGTTGGCGACGCCCTCTGCGCGCGGCACGTTGTCCACCAAAAGTACCTCGGGAAACTGCCGGTCTCGATCGAGCGGAACCGCATCGTGCGTGTCCAGGTCGCCGAAACGACGGCTGAACTTGACGTGCTGCTCGCGGTTGAGATGCTGGCCGCGCACCAGCATCAGTCCGCCGCGCTCGAGCAGCGACTTGCGGATCGCGGCCAATTCATCGTCTGGAACCGGCTGGCTCAGGTCAAGTCCGCGGACATCGATGCCGAGCGTGTAGGAAAGCGGAACGATCTCGAGCGGCATGGGGAGCCTCTGGGTGTGTGGATAACCGGTCGATTGTGTAGGCGCACTTGATATGTGGCAATTTGGAAATATTCCATCCTTCGTTCGCCTTAGACTGATAATCAGCTGCGCTATGAACATCAAGTACCGGCAGCTCAAGGCCTTTACGCTCGCGGTCGAGGCGGGCTCGTTCCGACGGGCTGCCGACCAGCTTGCGGTTACGCAGTCGTCGTTCTCGGCGCTTATCAAGGAACTCGAGCTCGATGTCGGTATCTCGCTCTTCGAGCGCACGACGCGCAGCTGCCGGCCGACCGACGCTGGCACGCGACTCTACGACCGGGTGCGCAGCCCGATCGCCGACCTTGAGGACGGCTACGCCTATGTCGGCGATATCGGGCGGGGCGCGCGCGGCGTGCTGAGCTTCGCGGTGCTCCCGTCGCTCGCGGCGGGTCTGGCGACGCGGCACCTCGCGGCCTTCCAGCGACTCCATCCGGACGTGCGGGTCAAGCTGCGCGAGCGAAAGCACGCGGAACTGATCGAGGCGGTCACGGGCGGTGACGTTGAGTTCGGTATCGGCGTGCTCCTGCGCCCGGTCGCGGACCTCTCCTTTCGGTACTTGACGAGCGACGAGCTGGTGTTCGTCGTGCCTGAGGCCCATCCGCTGGTACAGCTGCCGCCGGTCTGGAAGTGCCTCGAGAAGTTTCCGTACATCTTCGTCGGCCAGGGCAACGCCTCGATCGCGCTCGCCGCAGCTCAGGTGCGGGCGGCCGCAGCCTACGAGGTCGAGCACGTCGCGACCGCGCTCGCGATGGTTCGCCATGGGCTAGGAGTGTCGGTGATCACATCGAGCACGCTCACCGGCGCCGACACGAGCGGGCTTGCGGTCATCCCAATCCGCGGCGAGGCCGCGAAGCGGCGCATCGGCATCATTCAACGCAAGGGGCGCACGCTCAGCGCAGCGGCGCGTGAGTTCGTCGATCAGTTGCTCGGGGAAGCGCCGCCCTTCCCGCCCGAAGGCATGCCGCGCACCGAGGCGGTGCAAGTCGATTCGTAGCGTCCGGCCTCGCCGTCACGCGAGGAGTTTCTGTTGCGCCACCGACGTATCGGACGTCTCCTTCAGTTTGCCGACCCATGCTATTCATCCGATCGCCCCACAGGGATCGATTTGACTTGCCCAGGATGGATCGCAACCATGGACTTCCCCTCCTCCAAACATTGAGCATGGAAGTCTCCTGTTGCCGCAGTATCCGTGTGCGACCACACGAAGCTCCCCGACAGAGCCCAACGGCTAGTTGGACTCAACCGCCTGAGGATCGCGCCCAATCTTCCCCCCAGGATTGGTCAGTGGTTCCATGACCGTAATTGCATGAACAATACTGTCTACTTGGTCGTTGTATCTGCAATTTGGAAACAACAACAGTTCGGTGATTGCACACTTGATGCGTTCAACCCGATCCGCTCGCGTGTTAAATAGCACCCTGCCCTCTTCGAACACATGCAGCACGCGCGCCAACCGTACGACCTTGTCTGAAATTGACGACGCCGAGCGCACAATGCAACCGTGCTTTTGCAACGCCCGCAGCAGCGAGGTCCCCGCGCTAGCGTTCTCAATAATGAACCACGCCTCCGGATGTTCGGCGTGGAAGGCCAATGCACGCTCTTTCAGTTCTTCGTAGTCATAGCGACCTCGATGCATGTCTCCAATATAGTGTTTTCCGTCAATCGACATCCCAGTCGCGATCGATGAATAACTCGCCGTGTCGCTGCCGGAGGACGCCGCATCCACGCTAAAAAAGCGATAAGCACGAAAGCCCCTCGGCGCAGATGAGTTGAAATACCGGAGGTATTTCTCTTTCACCAACTCCCCATCGGGCAGTTCGGGATTCTGCTGGAACTGGGCTTGAAACAATCGTGGCGGCTGCCTTCTCTGAAAGTCCCTCAACTCTTCCAAGCTACCGCGCGCTTCATGCAGCGCCGTGCCCGCCCGGAGCGTGTCAATGACTTTGCTGCAGGTGGCGGAATTAATTTAGTGTGTTGGGCTGATTGATGTTGAGGTTGTTTGAGTCCTTGGGTGGGTTGATCCACACCTCGGTGGGGAGGTGATGGG
>JALYVY010000042.1 GCA_030852985.1 Gemmatimonadota bacterium | reverse complement strand
GAATGTGCTGATCTACTTCGACAAGGCGTTACAGAACCGGGTGCACCAGCTGTTCTACGAATCACTCGTCATGTTCGGAATCCTTTCGCTCGGCAGCAAGGAGTCGCTGAAGTTCTCGCAGTTCGAGCCATGCTACGAGAAGCTGAGTGGGACGGAGAAGATCTACCGGAAAGTGATGTGATGGCGCCCGCCGCGCCCGTCGGATACGATCTCGTCGTGGTGGGTACGTCGTGGGGCGGCCTCGCCGCGCTGCGGACATTCGTCGGTGCACTGCCCAGGACCTTCCAGATGGCGATCACGCTGGTGCAGCACCGCCACAAGGATTCTGACCACCTGCTTCGCACCCTGGTCCAGGAAAAGACGCCGCTGAAAGTGCATGAGATCGAGGACAAGATGCCTCTCGAGGGCGGATCGGTATATATCGCGCCGCCGGACTACCACACGCTTGTTGAGCCGGGTCATTTCTCGCTCAGCACGGAGGGTCCGGTGCGCTATAGCCGTCCGTCGATCGACGTTACGTTCCTCACGGCGGCCGACAGCTACGGGCACCGCACCGTTGGCGTCGTGCTCACGGGGGCCAACGCGGACGGCAGCGAAGGATTGCGTCGCATCTCGGATCGCGGCGGCCTCGCCCTCATCCAGGATCCCGCGACGGCGGAGAGCACGCTGATGCCGGCGGCGGCCGTGAAGTCGGTGCCACGCGCGCGCGTGATGACCATCGAGGAAATGGCCAAGTTCATTGCCTCGCTGCCTGCCGGCAGCCCGGAGCGGGACGACCGATGACATCCGACGTGAATCCGCGATTGACGCCGTCCGCCAGCGCGATGATCCTGCCGGGCGTTGCAGGGCAAGGTGGCGCGGGCATCGACGACCCGCAGCCGCCGGTCGAGATCCTCATCGTCGACGATCGTCCCGAGAATCTCCTCGCGCTGGAGGCCATCCTGGAGCCACTGGGGCAACACGTCGTCCGGGCGGGTTCCGGCGACGAAGCCCTGCGGAAGCTGCTGGCGCATGATATCGCGATGATCCTGCTCGACGTGCAGATGCCGGGCATCAACGGATTCGAGACTGCGAAGCTCATCAAGTCGCGTGAGCGCACGAAGTACATCCCGATCATCTTCCTCACCGCAATCAGCAAGGACGAGGAGTACGTGTTCGAGGGCTACTCGGCGGGCGCGGTGGACTACATGGCCAAGCCGTTCAACCCCGACATCCTGCGCTCGAAGGTGAGCGTGTTCGTCGACCTGTACCAGAAGCAACGACAGCTGACCGCGCAACAGCACCTCATCGCCGAGGCGGACCGGCGCGAGCAGGAGTCGCGGCACATGCGCGAGATCTACGAATCGGAGGCACGCTTCTCGGAGATCGTGGGATCGGCGATGGACGCCATCATTACCTTCGACTCCGCCGGTGCCGTAACGCTGTTCAACGCGGCGGCGCAGCGCATGTTCTCCACGTCGTTCGAGCAGGCGATGCAGAAGAACGTGCGCGCCTTCTTCCCGGAATTCCTGCAGCAGGATGTGCTGGATCGCATTTGTGCGCATACCGATGCGACGGACCCGGCGGACATCGCTGCGGGGACGAGCGGAAAGGAAAGCGCATTGTCGCTCATGGGCGCGCGTACCTCGGGCGAACAGTTTCCGGTGGAAGCCACGGCGAGCTGCCTCGACGTGCGCGGCAAGAAGACGTTCACGCTGATCGTGCGTGACATCTCCGAGCGGAAGCGCGCCGAGCTCGCGCTGCAGTCGCAGGCGAAGTCGCTGGCCCGCGCGATGAGCGAGCTCAAGGCGTTGAACGACGAGCTCGCGGAACGCCAGCTCGAGCTGGAGCGCGCGATGGCCGCGCGCAGCCGGTTCTATGCGTCGATGAGTCACGAGCTCCGCACGCCGATCAATGCGGTCCTTGGCTACAGCACGCTGTTGCTCGAGAACATCTACGGCCCGTTGAACGAGAAGCAGGCCGAGGGAATTGGCCGGACGCACAAGGCGGCGAAGCACCTGCTCGAGCTGGTGAACGACGTGCTCGACCTGTCGAAGATCGAGGCGGGCAAGATCGACCTTCGGCTGCAGCCGGTCACGTTCCCCTCGCTGCTCGAGGATCTCTTCGTCACGGTGCGTCCGCTCGCGGACCAGTACGGCTCGTCGCTCTCCATCGAGCAGGAGGGTGGGGCGATGAAGGTCATCAGCGATCCGCGCCGCGTTCGGCAGATTCTGCTCAACCTGCTCTCGAACGCCATCAAGTTCGGCCGGGGCAAGCCAATTCGCGTGCGCTCGATGCCGCAGCCCGACGGTGGCATCGTGCTCGAGGTGATCGACCAGGGCGAGGGTATCGCCCCCGCGGATCGCGAGAAGATTTTCGACGAGTTCGTGCAGCTCGGCAAGACGCAGCTCACGGAAGGCACGGGCCTTGGCTTGCCCATCTCGCGGCGGCTTGCCGAGATGTTGCGAGGGGTTCTCGAGATCGACTCGGAGACCGGCAAGGGCAGCACGTTCCGTCTTGTACTCCCTGCTACGGCGGAAGCGCCCTCTACGTCGCGGCGACAGGCGGAGGAGGGAGTCGAACCGCGGACAAGTACAGCGGAGTCCGGGACCTCGCAAGTCAAGCCCGATTCACCGGCAGCGGGCGCAGAGACACCCGAGTCCCTGTCGGAGACGACGTCCTGAGATGATGTGCGGCGGAGGGCTATGTTCGGGACGCATGCAAGCCGAACCCTCGAGCCGCACCAATGGGATGTGAACCACCAGGACGGAGAGTTGCCTATCCGCTGACGGTCGCCGTGAACATCTGTCCCCCTTGGAGGTATATTTGGGGATGAGACTGGTGTGCGTAGCGCGACACGTTTTCCTGGCGGAGCATCTCTGCCGCATATTCGGCGAACTCGGCGTGCAGTGCGAGCATGCCGTGGGCATCGTTGCGGCCGGCGAGCTTGCGGGTTCCTTCGAGCCGCACCTCGTGGTGGTGGAGGACGCGCTCTTGAGCCCCACCGTGCTCGATGGTTGGGGGGCCATACGGGCCCTTCGCGAGGTGCCGGTGCTCGCCGTCAGCCTGACGCATCGACCGGAAGAATGTGTGTCGGTGGAGATGAGTGGCCTTGCTGGCGTCATCTTCCTTCCGGCCCTGAATCGCGAAGAGGTGCTCGCCCTCATGGAGGGCGCGCAACGGCCACGTGGCGTCATGGCTCCAGTCGACCGCGAAACGTCGGTCTTTCGTTCGCCGTCCCTTCTGCACTGACCGTTGCAGGATAGCGGCACGGTAACGCGGGAGCACGTTCTCCTTTGACTGACACGCCTGACGCAGCCCGCGTCCTCGACACCCTTGATCGCGGTGTGCTGGTGCTCGCGCGCGACCTGTGTGTGCTGTACGCGAACGCGCGATGGACGTCGTGGCTCGGAGTACCGGTGAGGAGTGGTGCCGAGTTCGCGGGCCTGCTGGCGGAGAGCGCGGTGCCAGCGGAATTGCAGCTGCGCGCGACGTTCGCGGACGGCAGGCCGCGGACCTTCGTGGCGTCACTCCGCCCGGGGGACAGCGAAGACGTGGCCCGGCGAATCGTGTGCACCGTGCACCGCACCGATGCCGTGCTGATCGTGGAAGCGCGTGCCGACACCGAAGGGGAACCCGCCGCGCTCACGGAAGTGGCGCGACGCCTGGCAGAGGCGACGGACATTGCGGAGGTCCTGCCCATCCTGTGCGAGATGGCGACGCAGCAGTGTCATGGGAGCGGCGCCGCGGTGCTGCGGGTGCTCGAGGAGCAGGGAGAAGTAGTTGCGGCCAGCGGCGATCTCGTTGAGGCGAGCGGCACGTTATTCGAGCTCAATGGCTCGTTGCTCATGGAGGCGATCACGGGCGACGCGATCATCTTCGAGCGGAATTACGGTGCGTCGAGCCGGCCGCTCATGCGCGTGCGTCCCCAGCTGTCCGTGGGTCCGGTCATCGTCGCGCCACTACGGGCGCACGCGGAGCTGCTCGGCGTCATTGCCGTGGCGAGGGGAGTTGGAGCCGCCTCGTTCGACGAGAGCGACATCAACGAGTTGCGCGTTCTCGCCGATCACGCCGCGCTCGCCGTGCACAAGTCATTGCTGCTGCTGCGTGCGCAGAGCGCCGACCGGGCCAAGAGTCGCTTCCTCGCGACGATGAGCCACGAGCTCAGGACGCCCCTCACGGCGCTCGCCGGCTATCATGAGCTGCTCATCGACCAGGTCATCGGGCCGATCAGCGAATCGCAGTTGGATATCCTCGAGCGTGTTCGCTCGGTGACGACGCACCTGTCGTCCATGATCGAGGAGATCCTGTCGTTCACGAGCCTTGAAGAAGGGCACGAGGTCGTTCGTCCGTCGGAGTTTCTGGCCGCCGACCTGGTTCGCGCCGCGGTGGCGCTGGTGCAGCCACTGGCCGACCAGAAGAAACTTCCCATCACGCTCGAGCTTCCGCGCGCCCACGTGCGCATGACGAGCGACATCGACAAGCTGCGCCAGGTGCTCGTGAACCTGCTCGGCAACGCGGTGAAGTTCACGGATGCCGGTGGCATCACGGTGAGCGTGAAGCTGACCGGCGGGGTGGTGTGGCTTGCCGTGAAGGACACCGGCGTCGGCATTCCTGCGGGGGAGCAGGTCCGCCTCTTCCGGCCGTTCGCGCAGGTCGACAGTGGATTGACGCGGCGCCATGGCGGCACGGGACTTGGTCTCTACATCTCCCGGCGGATCGTCACGATGCTCGGCGGCCATATCGAGCTCGCCAGCGAGCCGGAGAAAGGCTCCACCTTTCGCGTGGCGCTTCCGCAGGTCTGGGAAAGTCGCGGCTGACCGAGGTCAGCCCGACTTCCGCATGTTGCGATAATTGTCGAGGCAGCGCCGTGCCGTTTCGAGCTCTGAGTACCGGCTGCCTTCCTGCTCCATGAGATAGAACTCTACTCCGCCCACTGATTCGGCCGTGGCGAAGACTTCGTTCCATGGCCCGATCCCTTCGCCGAAGAGCACGCGATAGCCCTTCTGGTCCGCTTCGGCGCCCGGCGCCCAGTCCTTGAGGTGGAGGCTGCGAATGCGCCCGGGGTTCGACTTCATCCATGCGATGGGATCGACGCCTGCTTCGAGGCACGTGCCGACGTCGAGCTGAAGGACGAACTCCGGCGGTGTATTGGCGGCAAGCACGTCCATGACGCGCTGTCGGCCCTCGAGCGGTGACCACTCGATGAGGTGGTTGTGGAAGCCCGTCAACAACCCGTGGGGCTTGAGCTGCTCCACCGTCGACGAGAGCACTCCCGAGAAGCGCTTCCAATCGTCGAGGGACTTGGTGTTTCCAGGTGGCGACGCGAGGATGATGTGGCGGGCACCGAGGATCTGATTGAGCTCGATGGCGCGCATCATGGTGTCGCCCGGGGTTACCGCCGCCGCGGAATTGTGGGTGGAGTTGCAGCGGAGTCCGAGGTCATCGAGCTGGGTACGAACGTTTTTCGCATAGGGAAAGGTCCACGCGAGATAGGGTGCGTAGAACTCCACCACTTCGTACCCCATCTGCGCCACGTTGCGCAGCGTGTTGGGGAGATCCTTCGCGAGCTCGCCGCGGACGGAGTAGAGCTCGAGTCCGATCGGAACCTTCCGTGGCGCCTGCGCTGCTGCGGCCCCGATCTCGGACGCGCCGGCCAGCGTGGGAAGCGCGCCGTTGAGCAGTACACCAGATGCGATCGCGGCACCGCCCGCGCCCGTGCGGGCAAGGAAGTCGCGACGCGACAGAGGATGTGCGGGTTCACGTGTCATGGCTCGATCCGTTGGCGGGGATGCGTTCGTGACCGCGTAGGGCGCACGGTCCGCTGATTGTGACGCGGTCAAACTGCGGGCGCGCCGACATATGAATGCCCGACGCCCTCGATGCTGCTGATGGCGCGGACCCCCGTATCGAACGTGGCCTCATCCTCGCGCGAGATGCCATCGCGGAGCCAGAAGTAGACAGCATGAACGAACATCGAACCTCATCGCGGAATGAAGGCGGAGATGTGCACCGCCGCGCGCGTGGAAGCCAGCACGGCAGCCCGAATGCCTTGAGAACCTGATCGATCGCCGAGGCGGGATACGCGTCAGCAGGCCATCACAAGGAAGCTCCGAAGCTCGCTGCTGCCGCTGACCGGGGGTGCGATCACAAGGATGTAGTCCTGGCCAGCGGTCAGGGTCTGGCTGCCCGCGTTGAACACCACCGTCTGCGAGCCGGAGGTCGTAAGACGGAGCTGAACCGTGCTCGCGTCGACACCGAAGAAGCTCGTGCTATTCGCGAATGACAGGTTGGTAGCACTCGCGACGCTGAGCGCGGCGCCCGGCGCGGTGAGGTAGACATCGAAGTTGTTGCTTCCGGTCGCGGCATCGAAGACGCGCAGGCCACTCTGCCCGCTGTTGGGCGTGAATCCATTCGACGTGAAGTTGGCGAACTGTGTGGTTCCAGCGGCGTCGCGATAGGCGATGACGAGGTACTTGCCGCCGACCGCGACAGTCGGCGAGAAACCGGTCAGCGCCGTCGTGGTGCCAGTGGCCCTTACAGAGACGTTGGGGTTGGCGGCGTCCAGGCCGACGCAGCTGGAGTGCTCCCCAAAACCGAGGTTTCCGTTATTCGTCAGAACCGAGGAACCGGACACGACGTCGATATTTGTCGCGGTGGCGTTGATGAACCGGAGGGTTGCGGTGCTGCCGCCCGCGATGCCCGTGGACGGCCGCGTTTCGCACGCGGCGAGCGCGACAGTCGAGAGCACGATGCGTGCGATCCTGGTTCCAACTTTCATGACGTCCTCGGACAAACGAGTGGACTCTCAGCGATCCGGATGCACTGCACCGCACACCGCGACGATCTGATCCAGGCCAAACAAGCAAGAGGTGAACCTGACACAGCACGCGCCGAACTGTTCGGCCCCCGGTCTGATCCGTTAAATTCCGCATCATGAGCACCTTTCCCCCGACGACCTCCGTCTTCAACGACGGCTATATCGCCGAGATGTACGAGACATACCGGCGAGACGCGTCGTCGGTCGACGAATCGTGGCGACAGTACTTCCGCACGGCCGAGTCACTGGCCGGGAATGCGGCGACCCAACCGTCCGACGAACGGCTCCTCCGGAAAGCTGCGGCCGCGTCGTCGCTCGCGGAAGCAATCCGCGAATACGGCCACCTCGCCGTTCAGCTCGACCCACTCGGCAGCGCGCCTCCTGGCGCACCTGAGCTGACGCCCGAATTCCACGGGATCAAGGAGGAGGATCTCGCGCACGTGCCGGCATCGGCGCTGGGATATTCCGTGGGCACTGCGGCGGATGTCATGCAGCGGCTACGCGACGTCTACTGCAGCAGCATCGCCCTCGAGTTCACGCATCTGGGCAGCGAGGACGAGCGTGCCTGGTTCCGCCAGAACATGGAAGAGGGCTCGGTCACGCATCCGCTCACGGGGGACGAGAAGATCGCGGTGCTGAAGCGGCTCACCGAGGTGGACGGCCTCGAACGATTCCTGGAGCGGGCGTACAAGGGCTACAAGCGGTTCTCGATCGAAGGCAACGACATCCTCATCCCGATGCTTGACGAGACGATCGCGCGCAGTGCGAACGGCGGCGCGCGCGAAGTCGTGCTCGCCATGGCGCATCGCGGCCGCATCAATGTGCTCGTGCATGTGATGGGCATGTCGTACGTCGAGATGTTCGGCGAGTTCGAGGGACGACAGGGCGACGCCAGCGCGTACAGCAGCACCGGCGACGTGAAATACCACCTCGGCTTCACGAATCAACGGACCGTCGGCGACAGGACGGTGTCGATCGAGCTCGTGCCGAATCCGAGTCATCTCGAATTCGTGAACCCGATCATGGCGGGCATTGCGCGCGCGAAGCAGCGGGTAGTCGGCGCGCCAGGGGGACGTGACGAGCGCATCGCGCTGCCGCTCTGCATCCACGGCGACTCGGCGTTTCCCGGCGAGGGCGTGGTGCCCGAGACGTTCAACCTGTCGCGGCTCAAGGGCTACCATGTCGGCGGGACGATGCACCTGATCGTGAACAATCAGGTGGGCTTCACGACGGACCCCATCGACGCGCGATCGACCCGCTATGCCAGCGACCCGGCCACGGGCTTCGAGGTGCCGGTGCTGCACGTGAACGCCGATGATGCCGAAGCGTGCCTCGTTGCAGTGCGACTTGCGGTGGCGTATCGCGACAAGTTCGCGAAGGATGTGCTGATCGACGTCGTGGGATATCGCCGTTGGGGGCACAACGAAACGGACGAGCCCTTCTTCACGCAGCCGAAGCTGTACGAGGCCATCCGCGCCCATCCCACGCCGCGGGAAGTCTGGGGCGCTCGGCTCGTGCGCGAGCGATTGCTCACGGAAGCCGAGGTCAAGGCGATCGACACCGAGTTCGGCGACAAGCTTGCGGCGCTGTATCGCGAAATGAAGGCGTCGGAGACGATTGAGGGTACGCCCGCGCGCGGCGCGAAGGCGCATCCGGTGGTGGAGGAGATCACGGATCCGGAAACCGGTGTGCCGGCCGTCGAGTTGGAAGCACTGAACACGCAGCTGCTTACGTGGCCCGCCGACTTCTCGGGGCCGCCAAAACTGCTGAAGGTCATCGAGCGCCGTCGCGACGCGTTGCACAAGGGGCTCATCGACTGGGGGCACGCGGAGGCGCTGGCGTTTGGCACATTGCTCCAGCGCGGCGTCGGTGTGCGTCTCAGCGGACAGGATGCGGAGTGTGGGACGTTTGCGCATCGCAACGCGGTGTTGCACGACGTGGAGAAGGGCGGGACATACACGCCGCTGGCCAACATTCCCGGTGCGACCGGCCCCTTCGAGATCTACAACAGCCCCCTGTCGGAAACGGCGGTGATGGGCTTCGAGTACGGATTCAGCACGGCGACGGAGAACGACCTGGTGCTGTGGGAGGCGCAGTACGGCGACTTCGTGAATGTCGCGCAGCCGATCATCGACCAGTTTATCTCCGCGGACCGCGCGAAGTGGGGACAGTGGAGCGGGTTGGTGTTGCTGTTGCCGCACGGCTACGAGGGAGGTGGGCCAGAGCATTCGAGCGCGCGGCTCGAGCGTTTCCTCCAGCTCTGCGCGGAAGGCAACATGTGCGTTGCCTATCCGAGCACGCCGGCGCAGTACTTCCATATTCTCCGGCGCCAGGCGCTCCGCAGCGAGCACTGTCCGCTCATCCTGATGCAGCCGAAGAGCCTTCTGCGCCTTCCTGCGGCGGCCTCGAGCATCGAGCACCTGGCGTCGGGCTCGTTCCAGCCGGTGATCGACGACGCATCGGTGGGTTCGCACGTGGCCGAGGTGCGGCGACTGGTGCTCTGTACCGCGAAGCTGTACTACGACCTGCTCGAGGCGAAGAGTGCGGAGAGTGTGGAGGTCGCGTTGGTGCGGGTGGACGAGCTCTATCCGTGGCCAGGTGCGGACGTCGCCGCCATCGTGGATCGCTATCCGAACATCGAGGAAGTGATCTGGGCGCAGGAAGAGCCGAAGAACATGGGCGCGTGGAGCTTCGTGGCGCCGCAGCTTCGGGTGGCCACGGGGAACATGCTCACGATTCGGTATATCGGTCGTCCGGAACGTGCGAGCCCGGCCGAGGGTTACTCCGAGGCGCACAAGGTGGAGCAGAAGCGGATTGTGACCGAGGTGCTGACGCTCGCGCCTGTGAAGGAGAAGCGGAAGGCGAGCAAGGTCTAGGAGCAACTGTAATTTTACCGCAGAGGGCGCAGAGAACTGCAACAGCCGCGGAGGACGCGGAGGCAAGCATCAAAGAACCTTGTCGCTTCTGGAACCGATATGCTGATTTTCTCTGCGCCCTCTGCGAGCTCCTTTCTCTGCGCCCTCTACGGTAGAAGCGCTTGTTTCGCACTCTGAATAACGAACCACTCCAGTTGATGAACTCCAGAATCGTCGCACTAGCATTTCTGCTCACCGCGCCGCGCCTCCTCTCAAGTCAGGAGCGCGGCGCGATCGTGTTGGGAGAAGCCGTCGCTGGACTCGACGTCACCGCACGCGTGCTCGTCATTGGAGCCCATCCCGACGACGAGGACACGCAGCTCATCACCTGGCTTGCGCGCGGTCGGCAGGTCGAGACGGGATATCTCTCCCTCACTCGCGGCGACGGAGGCCAGAACCTCATCGGCAACGAGCTCGGCGTGCAGCTCGGCATGATCCGCACGGAGGAGCTCCTCGCGGCGCGCCGGCTCGATGGCGGACGTCAGTTCTTCACCCGCGCCTACGACTTCGGCTTTTCCAAGACCGCGGACGAGACCTACAAGCACTGGCCCAAGGATTCGTTGCTGCGCGATGTCGTCACGGTCATCCGCGCGTTCCGCCCACAGGTGATTGTCGCGGTGTTTTCCGGAACGCCGCGCGACGGGCACGGACATCATCAGGTGTCGGCAATGCTCGCTCGCGAAGCGTTCGACGCCGCCATGGACACCGTACGGTTCCCCTCGCGCAACACGCTCGGACTCGGCGCGTGGACGCCGCTCAAGTTCTATCGCGCGTCGCGCTTTACGCCCGCGGAGGCGACGGTCACGTTCAACGTCGGCGAGTTGAGTCCGCTGCGCGGGCAGACCTACGCGGAGATTTCGTCGCAGAGCCGGTCGCAGCATCTGTCGCAGGGATTTGGCAGCCTCCAACGTCGTGGCACGTTGCTCGACTATCTCAAGCTCGAGGTGTCGCGCGTCAGTGAGCCACTGAAGAAGGAGACGTCGCCGCTTCAGGACATCGCCGCCGACTGGTCGCGCTTTGGCAGTGCATCCCTGCCCGAGGGAATCGCAGCGCCGGTGCGCGCAGCGCTCGACTCCGTCCCTGGGGCGATTGCCAGCGTGCGCGCGGCCGAGCGCCTCACGGCGCCCGCACCAATGGTCGCGCCGCTGGCTCGACTGACGCAGTTGCTCGCGACCGTGCGCGATGCACTTCCGTGCGAGCGGCGCACCGTGGACGCAGGGTGCCGGGGCACGGTTGGCGACCTGGCCATCTCCCTCGAAACCGCAGAGGCGCGCGCACATGCGGCCCTGCTTGCGGCAGCCGGCGTGCTCGTCGAGGCCACGTCACCGCGTGAGCTCATCGCCGTTGGCGATACGGTGCCCGTCACGGTCTCGGTCTATAATCAGGGCCGCGTTGACGTGACGCTCGACATGGCGAATGCCTGGAGCGGCGCAGGGTCGTTCCAGCGGATATGGCGCGGGACGCGCGCCCTGCCTCCCGACAGCTCCGCGCAGGTGACGGTGCTCATGTCGCCAACGGCGCCCACCATCCCCTGGTGGCTCGCGCAGGGCAGGCTGGGTGACGTCTTCATTCCGCCACCGGGCGGCAAGCCAGCCGCAGAGAATATCGGCCTGGGGGAAGACCGCGTTGCAGACAGCTATGCGGTGGTCAATCTGCACATCGCCGGCGTGCCGGTCGTGGTCGACGCGGGGCCGGTCGTGTATCGCTACGCCGATCCCGCGCGCGGCGAGCAGCGTCGCCCGGTGGCGGCGGTGCCGAAGATCAGCGTGCTCCTCGACGATGAGGTCGAGTACGCGCGTGCCGGCGTGCCGTTCGAGCGCTCGTACACCGTTCACCTGCACAACGCCACGTCTGCGGCGCGCGGCGTAAGCGTGACGTTGTCCACTCCGGCGCAGTTGAAAGTCGATTCCACCACTCGGCGCGTGGCCATGGAGCCGTACAGCGATGCAGTCGTCGTGTTCCACGTGAAGGGAGCGTTGCCCGTGGGGCGCCATGTCGTGAGCGTTACGGCCCAGAGCGGCGACGAGACGTTCGCCTCGGGGTACGTACCGATTCGGTACGAGCACATTCGACCGCTGCGCTCCTATCGTGAGGCTCGTGTGGAAGTGGAAGCCGTGGAGGCGAAGCTTCCAGCGAATACCACCATCGCGTACATCCGCGGCGTAGGTGACAACGTGGCGACGATGCTCGCCGAACTTGGCATGAAGGTGACGATGCTCACACCGAAGGAGCTCGCGAGTGCCGACCTGTCGAAATTCGGGGCCGTCGTCGTCGGGCCGCGCGCATTCGCCGCAAGTCCGGTCCTGGTGGCGCAGCGTGCTCGACTCACCGAGTTTGCGCGTAAGGGAGGAACGGTCGTCCTCCAGTACGGCCAGAACGAAATCGAAACGCCTGGCATCCTGCCGTATCCCGTGTCGCTCCGGCATCCAACGGCGGAGCGCGTCACCGAGGAGAACGCGCCCGTTACCCTGATCGGCGCGACGTCCTCCGTGATGTCGCAGCCGAATCGCATCACGAGCGCCGACTTCGCCAACTGGGTGCAGGAGCGGTCGACCTACATGCCAACCACCGCCGACCCGCACTACCAGCATGTCTTCGAGATGCACGATCCAGGGGAAGCGGCGAATGAGAATGCGGTGTTGATCGCGCCGGTGGGGAAGGGCGCGTACGTCTACAACACGCTCGCGCTGTTTCGACAGCTGCCGGCGGGGGTGCCTGGTGCCGCGCGGATCTTCCTGAACCTCATTGCCGCCGACGGAAAGGCGCCAGCCTCACCGCTACCACGTCCCTGACGCTGCTCTGGGAGTCGCGTCAAGCCTGAGCGCGGATGCACGACGGCATGGATGGTCGCGCGACCGCCCACATCGCGTGTCTCCACCTCGAGTTGCGCGGAATGCAGCACGATGGTTTCCTCGACACCGGTGCCGCCGAGTTGGCGCACGGTCTGCCCCAGCCGCACTCGCAGGAGGTCCATTCGCCGTTGCAGGTCCGACGCACGGTCCCGCGCCAGATCGAGCCGCGTGCCCACGTGGTTCTTCCCCAACTCCTCTGCCGTCGCCAATTGCCGCAACGCCTCCTGATAATCCGTGCTGAGCGAGGAGAGCGACTCCTGCTGCGAAATGCCCTGCTGCTGCAGGGTGAGGCGATGGCCCGCGAGCGCGAGATGTTGCGACACCACCGTGACATCGATCAGCCGGAATGTCATGGCTGCCGCGCCGAGGGAGTCGAGCACCTCGATGGTGGCGCCGATCGCATGCGTGCGACGTGCGCTCAACGCCAGCAGCGTACCCGTATACAAGCCGGCCTGCTTGACGAGCTGCAACTCGGCGTTGACGCCGGGGAGCGCTGCCGGCGAAAACTTCAGGTCGAAGGCATCGGCGTCGAAGTGCGCCGTGGTGGCGGAGACGCGTGTGGGACGGCCAGCTGCACACTAAATTCTCCGACGCGAGAGTACTCGGTCGCGGTACGAACGCTTTCGCAATCGCTCCCGTCATGTTCCTCATGACGCGAGCACACGGAGTAACCCGGTGGAAAAGTTGAAGCCACGCGTTGTCATCATCGGCGGGGGATTCGGCGGCCTGTATGCAGCCCGCGCATTGAAGCGCGTCGATGTCGACCTCGTGCTGCTCGACCGCACCAACCACCACCTGTTCCAGCCCCTGCTCTATCAAGTCGCCACAGCGACGCTCGCGCCCACCGACATCACGGCGCCGATCCGATGGCTGCTCCGACGCCAGCGTAATGCGACCGTGTTCATGACGGGCGTCGAGCGAGTGGACACGGCGCGTCGTGTCGTCATCGCCGAGGGTGACCGTGAGTTTCCGTATGACTTCCTGATTGTCGCCGCCGGTGCGCGTCACGCGTACTTCGCGCACCCCGAATGGGAGACGTACGCTCCCGGCCTCAAGAGCATCGACGACGCGATCAGGTTGCGGCAGCGGATTCTTGTGGCGTTCGAGCGTGCCGAGCTGACGGACGATCCCGACGAGCGACGCGCGCTGCTCAGCTTCGTCATCATTGG
Organism: Gemmatimonadota bacterium; assembly: GCA_030852985.1. Lineage (GTDB taxonomy): Bacteria > Gemmatimonadota > Gemmatimonadetes > Gemmatimonadales > Gemmatimonadaceae > AG11. The sequence continues at coordinate 11,133 of JALYVY010000042.1, read as the reverse complement.
CGGTGGGCCAACGGGCGTGGAGCTCGCCGGAATGCTCCCGATGATCGCCAGGCACTCGTTGCCGCGCGACTTCCGTCGCATCGCGCCCGCGGAGGCACGTGTGACGCTGCTCGAGGGCGGCCCGCGCATTTTGCCGAGCTACCCGGCGGCGCTGTCCGAGCACGCCCGACGGGACCTCATTTCCCTCGGTGTCAACGTGCGGCTCGGCGAACTCGTGACGTCAGTGGAGCGCGGTGGAGTGCACGTTGGCGACGAGGTGATCCGAGCGCACACGGTGATCTGGGCCGCGGGGAACGCGGCATCGCCACTCGGTGCGTCGCTGGGCGTACCGCAGGATGGTGTGGGACGCGTGGTGGTGGAGCCCGACCTGAGCATCCCCGGCCATCCCGAGGTGTTCGTCATTGGCGACATGGCGACCATCACGACGGGTGGCCGCGCCGTACCGGGCGTCGCTCCGGCGGCGATGCAGATGGGGTCGCACGCAGCGCACAATATCCGCCGTACGCTGGAGCATCGTGAACGACTTCCCTTCGTCTATCGCAACAAGGGCGACCTCGCGACGATCGGGAGACATCGCGCGATTGCAGACTTCGGTCGGCTGCAGGTGACAGGAAGCCTGGCGTGGTGGTTCTGGCTCTTCCTGCACATCATGTATCTGGCGGGATTCCGGAACCGCCTCAGCGTGCTGATCGAGTGGGGGTACAGCTACCTCACCTATGAGCGAGGTGCGCGGTTGATCACCGAGCGCCGGCTAAACTCAGGTCACGACTGAGACACCGAGCGCAAAGACCACAACTGACATTTCACGACAGCGCGCGCCAGCGAGGAAGCGTCCCCGTTCAGTTGTGGGCTTCCAGGAGCGGGTGACCGATCAACAACGCACGCGAAACGACGCCTGTCCGACCGGCACCCCCCGGTGCACCTTTCGCCATGCTCACGTCCGTACTCGACAGTGTCTCAGGCGGCAACGAAAGAGAGCTTGCGCGCCTCGACGCGCTGCTCGAGGCGGTGCCGCTCGCAGTGGCGCTCTTTGACGGTGCGCTCGCGCTCATCGCGACGAATGCACGTTATCGCGACTTGACGGGCCTCGATGCGCCTCAGGCGGTGGGAAGATCGATCTATGATTGCTTTCCCAACGCGCTGGCCGACCTCACGGAGCAGGTGGACATCGCGGCCGGTGGAGTGCCCGTCGTCTCCGTTCGCGTGCCCTTCCAGCATCGCGGCGGACGACGCCTCGTGGAGGCGACCTTCGTTCCGCTCGTCGACACGCACGGCGGCCGCGGCGTGCTGTTCGCTGGCAGCGACGTCACTGAACGTGAAGAGCTTCGTGAAGACCTTGCGCGAAGCGTCGCGCAGCTCGAGTCGGTGTTCGATGTGCTGCCGGATTCCGTGCGCGTCGTGGACGCGGACGGCGGGACGGTGCGCACGAACGTGCAGGCGCAGCAGGAGCACGCCCCGGCGCGCCCGCAGACGTTGCGCGAGCTCTGGCAGCTCGATCGGCCGCGCACGCTCACCGGAACCACGCTCTTCGTGCACGAGCACCCGACCGCGCGCGCGCTACGCGGTGAGCGCGTCCGCGGCGAGACGCTGGAAGTGCGCCGGGGACCTCGTGGCACGCCGGCGGTGATCGAGGTCAACTCCAATCCGCTCTATGATCCTCATCGCCGGGTGCGCGGCGCCGTGACGGTGGAGCGCGACGTGACCGAGCGGACGCGCCTCGAGCAGCAGGTCCGCACGGAGGCCGATCGTCTCGAGCGCATGGTGCAGGAGCGGACGAGCGAGCTTCTGGCGCTCCAGGAGGCGGCGTCGAGAGATCGGCGTCTTGCGGCGGTGGGTCAGCTGGCCGCAGGCGTAATGCACGATGTGAACAACGCGCTCAATCCGATCATGGCCGCGGCGTACCTGCTCGAGATGAATGCCGAGAATCCCGTGGCGGTGCGCGACTATGCGGTCCGGATTGCGCGGGCGGCGGAGACTGGCGCGGCGACGGCAGCGCGCGTGGGGCGATTCATCCGCCAGGAGCCGCTGCTCGGTTCGCGCGAGGTCTCGGTCGACCTATCGGTGATGGTGGAAGAGGTGGTGGCCATGACGCGACCGCTGTGGCAGGAACGGGCGAAGGGCGGCCTCGTGAAGCTCGAGGAGTCGCTGGCTCCCACCGCGATGGTGCGCGGGATTGCGGGCGAGTTGCGCGAGGCGCTGCTCAATCTCGTGCAGAATGCGCTGGATGCCATGGCGGGCGGCGGAACACTTCGCATACGAACGGTTGCTGGCGAGAGTGAAGTAAGTGTGGCAGTGACCGATACTGGAACGGGTATGTCGGAGGAAGTGCGCGAGCGCGCCTTCGAGCCTTTCTTCACCACCAAGGGCGTCAACGGCACGGGGCTTGGCCTCGCGGAGGTCTATGGCATTGCGCGGCGACACCGTGGGCGGGCCGAGATCGAGTCGGCGCCCGGGAAGGGCACGACCGTGCGGCTCATCTTTCCTCCGGGTGCGGCTCCATCCGCGCCGGTGGAGGCCCCGCCGAAGCGCGCCCCCGTCGCACGGCGCATCCTGCTCGTCGAGGATCATCACGACAGCCGTGAGTTCATGCAGGCGTTGCTCGAGAGCGACGGTCACAGCGTTCACGCCGTGAAGAACGTAGAGGAAGCGAAAGCACGACTCGAGGATGAGGCGTTTTCACTCGATGTTCTCGTCACGGACATCGGGCTTCCGGATGGGAGTGGCTGGGACCTGGTCGCGTTTGCGCGCGACGTTCGCCCCTCCCTTCGAATTGGGGTGGTCACGGGGTGGGAACCGCGCAACGAGCAGGATCCCGCATGCGACTTCACGCTTCGCAAGCCCGTGGGCGCTGCCGATTTGCTGTCACAGATTGCGGGATTCGTGTGACAGGACCGAGATTAACGATGACGCAAACACACACCCTTTCTCACTGAAATGGCTGACTCGGGCTCCATCCGCATCCTGATTGCCGAAGATGACGACAACGCGCGAGCGCTGCTCGTCGAGCTCCTGAACACGATGGGTCACGTCGTGGTCGCCGAAGTCAACGGCGGGCGGGAGGCGATCGAGCGGGCGAAAGACGTCGTGCCCGACGTGGTGCTGCTCGACGTGCACATGCCCGACGGTTCCGGCATTGAGGCTGCGGAGCAGATCGCGGCCCAGGTGCCTGGCGTGGCGGTCGTGCTCTTCAGCGGTGATGAGTCGCTCGTGCTTTCGGAGCGCGAGGTCGCGGCAACCTCAGCCATCGCCTTCCTGCCAAAGCCGACCCCACCGCGGGTGCTGGACTCGACCTTGCGCTTGGCGGTCTCGCGCGCACGCGAGTTTGCCGTGGCGAAGAAGGACGCACTGGCCGCGCGTGGCGCGCTCGAAAATCGCAAGACGATCGAGCGGGCAAAGGGGATCCTGATGCGGCGCACTGGCTCGTCGGAGCAGGAAGCGTATCGGATTCTCCAGCGTACGTCGCAGGATCGGTCGGTTCCGATGGTCGAGATCGCGCGCGCAGTGCTCGCGAGCGAGCCTGGCTTCCAGGAGAACCAGAAGGAAAGCACCTAGGGAAGACACGGTGTGATCGGCCGCGCGGGCGCGCGACAGATTTGCCGCGCGGCGCACACAGAGGGGCCGTCATGGCCAAGAGGGCCGCAGTGAGATGGCATGCGAGCGTCGGCCTGTGGGCGCTCATCAGTGTTGCCCATCCGCTTGCGGCGCAGGTGGCGTCGCCCGGTCGCGTGGAAGGCACGGTCACCGATCGCATCCGCACGCATTCGGTGCGAGCCGCATCCGTAGAGGCAATGCGCCTCGAGCCCGGGCCGACAGTCTCGTTCAGGGTTGTGCCCGACGAGCGCGGACGCTTCCACCTGGAGTCAATCCCGCCGGGCCGCTACCTGATTCAACTCGGGAGCGCCACGCTTGATTCCCTCGAGCTCGCACTGCCAGCAAGTGAGCTGAACGTCGAGGCGGGATCCACTGCCCACACGGATCTCTCCCTTCCACTCGGCGACGTGCTGCGCGATGCCGTCTGCGCCGGCGTGAAACTCGGCAAGGGGCGCGGGGCGGTGGCGGGTCGCGCGCTCGATGCGGACACGGAAGAGCCGCTGCCGAATGCGCAGGTGGTGGTCGCGTGGACTGACGTGACGGTGGATCGGAAGTCGCTACGCGCCGTTCGGCGTGAGCATGCGGGCACGGTGCGCACGGGATCGCGCGGCGAGTATCGCCTATGTGGCGTGCCCACCGATAGTTGGCTCTCGCTGCAGCTGCAGCATGCAGGCAAGGTCGGTGGCCTCGCGCGCGTGCTCGTGACGGAAGAGGAGGGCGCGGTCGTCCGGAACCTGTCCCTCAGCGTCCGCACGGCTCCCAGCATCGTTGTGCTCGATTCTCTCGAGGAGCTATCGCGCACACCTGGGGCGGACCGTGCGCGCGAGGACTCGATCGCCGCCGCACGACTGGGCGGAACGGCGAGTATAACGGGCATCGTGCGCTCACCGGGTGGCCAGCCCCTCGCGGATGCGGAAGTTCGTGTGGCGAGCGGCGGATTCATCACGACCACCAGCAACGACGGTCGCTACTCGCTGCGCGGACTGCCTGCGGGCACCCAGCTCTTTTACGTGCGTCGCCTCGGTTACTCGACCATCGAAGGCGACATCGAGCTGCGGGTTGGCCGCAGTGTGATGCACGATGTTTCGCTCACCCGGCTCGTTGCCCTGGATTCGGTGCGCGTCGTTGCACAGCGGGGCCGCTACGGCGACTTCGACCAGAACCGGCGGAGCAACTTCTTCGCGGAGTTCCTCACCAGCACGGAGATCGAGCGCAATCATCCGCAGCAGGTCACGGACCTGATCTTCCGCCTCGGCGGCTTCACGATCTCGGGTTTTGGTCCCGACGCGAAGGTCGTCTCGAACCGGGCGTCTTCGAAAAACCACTACTGCACCGAGGCGAATGTAGTGATCGATGGCGCCGAGCATGCTACGGCGAATTTTCTGCCCGTCGAGCGGATCTACGGCATCGAAGCCTACCGCGACGAGGTCACGGCGCCGCTGGGCATGGATGCGCGGTGTGGATTGATCGTCCTGTGGACGAAGGAGTACCACGGCAAGAAGAATCTGGCGGCGCCGAGAGACAGTGCGGCGGCCGTCCCTTTGTAGTCCTAAACCCAGACGACAGCCTGAGCTACGAGCAAACTGCAACCGCAGAGCCGTCGGTTGTCAGCTGTCGGCAGTCAGTAGCCAGTGACCGCGTCGGGCGCTGTACTCGCTGTTCCGCTCTCCTGTAAACTGACGTGGACGGCTGCGCTGCGGTTGCTGTTCCATCTCACCCGGCCGCGACGGACGCCCGCGTAGGGAGATATGACTCCATGTTCAGCCCCAGGTATATCGTAAACACCACCAGCGAGGCCGAGAGCAGGAATGGCAGCGGCAGGGCAAGGTCGAACAACAGGCCGAACACAATCGGGAAGATCACGCGCGCCGAGCCGCCGAACGTCTGCTGCACACCCATGTAAAGGCCGCGTTCGTTGTTTGGAATGACCCGCGACAGCATTGCCGTTACGCAGGGGAAAGTGAACGCGGTGCCGAGCGGGAGGAGCGCAACCGCGAGCGCGAGCGGTACGTAGGGGAGCCACACCACCGCACTCGCGGGCAGGAAGCCGCCAATCATCGCGGCGAAGTGCGCAGGATCACTGATGGGCCTCGTGAAGGCCATCGCGGTGATGCCGGTCGCGAGGAGGGTCAGTCCAATGCGTGACAGGCGGACCTCCCCGAACCGGTCGATCATCCTGCCGAGAATCAATGCTCGCGTGAGGACGCTGATGACGCCGGTGTAGGTGAAGAAGAATCCGATCGTCCGCTCGGTGACGCCGAAGCGCACCGAGAGATAGAGCGCCAGCATCGACGTCACGCCCTGGAACGCTCCGAGCGCGATAGCGTAGATCCAGATCAGTCGCGAGGAAGGGGCCGCCGAGTGCGTGATGACGTGGATGATTGCGTCGCGCGAGCGGGCGCCCTTGGTGGTGTCGGCCTTCGACTGTGCGGCTTCGTGCATGTCGCGAGACTCGTCGAGGAATTTCCACGCAAAGCCGATATTCGCCACGCAGAGTCCCGCCGCGAATAAACCCGGACCCTGCACGCCCCACGAATGCGTCAGCGATCCAAGCACGGGGCCGATCGCGACACCGGCGTTCGTTGCGGCAGAGAGCCAGCCGAGTGCCTTGGCGCGTTCGTCGGGCTGCGTGGCGTCGGCGACATAGGCCTGGATGACGCTGACCGTTCCGCCGCCCGCGCCCTGCACGAGTCGGCAGAGGAACAGGAAGAAGAGCGGATGCGGGAGGCGCAGCGCGTAGCCGAAGATGACATACGCGATCGCCGACGCCGTCAGTCCAACAAGCAACGCCGGACGTCGACCGTAGGCGTCCGAGAGGCGACCCCACATTGGCGCCGTGAGGAGCTGCGCCACTGCGAACGAGCTGATGAGCAACCCGACGACCAGCCCTCCCTGACCGAGCGACTTCGCGTAGAACGGAAGTAGCGGGATCACCATCAACAGCCCCACCATGTCGATGAAGGCCGTGACCATCAGGATCCACAGCTTGCGTTGGCTTCCTGTGCTCATCCGCGAGCAGGGCTGGAGGTCATTCCGTCGTGGTCTTCCCGAGCGCGGCTGGAGGAACGGCGCGTCCGACGACGCCTGCCAGCGCGATGATGGTGAGCACGTAGGGAATCATCTCGACGAACTGCGACGGGATCATCTGGGTTCCCTGCAACTGGATCTGGAGCGTCTCGGCTGCCGCGAACAGCAGGCAGGCGAGCCCCGCGCGCATGGGATCCCATCGTCCGAATATGATCGCCGCGAGTGCAATGAAGCCCCGTCCAGCGGTCATTCCGTCGGTGAATTGATGCTGGTCGAGCGCGAGGTAGGCTCCGCCCAGCCCCGCGATCATTCCGCTCAACCCGACTGCCAGATACCGCACGCGCACCACCGGAATGCCCACCGACTCCGCCGCGGCGGGATGCTCGCCCACGGCACGAACACGCAAGCCAAATGGCGTTCGATACAGCAGCCACGACACGAGCGGAATGATGACCGCGCCAACCCACACGAGCGGATTGTGCGCGAGTGCGAGGAATCCCGTTCCGCTCCCCTTCACCTCGAACCCCGGGACTCGCGGTGAGTTGGATGAGCTGTCGAAGATCAATCGCAGGAAGAATCGCGTCAGTCCCACGGCCAGCAGGTTGATCGCGATGCCGACAACGACCTGGTCGGCCTTGAAGCGGATGGCGCTCGCCGCGTAGAGCAGCGACAGCACACCGCCGCCGACAATCGCGGCGATGACGCCGACCCATGGCGCGCCGGCATAGTAGCTCCCGACAGCGGCGCAGAACGCACCACTCAGCATGTAGCCTTCGAGCGACAGTCCGATTAGGCCCGCGCGCTCGCTCAGCACCCCGCCCGCCGCGGCGAGCAGGTACGGGATGGCGATGCGGACCGTCTGCGCGAGAAAGTCGAAGCCGTTCATGTGTCCGACCACCGTCGCGCGCTTCGCAGCAGCCGTCGCACCTCGGGTACCGACGTCGCGACCGCGAGGATCACGACTGCCTGGAGCACGTCGACCATTTGCTTCGGCACCAATGCATTCACCGCGAGACCCCCCTGCGAGAGCGTCGCAAAGAGCAGCGCGGCGATCACGATGCCCGCTGGATGATTCCTCCCGACCAGCGCGACGGCGATGCCCAGAAATCCTGCGCCCGTCGCAAAGCCTTCCTCGTAGTAGTGTTTGTACCCGATCACGTAGTTCAACCCGCCGATCCCCGCGATGGCGCCCGAGATTGCCAGCGCGCGCCACGTCACCCGCCCGACATTCACGCCGGCATACTCGGCGGCGCGGCCCTGTAGCCCCAGGGCGCGCAGCTCGAATCCCTGCCGCGTGCGAAAGAGATACCATCCCAGCCCAATCGCGGTGGCGACAGCGAGGAGGATCGTCAAGTTCGCGGCCGAGCCGTGAAAGGACGACATGAAGTCGCCCAGTCGCGGCAGTGCCCCGCTCTTCAGCTCCGGCGTGTGCAGCGTGTCGGGGACATGGACCTTCGCGCTCGTGAGATAATTGAGGAGCGCGAGCACGATGAAGTTGAGCATGATCGTGACGATCACCTCGTGCGCACCGAAGCGTGCCTTCAGCACGCCGGGAATCGCACCCACGACACCGCCGCCCATTGCCGCCGCGAAGATGTAGAGGGGCAGGCAGAGCAATGCCGGCAATCCCGCGGGCAGGAGCAACCCCGCGAGTGCCGCGCAGAATCCACCGGCGGCGAGTTGGCTCTCCGCGCCGATGTTGAAGAGCCCCGCGCGTAGCCCGAGCCCCACCGCGAGGCCGGTGAACACGAGGGTGGTCGCCTTGTAGAGCACCTGTCCGAAGCCGTAGGCATTGCCCCAGGTGCCCTCGAGCAACAGCCGGAAGACGGCACCAGGTGACTGGCCAAAGGTGAGGATGAGCACATCGCCAACAACGGCGGCGAGCAACAGCGCGACGATCGGCGGGAGGATCGCTTCCTCGATCACCGTGCGGCGGCTCATGCGGCGTGCTCCGCGCCCGTCATGAAGGGCGCAAGCGCATCGGGCGACGCCTCACTGCGCGACATCACCGTGACAAACCGCCCCCCGTACATCACCGCAATACGATCCGCGAGCGCGAGCACTTCGGCGAGGTCGGCCGATACAAGCAATATCGCCTTGCCTTGATCACGGGCTTCACGCAGACGCGCATGGATGAACTCGATGGCGCCGACGTCCACACCCCGCGTGGGTTGCGCCGCAAGCAACACCTTGAAATCGCGTGCCATCTCGCGCGCCACCACGATCTTCTGCTGGTTTCCGCCCGAGAGCGCACGGGCAGGCAGCGACGGATCGGCGGGACGGATGTCGTAGCGCTCGATCAGCTCGTGCGCATGCGATGCAATGCGCGCCGAGTCGAGCGTCATGCCACGGGAGAAGCGGTGCTGCTGCCCGAGGATGAGATTGTCGGCGATGCTGTAGTCGAGTACCAGGCCGCGCTCGTGCCGGTCTTCCGGAATGTGCGACAGGCCGGCGGTGCCGCGCTCGCGCACGCTGAGCGGCAACAGGTCGCGCCCGCCAAGGGAGATGGTCCCACTCGCATTGCGCAATCCGGCGAGCGCCTCGATGAGCTCCGTCTGGCCGTTGCCTTCCACCCCGGCAATGCCGAGGATCTCGCCGGCCGCGATGCTGAAGCTGACGTCATCCACCACGGCGGTGCGTCTCGCCCCCGTCACGACGAGGTGCTGCACATTGAGCATCGCGGTGGCGGGCGAGCCGGAGCTGATGGTGCTTCCGGCGTAATCGGCGTCGAGCGCAAGTGCCACGTCGCGTCCCACCATCGCACGCGCGATCGCCTGCGGTGTCGCGCCGGCGCTCGCCATGCGCGTGACGGTGGCGCCCTGGCGCATGACGGTGATCGAATCGGAAACATCGATCACTTCATCGAGCTTGTGGGTGATCAGCACGACCGTACCGCCCGCATCGCGAAGCGACCGAAGCACCGCCCACAGCTCTCGCACCTCGAATGGCGACAGCACCGCCGTCGGTTCGTCGAGAATGAGGATTTTCGCGCCGCGATAGAGCGTCTTCAAAATCTCGACGCGCTGCGCCTCACCCACCGAGAGATCGGCGACGAGGCGGTTGGCCGGCACCGAGAGCCCAGTGCGCACACTCAGTTCGTTGACTGCACGCTGCGCGGCGCGTCGATCGAGCACGAGGCCCTTCGTGATCTCTGACCCGAGCACCACGTTCTCGGCAACCGTCAGCGTGGGCACGAGCATGAAGTGTTGGTGCACCATGCCCACGCCACTCGCGATGGCCTCCGACGTGGACCATCCCGTGACGTCGCGACCGTTCACTTCCATCTTGCCTGCGTCTGGCGCGTACAGGCCGCTGAGGATGCGCATCAGCGTCGACTTGCCGGCGCCATTCTCCCCCACGAGCGCGTGAATCTCGCCTTGTTCCACTTCGAGATCGGCACCGCGATTGGCCATCACCGCGCCGAACGATTTCACGATGCCGGTGAGGCGAATGGCGGTTGTCATTTGACGCTCGGCACGACGATGCGGCCGGCGATGATCTGCTGCTTCAACGCCTCGACCCGCGCGCGCACCGCGGGGGGAATCAGCTTCTCGTTGTTCTTGTCGAACACATAGCCGACGCCGCCCTCGGCAAGGCCATACTGGTAGACGCCGCCCTTGAAGCGCCCTTCCTTCACGCGCTTGATGGCGTCGAACACCGCGTTATCGACGCCCTTCACCATGCTCGTGAGCACATAGCCCGGCGCTTCGTTGTATTGATCAGCATCCACGCCGATGGCGAGCTTGCCCGTCTGCCGCGCGGCCTCGAAGACGCCGAGCCCCGTGGAGCCGGAGGCGTGGAAGATGACGTTGACGCCCTGCTGATACTGGCTCAGCGCGAGTTCCTTGCCCTTGCCGGGATTCCGGAAAGCTTCGGGCGTTACGCCGGCGTACTGAGAGAGCACTTCGCAGTCAGGACAGACGGCCTTCACGCCGGCGATGTAGCCGAGCTCGAACTTGTGGATGAGCGGGAAGTTCATGCCGCCAACAAAGCCGACCTTTTTCGACTTGCCGACGAGTGCCGCGATCGCACCGACGAGAAAGGACCCTTGCTCCTCGCGAAACTTGAGCGCCGCGAGATTCGGCGGCGGCTGAATGACCTTGCCATCCTTGTCCTGGGCCAGCGAATAATCGACGCCGGCGAAGCTCGTCTTCGGGTATTCCTTTGCGAGCTGGGTGAGGTCGTCGGTGAAGATGAAGCCCACGCCGATGACGAGGTCCATGCCTTCGGCGGCGAGGAGGCGGAGGCCGGCCTCGCGATCGGATCCTTCGCCCGGCTCGATAAAGCGCACGCGGACGCCGAGTTCCTTCTCGGCCCGTTCGGCGCCGAGATACGCGCCGTCGTTGAATGACTTGTCGCCCCTGCCGCCCAGGTCAAAGACGACGCCGACGTCGACTGCCTCGCCGGTGGGCGGAGCGGCGGCGCCGGAAGGGTGGACGAGCAGGAGGGCGACGTGCACGACGAGCAGCACGCCGATGAACAGCAGGAGCTTGCGCATGGACCGGAAAAGTCGTT
>JALYVY010000041.1 GCA_030852985.1 Gemmatimonadota bacterium | reverse complement strand
TCCATACGCACGGCGCATGGTGGACCGCGTAAACAGATCCTCGCCAATTGCCCGTCGCGCAACCACTTTCGAGGGCAGAGAACGACTCCTGCTCCTTCCAATTACGCTGTTTCAGGATGGAGACTAGCTGACGACAACCAACGGAGCATTGCACCCATGCGAATGATCAGCCGCCTCGTGCTTCCGCGACATGCTCTCAGCCTGTTCGGGAACCCCGCCGCGAACTGTCGAGGCTCCGATCCCACCGCGTGATCGACGCCCGATTGAGCCACTCTTAGCGTTACCCGCAGTCGGTGAACCCATGCCGACATTTTCCTACCTTTCAGCGGTTGGTGACACGCAACTCTCCAACGGGAGCATCGCACCCTCACCCGCTGTGGTACTTCTTTGGTCAACACACTGCCCATTCGGGAAGGAAGTCATCACGGCAATCTCTGGCGTTCATCGTGACTACGCACCGAAGGGCGTCCGTTTTGTTGTATTGGCGCCAGAGTCGGCCGCGACGCTGCGTGCCTTTGAGGACAGCGCCCACAGCGGTCTCACTTTCGCAGTTGCAGAGGAACGCGACCTCCGAGCACGCTTTGATCGCTCAACTGCGTCGCGCATCGTGGCTGGCCAACAGGTGACCGGTAGCTGAATCGCTGCACACCGACCCTGACCATTCCTTTAGACGCTTCCCCACTTCTCTAACACGGTTTGGCAATGTCGAAGGTGGTCGCCATCATGTCCATGTCGCTCGACGGCTACGTTGCTGACGCCAACGATAGTGTGGCCGAAGTATTCGACTGGTACGCCAACTCGGGCGACGTCGAATTTCACACCGGCGGTTCTGATCCCATGACGTTCAAGGTGTCCGAGCCGAGCGCCGAGCACCTTCGCGGCCTCTGGTCCGAGCTTGGTGCCGTGCTCACCGGTCGGCGCACGTTCGAGGTCGCCCATGGCTGGGGGGGAAATCACGCGTGGGGACCCGCGTTCGTCCTCACGCACCACATCCCCCCAGGGTGGCCACGACCCGGCTCGACCGTTCATTTCGTGACCGACGGCATCGAGAGTGCGGTGAGCCAGGCGAAATCCGCGGCCGCTGGGAAGTCGGTTGGGGTCCATGGCGCTGACACCATTCAGCAGTGCATGAATGCTGGCCTCCTCGACGAGATCAACCGCGACTTGCCCGCGGTGCTGCTTGGTTCCGGCGTTCGACTCTTCGACCACCTCGTCGGCACGCCAGCCGTCCTCGGCAATCCGACGGTGGTTCAGGGCGTCGGTGTTACGCACCTCCGCTACCCGGTACGCAAGGCGTAATCCTGCGCTTGCCCTCCCAGCGCTCTTGCAGCCGCCTTCACGACGATCACGCTCGCTCACCTGTGCCTTTCCACCAAGACGCTGAGGGTTGCTAGTTACAGATGTCGATTTCTGTAACTCAACCGCCTATGGTTACTCCATGTCATTCACTGAACAGGAGCAGCACATGGACCAGGCCACGCTGGGCGGAGCCTTCACATTCCCCGGCGCGGAGTTGACCGTCAACCGCATCGGCTACGGCGCAATGCAACTGGCTGGACCTGGAGTCTTCGGCCCCCCGAAAGATTCGGACGCCGCCATCGCCGTTCTTCGTGAAGCAGTCGCGGCCGGCGTAAACCACATCGATACCTCCGACTACTACGGACCGCACATCACCAACCAGGTGATCAAGCAGGCACTGCATCCCTACCCAGCCGGACTGGTGATCGTGACCAAGCTCGGCGCACGTCGCCCGTCCGACGGCACATGGGTGACAGCGACCTCGCCAGCGGAGCTCATCAGCGCCACTCACGACAACCTCCGCAATCTTGGCCTCGATGCCCTCGACATCGTCAACTGCCGCGTCATGGGCTCCGGCCACGGCGTGGAGGAAGGCTCCGTCGCCGCGGAGGTGACGGTGCTCGCCGACCTCAAGCGCCAGGGACTCATTCGGCACATCGGGATCAGCAACGCCACCGCCGCCCAAGTCGCCGAGGCGCGTGCGATCACGGACATCGTGTGTGTACAGAACAACTACAACCTGGCCCATCGTCATGACGACACGCTGATCGACGACCTTGCCAGGAGCGGCATCGCCTACGTCCCCTTCTTCCCGCTCGGCGGATTCTCGCCGCTGCAGTCGTCCATTCTCGTCTCGGTCGCCGAGCGACTCGGTGTCACACCGATGCAGGTTGCGCTCGCGTGGCTCCTGCACCGCTCACCCAACATCCTGCTCATTCCAGGGACGTCGTCACTCGGGCACCTCCGCGAAAATCTCACGGCCGGTGCAGTGTCGTTGTCCACAGACATCCTGGCGGAGCTGAACGGAATCGCCACGGCGGCGGTACCCGCTCGGCACTAACGGGTGTCGCCTTCCGACACGCCGCTCACGCGAGAGCGGATCCTCGCCGCGGCGGAACAGGTCGTTCGTCGGTTCGGTCCGGAGAAGGCGACGGTGGTCGATGTCGCCCGCGCGCTTGGCGTGAGCCACGCCGCAGTCTATCGGCACGTGGCGACCAAGGCCGAATTGCGCGACCTGGTCGTCACGCGCTGGGTGGACGCAACGATGGCCCCACTCCGCGCAATTGCTGACGCGCCTGGACCTGCCCCACGAAACTTGCGCCGATTCATGGATACGTTGATCGCGGTGAAGCGACATCGTGCTTCGGGCGATCCGGAATTGTTTGCGGCCTATCGAACCCTCGCCGCCGGTGCGGAATCGATCACCACGGCACACGTCGATGAACTCGTGGCGCTGGTAGCGTCAATGATTCGTGCTGGCGTAAAGGACGGCGCATTCCGGAAAGTCAATTCGGTGACGACCGCGCGCGCTGTGCTGCTCGCCACCATGCGCTTCCATCACCCTGCCCATGCCGCGGAGTGGAGCAATCCGGTCATCGATGCAGAATTCGACGACGTGTGGCGGTTGTTGATGCGAGGCCTGGCTGTTCCGAAGAATGGCGGGTGAGCGTGCAGTTCGTGACCACTGGCGAGCCTGCGGAAGTCATTCGAGGCATGACATGAGCTGACACCACACGGCATGCGCGGACGGGATGACAGAGTGGCCGTCCAAACCGTATTCTTCCATCTGACAAATAGCTCGGCCCGGCGCCCCTCTCACTGGATACGGCCACATGACGAGCATCGAGAGCGTTTCCGATACCGCGCTGTGGGTCGCCGTCTACCGGGCAATGGAAACCGCGCGCCTCGACGCGATCTTCAAGGATCCACACGCCGAGCGGCTCGCTGGCGACAAGGGCGTGAAGATCGTTGGTGAGATGAAACGGGGTCGCGCGATGGCGTGGGCAATGATCGTCCGCACCGCCGTGATGGACGAACTGATCCTCGATCGCATCAACAGCGCCGGCGTCGACACGGTGCTGAACCTCGCGGCGGGGCTCGACACCCGCGCCTGGCGGCTTCCGTTGCCGCGGAGCCTCAAGTGGATCGACGTCGACCTCCCCGCGATCACCGCCTACAAGCAGTCGCACATGCGCAACGAGCAACCCGTATGCGCGTACGAGGCGATTGCCGCGGACCTGACGAACGCACCGGTTCGCGACGCTCTGTTCACGCAGGTGGGAAGAAACGCACGCACCCTGCTCGTGATCACCGAGGGATTGCTCATCTATCTCTCCGAGGAGGAAGTCACCTCACTGGCTGGTGCGCTTCACGCGACGAGTAGCGCGCGCTGGTGGATCACCGACATCGCCAGCCCCATGCTGCTCGAGTGGATGGCGAAGAGCTGGGGCCGGAGCGGCGAGATGGCCAACGCGCCATTCAAGTTCGGGCCAGCGGACAGCGCCGCCTTCTTCGCATCCGTGGGATGGCGTGAAGACACCTACCGGTCGTCCATGGCGGAAGCGCGTCGCTTGAAGCGAGAGATGCGCGGCATGTGGTTCTGGCGCCTGATGACCAAGTTCATGCCGGCCAAGCGCCGCGCGGCCATGAAGAAGATGTCGGGTATCCTCCTGCTCGAGCGTGCTGACAGGTGACTCTCCATACCGTTTGTGTTTTCTGCGCGGCTGGTGATGGTCGCGATCCGGTGTACGTCAAGCAGGCGCTGGAGATGGGCCGATACCTGGCCGAGAGTGGTCGCCGGATCGTCTATGGCGGAGGGCGCACGGGATTGATGGGCGCGCTGGCGGAAGGTGCACTCGCGGCTGGAGGTGAGATCATCGGCATCATGCCGAAGCATCTCGTCGATCACGAGGTGGCGCACACGGGGCTTACGGAGCTCCGCGTCGTCGCGTCGATGCACGAGCGAAAGGCGATGCTGGCCGAGCTGTCGGACGGCTTCCTGGCAATGCCGGGTGGTCTGGGAACGCTCGAGGAGTTGTTCGAGATCTGGACGTGGGGTCAGCTCGGCCTGCACCGAAAGCCGTACGGCGTGCTGAACGTGAATGGGTACTTCTCGCCACTCCTCCAGTTTCTCGATCACGCGGTCACCGAGCAGTTTGTGCGGCCGGAATATCGTGCTCTGCTGGTTGTCGACACGGAGCCGGCGGCCCTGATTGCGCAGATGGAATCCATGGAGCCGCCGCCGCTGCCACGTTGGGTCCAGCGCGAAACGACCTGAGCGCTTTGCACGGCTTTTGCCCTCGTGCTCCCACATGCCTGCTCGCACGATCATCCCGGACACCACCGACGCGCAGCTCACGCTCGGCACACACCTCGTAAAGCTGACGAACCTCTCGAAGGTGTTCTGGGAGGACGAGCAGATCACGAAGCGTGACCTGCTTCAGTATTACGCGGATGTCTCGCCGTACCTGCTGCCGCATCTCGCTGACCGCGCCATGGTGATGAAGCGCTACCCCAACGGCGCACTCGGCAAGTGCTTCTTCATGAAGCGCGTGCCCGAGCCGCATCCTGACTGGCTCGAGACGTGTGCGATCTCGCACAGGTCCGGCAACATCATCGACTTCCCGGTCATCCAGGACCTGGCCTCCCTGCTCTGGGTCGTGAACCTCGGCTGCATCGACCTCAATCAGTGGTATGCACGCTGTGACGACGTCGATCGGCCGGACTATGTCCACTTCGACCTCGACCCCGTACCTGGGGCCACGTTCGAAAAGGTGCTCGAAGCCGCACTCGTCGTGCGCGATGCACTCACGACGCTCGGCATGCAGCCGCTCGTGAAGACGACAGGCTCCTCCGGCGTGCACATCTACGTGCCGATCGTACGCGGCGTGCTACAGAAGAAAGTGTGGACGTTCGCGAAGGCACTCGCGCAGACGTTGGCGGCTCGGAATCCGGAGTTGCTGACTGCCGAGTATCGCATTGCCAAGCGGCCCGAGGGTCGGGTTCTCGTCGATTACAACCAGAATGCGTGGGGACGAACGCTGGCGTCGATCTATTCCGTGCGTCCGAAGCCCGACGCAACGGTCTCGACGCCACTCACCTGGGACGAAGTGGAGAAGGGCGTGCAGTTGTCCGACTTCACCATCGCGAACGTTCCTGCGCGCCTGAAGAAGATGGGAGACCTCTGGAAGCCGTTGCTCGCAGCACGCGGGCGCTTCGACCTGGAGAGTGTGATGTGACGCTCCCCATTCCGCTGGGCTACGCGCCGATGGAGGCGTTGCTCGTCGACAAGCTTCCGACGGGCGAGGAGTGGCAATACGAACCGAAGTGGGACGGCTTCCGCTGCCTCGCGCATCGCGACGGTGATTCGGTGGAGTTGATGTCGAAGGCGGGGAAGCCGCTGTCGCGCTATTTCCCCGAGCTCGTCGAGACCATTCGCGGCATCGCGGCGCAGCGATTCGTGATCGACGGAGAGATCGTCATTCCGCATGATGGCTCTCTGTCATTCGACGAGCTGTTGATGCGCATCCACCCGGCGGCGAGTCGCGTGAAGAAGCTCGCGGCCGAACATCCGGCGACGCTGATCGTGTTCGATCTCCTCGTGGATGCGAAGGGTGACTCCCTTGTCGAGCTTCCGCTGGCGGCGCGGCGCGAGGCGCTCGAGGCATTTGTCGGCGCCTGTGTGCCCGAGGGTCTCGCCGTGCATCTGTCTCCAGCCACGACGAAGATGGAGATGGTGACCGAGTGGTTTCGCTCGGTGGGTGGTGGCTTGGACGGCGTCATCGCGAAGCAGCTCGACCTGCCCTACCAGACGGGCACGCGTCACGGCATGAAGAAGATGAAGTCCATGCGCACGGCGGACTGCGTCGTCGGGGGCTTCCGCTATGCATCAAAGGGCAAAGTGGTCGGCTCGCTCCTGCTCGGGCTCTATGACGACGGTGGACTGCTGCATCACGTGGGCTTTACGTCGAATGTGCCGAATCCGGAGAAGCCTGCCGTGACCAAAAAGCTCGAGGCACTCATCGAGGCCCCGGGCTTTACTGGCCGGGCACCGGGAGGGCCGAGTCGATGGAGTACCGAGCGCACGGGAGAGTGGCAGCCGCTCGAGACGAAGCTGGTCGTGGAAGTGAAGTACGATCATTTCTCGGGTGGCCGCTTTCGCCACGGTACCTCGCTGCTGCGGTGGCGGCCCGACAAGGAACCAGCCCAGTGCACCGTCGAGCAGGTGGAGCAGGAGGGTAAATCGGCACTGGGACTGCTGGAGTAGCGCGCGGCCTTACCGGGTACGGTACTTCACGCACCGAGTTACGACTGCGAATCGCATCACGGTGATGTCGCCGGCTTCGGATCGCTGCTCTTGCGCATGGCCTTGGTCCAGATGATGACCAGGCCACAGTTCGCCTCGAATTGCGGAGGCGCGGTCGTCGGACTCGCGTAGAACTCCATGGCACCGATCTCGTCGAGGCGCACATCGTAGATACCCTGATATGGCGCGTTGTCGATGACGACGTTGAGCTCTCCAGCGTGTGTCGGAAGATGCGCACACCTCGGCGTGGCACCTCGACTCATCGGGATCAGGTGGGGCCCCCCGACCCCACCAATGCCGATGCGCGGCATGGTGACGAGGAGATCCGCTGCCGTCACCACCTGTCGCGCCATGATCTCCTCGGCATCCAGGAAATACCCGAAGAAATTCTCCTTCCGGTGTGTTTCAAAGAGTGGATACTGCTGGCGCTTTGCTACCACCTTGATCGAGTCGAGCGATACGGCGCGCCGCAACTGTATGTCCTCGTGCGCCGTGCGCCCGCTCCGGAGCTCGACCGCCCTGCGAACCTCGGCATATCCGATCGCCCGAACCTCGAGCTCCTGCGTCCCCGCAGGCAGGCTTCCAATCTGAAACTCGCCACGCTCGTTCGTTCGCGCGCTGGACGCGGCACCAGTCACGCGCAGTTGCGCGCCGGTCACCGGCTGCCCGTTCGTCGTGCGCACGGTTCCGCTGAGTGTTGCAGTTCCACTCAGTAGCTTTGCGGCGGAACTGTCGGCGCTGGCGAGCGACGGTGCATCAACCGCACTCAACGACAGGTTCTGGACTGCCACTCCCACCGCGTCCTCCACCAGCGTGCGGAGCACCGTGCCTGCGCGACCGGCTGACTGCATCTGCACCGCGAGCCACTGGTCGGACGGAATGCCACAGAGTCGGTACTGCCCCGCATCATCTGATGTCGCCGCGGCGGAGCGTTCGACAAACGCCGCCCCACTGGTGGTATCGGAGGCAAGCTCGCGCCACGCTACGACCACATGCGCGCCACCGACCGGGCGTTCAAGATCGGCATTCAGCGTTACGCCGAACAGAACGCCGGTATGTGCATCGAGCGCGACCCCGGGACAGGCCATGCGGCGCAGCGTACGACCCGACGGGATCGCAAGGTCCGCCGTGACTGTCTCACCGTTCGCGATCATGACCTGATGCACAGGCCCGCCGAATTCGAGCGAGTCGAGGAGCCCGCTCACGAAGCTGACGGCGTACCTGCCCGGCGCCAGTGCGCTCAACGCATACGCACCGCTGTCGTTCGTCGCCGTGAAGCGCGCTTCTTCCTCGGGGGCGTCGACGCGCACCGCCGACACACGAGCACCTGCGAGCGGGCGCACTCGAACGCTGTCCGTCACGATGCCGCGAATGGTACCGCCCAATATCTGCGCGGTAAGAGGCGCCGAGACTCCAAGGACACATACCGTCGACATCAGCGCGCGCTGGAAGTTCATGGGACCATCTTACAGCGATCCGCCAAACCGCGCCAACGTCGAGCGCTCGGTGCGACAGAGCGATTACGGGAGGTGCCGCGGCAGCGTGAGCGTGAACGTGCTACCCACGTCGAACGTGCTCGCTACCGCGAGGTCACCGCGCATTCCCTGCGCGAGCTGTCGGCTGATGGCGAGGCCGAGACCAGTGCCTTCATTCGTGCGCGTGAGCTTCGTGTCAATCTGCACGAACGGCTGAAACACACGCTCGAGTTGATCCTGCGGAATGCCCCGGCCGGTATCGGTGACATCGGCGCGCACGATGCCGCCGACCGCGCTGCACGTCAGCGTGACGGTGCCGCCCTGCGCCGTGAACTTCACCGCATTGGTGAGGAGGTTGAGAATGACCTGTGAGACCTTCTCGCGATCAGCCGAGGCGATGACACTGGGCGCGCATCCAGCATACACTAGTGAGATCTCCTTCGCGTGCGCCTGGGGCGCGAGCAGCGCTTCGCATGTCGTGAGGACTTCATCCATCATTACGGGTTCGACCATGTACTTCACGGCCCCCACCTCGATGCGCGAGTAGTTCAACACACCGTTGATGAGCCCAAGCAAATGACGTTGGCTCTGCTGCACACGCGCAAGCGCCTTGGCCTGGTCAGCCGTCACCGGACCGTGAATCCCGAGCTCGACGAGTTCCGTGTAACCACCAATGGCATTCAGCGGCGTCCGCAGCTCGTGGCTCATGACGGCGAGAAACTCGCCCTTTGCCCTGTTGGCAAGTTCCGCGGCTTCGCGTGCCTCTTCCGCATCGCGACGTGCTCGTTCGGCAGAGATCCTCGCCGATTCGGCCTGGAGGGTTCGGTCCTCGAGGGCGAGCGTCGCATCACGCAGCGCACCAGATCTCCGCTCGAGCTCCTGCGCCTGCTGCTGTAGCAGCGCGTTGCTCGCCTCGAGCGCCTTTCGCGCGCGCACGGCTTCCGTGACGTCCGTGCCATGCGCGATGACGGCGGGATGCGTGCCGTCTGCCTCCATGAGGGGCAGGTACGTAACGTCCACGAAGCGCTGTTCGAGCGTCGCACCCTGCGAGCGCGCCAGCATCACCGGCAGGTCGCGAAGGACCAACGGCTCCCCCGTCTCGCGGACGCGCTGGATGTAGCCGTCAAATCCCTGGCCTCGCGTTTCAGGCAGCGCGACGAAAAGCGATTTTCCCACGAGGCTGCGTCCGTAGCCGATCGCCCGCTCGTAGGCGTCGTTGACGAGCTCGAACACATTTTCAGGACCGCGAAGGATGGCAAAGAACGATGGCGACTGCCGAAAAGTCGCTTCGAGGCGCGCGCGCTCCACCTTGAGCTGCTCCAGCAACGTGTCCCGCTCGCGCTGCGCGACACGCCCCTCCGCCTGCGCGGTGGTTTCGATGCAGTTCACCAGCACCGCGCCCACTTCGCCCGATTCGACGATCACGGGCGAATAGGAAAACGTGAACCACGCGTCTTCCATTCGTCCGTGCCGCTTTACGCGAAGATGCAGATCCTCGAAGTAGACCGTCTCGCCTCGCCACACACTCGCAAAGAGCGGCGCGATCTCATCGGCGATCTCGGCCCAAGTCTCCAGGACGGGAGCGCCAAGCGCACCCGGATGCTTGTCGCCGAGGATCACCCGGTAGCCATCGTTGTAGATCTGGTGGAGCTCCGGCCCCCAGCACAACGCCTGTGGCAATCCCTGGCGCAGCACCATCGCGCTGGCAGTGCGCAGACTCAGGGGCCATGAGGAGAGCGACCCCAGGGGCGTTGCGCTCCAGCCCGTCGCGCGGTACAGGCGACCCATCTCGGTCTCGGGAAAGAGCTTTACGGCGAGCTCCGCTTCGGTGCTGGCGTGTGGCATCACTATCGGAACACGCGGCCCCCCGACCGGTTGTCCCGGACGAAGTATCGCCGAGCAGGCATCGCGACGCCGGGGAGCGACTTCGCGTCGATGACCGTGGTCGCGGGGATCAGGCCATTCCTGCTGAGCAGGAGTGCGACGAGTCCGTAGGTCTCGTCCGCCGTCAGCGAGCCCGGTGCCGACAGCGGCATCGCACGATGGATGTAGTCGTACAACGTCGTGGCATAGGGCCAGTAGTTGCCGATCGTCTTCGGGGCTTTCGCGTCGGTGGCGAATGCAAAACCCGCGGCGGGCTCAGTACCGACGAGCTTCGGATTTGGGGCGATGCCCTCGCCGTTCGGACCGTGACACGCCGCGCATTTCATCGTGTACGTTGCCGCTCCGGTCGCAGCCGTGCCCTGTCCAGGAGGCAACCCGACACCCGCCGGATTCACATCGATGTTCAACACTGCAATCTGCGCCGCGCTCGGTACATGACCCAGGCCGTATCCGGCGGCGTGTTGTGCCGTGGGCGCGCCGTCGGCCCGAGCGCAGCCGAAGCTGTAGATCATCAGTGCGCTACTCACCAACATGTGGTTAATTCGCAAAAGGCTACCAATTCGACACGACTCACCCATTGAACGTCACCGCGCCGTCGCGAGCCACGCGCCACGATCGAATGGCGTTGAAGTGATAGTCCGTAGCGGGCCCGCGAACTCTCCGGTATTCGGCGAGCGTCGGCTGGACATACCCTGTTTCATCGCGCGCACGACTCATCAACACGGCGGGCTGGCCGTTCCACTGCCACATGTGCTGGAATCGCGCGTGTGCATGTGGCAGTACGGGGCCAACCAGTTTGGCGGCGGACCACGTGGCCCCTCCGTCGGCGCTCACGTCCACCCCCGTGATGCGCCCGCGCCCCGTCCACGCGATACCCGTGATCGGCCGCCACCCAGGTGCGTCCAGGCGCTCCGGCGCGGCCGGCGACGTGATGATCGACTTCGCATCCATGATGAAGCTGAACTGGCGCGACGTGCCGTCGGGAAGCGGATCGGTGTACTTCACCGTTTCGTCGCGCGACATGTTGGGCTGGTCGATGAGCTCGAGCCGGCGTAACCACTTGATGCTCATGTTGCCTTCGTAGCCGGGCAGCAGCAGTCGCGCCGGATATCCATTCGCCACACGCACTGCCTCGCCGTTCTGCGCATACGCGATCATGGCGTCGCCGAGCATCTTCTCCATTGGAACGCTCCGGGAGAGCACGGCGGCGTCTCCGCCTTCGGCGAGTACCCATTTGGCCGACGCCTTCACGCCGACCTCGCGCAGCAAGGTCGACACCAGCACTCCGGTCCACTCGGAGTTGCTGGTGAGGCCGTCGACATCCTGCGGCGTCATCGTGGGCTTCGGCGCACGATACGCACCGCGTCCGTTCCCTGAGCACTCGATGAAGCAGGTGTGTGTCTCCGAAGGGAATCGCTTCAACTCATCGAGCGAAAACGCGAGCGGCCGGTCGACCAGCCCGTGAATCGTCAGGCTGTACTTCGCCGGATTGATCAGCGCAATACCGTTGTGGTGCCGCTGGAAGTGGAGATCCGACGGCGTGATCGTACCGCGCAGGTTCTGGTGCGGCGTATTCGTCGCGCCGGTAGTGATGCCGAGTGGTGCGAGTGCGGGCTTCTCGAACGGGGAGCGCTCGCCGAGTGGGCCCGATGGGAGGCCCGGCACTTTCGTCGCATCCACAGGGATCGCCGGCCCCTGGCCCGGCGCCGGCGTGGCTACGGCTTGTGCGAGAAGCCCGGTGACCGGCGCGGCGAGCGCAATACCGACGGTGACACCAGCGGCCTGGAGCAGCTCCCGACGCGTCAACTTCTGCTTGTCGTTCCCGTGTATGGTCACGTACATAGCATACCGGCGACATGCGACCCTCGATAGGTGCGCCGGCACGTGCAACCCCGGCTGATTCGCGATATAGTGCACCGATGACCATGCCCGTCGCCGCCGAGCCACTCGTATCGACAGCCGAGCCACTCGTATCGACGTATGATGTCGTGAACGGCGTCAGCGTTCATGCTCGCGTGTCCACCCGCACCTTTGCCGACGGGCGCACCCGACTCGTCTTCGTGCATGGTCTGGGCGCATCGGTCCGCTATCTCGAACCGACCATGCGGGTGCTGGCGAACGAGCATCCCTTGGTCGGCATCGACCTTCCCGGATTCGGACGCAGCGGCACGCCCACCACAGTGCTCGACACTCAGGGGCTGGCCGGAGCGCTCATCGATTGGTTGGACGTCCGCGGGATCGGTCCCGCCATTTTCATCGGCAATTCATTCGGTTGTCAGGTAATCGTCGAGCTCGCCCAGCGCGATCCGATGCGAGTCGTCGGCCTCGTGCTCAACGCGCCAACGATGGATCCGGCGCACCGCACCATCATGGGCGTGTTCCTGCGCTTCCTGGCCGACATCCCCCATGAGCCTTGGCGGCTCGCGCTGGTCGTCTTGCGCGATTACTTCCGGGTGGGGCCACTGCGTTTTCTCGCCACGCTGCGTTCCGCGCTTGCCGATCGGATCGAGGAGAAGCTGCCACTAATTGGAGCCCCAACGATCATCGTGTGCGGCGCTCGCGACCCGGTCGTCACCGTCGCCTGGGCCGCCGACGCCGCTCGGCTCGTGGGTATGTCATCACGTGGCGCAGCGGGTGCGACGCTGTCCGTCGTGCCGACGGCCGCACATGCGCTTCCCTATGACGATCCCAATGCTTTCGCGGCGCTCATCGGCGACTTCGTGAAGCGCGCGAACCGGCAGTCTCGCCCGCAATGAATCAGCGGCTGAAGTCGATTCTTGGCGGCTCGGTCGGCAATCTCGTCGAGTGGTACGACTGGTACGTCTACTCGGCGTTCTCGCTGTACTTCGCGAAGGTCTTCTTTCCGCCCGCGAGCCAGACCGCCCAACTGCTGAACGCGGCGGCGGTGTTCGCGGTCGGCTTTCTCATGCGCCCCGTGGGCGGCTGGTTGATGGGCCGCTATGCAGATCGGCACGGGCGCCGGGCGGCGCTCAGCATCTCGGTGTTGCTGATGTGCTTCGGGTCGTTGATGATCGCGGTGACACCCGGCTATGCGAGCATCGGCATCTTCGCGCCGGTGCTGTTGATCCTCGCGCGCCTGCTGCAGGGCGTGAGTGTTGGTGGCGAATACGGTGCGAGTGCGACGTACCTCAGCGAGATGGCCGGCCAACGTCGCCGCGGCTTTTACTCGAGCTTTCAGTATGTCACGCTGGTGAGTGGCCAGCTCATCGCGCTCGTGGTGCTCCTGGTGCTGCAACGTCAGCTCGGCAACGCGGCGCTGGAGAGTTGGGGCTGGCGTGTCCCGTTCGCGATCGGTGCGGCGCTGGCCGTGGCGGCGCTCTGGATCAGGCGCGGTATCGAGGAGACGCCGGCCTTTCGTTCCTCAATCGCCGGCAGCAAGCCGGCCGCCGCGCGCGCGCGCCTTCGTGAACTGCTCCAGTACCCGCGACAGATTGCGACCGTCGTCGGATTGACGGCGGGAGGAACGGTGGCGTTCTACACCTTCACCACGTACGCGCAGAAATTTCTCGTGAACACCGGCGGCTGGAGCAAACCCGACGCGTCGCGCATCTCTGCGTTGACGCTGCTCGTCTTCATGCTCATCCAGCCGCTTGTCGGCTTTATCTCGGATCACATTGGACGGAAGCCGGTGCTCATCACCTTTGGCATTGTCGGCACGCTGGGGACGGTGCCGTTGATGACCGCACTCGCGGCCACCCGCGATGAGACAAACGCCTTCCTGCTCCTCACGGCGGCATTGATCGCCGTGAGCGGATATACGGCGATCAATGCGGTGGTCAAGGCCGAGCTATTCCCCACGGAAATCCGCGCGCTGGGCGTCGCGCTGCCCTATGCGGTGACGGTGGCGATCTTCGGCGGCACGGCGGAGTACATCGCGCTGTGGGCCAAGAACGCAGGCCACGAGACGTGGTACTTCTGGTACGTCACGACTTGCGTGGCGATGTCGTTGGTGGTTTACAGCACCATGCCGGAGACGCAGCGTGCCATGGCTGATGATTGACGGCCATGGAGACCTGAACAGCATTACCGCAGAGGGCGCGGAGGAGTAAGAGAAACAGCCGCAGAGGCCGCAGAGACGGCAGAGACGGCAGAGACGGCAAGAATCTTCATGCCTTTCTTTGCGCCCTCTGCGGCTGTTGCCGTTCCTCTGCGCCCTCTGCGGTAAGTTTGCAGTTCCGCTTTCGTGTTTTTAGAGCACGCGAATCTTCATGTTGCGAAACGACAGCACTCCATTGTGATCGCCCTGCATGGCGAGGTGCCCCGACCGCAGACGACCATACTTCGGCCACGCCGCGAACTTGCTGGCCTTCACCTTCGCCTCCCAATCCGGGCTCCACATTTCGTACTCGAGCAGCTTGTAGCCGTTCAGCCAGTGCTCGATGTGCGCACCCTTCGCCACGATACGCGTCGTGTTCCAGGTGCCCACCGGATTCAGGTGGCCGATCGGTGACGCATAGAGCCCATACGCGGCGCCGGCGCAGGTGAGCCGCGTCTTGTTGTCCTCCGCCTTGATGTCGTCCAGCAGCTGATACTCCGGCGCGGTCCAGTAGATCTTGTCGAACTCCTCGGACCCGCGATAGAAGATGCCGCTGTTGCCGGCCTCACCAATCTTCCAGTCCATCTGGAGCTCGAAGTCGCCGAACTCCTCCTTCGAGACGATGTCCTCGACTGGACGCTCCTTCGTGAGCTCGCCGTTCGCGACATGCCACCCGGAAGGAATGTTGGCTTC
Organism: Gemmatimonadota bacterium; assembly: GCA_030852985.1. GTDB lineage: Bacteria > Gemmatimonadota > Gemmatimonadetes > Gemmatimonadales > Gemmatimonadaceae > AG11. The sequence continues at coordinate 10,178 of JALYVY010000041.1, read as the reverse complement.
CCTGTAGCCGCGCCACGAATTCAGGTTCGTCCCGTCGAACAGGAGACGCCATCCGGCGCTCTGCTCCGCGGGCGACAGGGTGTTCGCCGCCAGGCTGGCTGGCATGGGCATGGACTGCATTACGGAAGACGGCGTGCTCGAACAACCGCCGAGCAGCACGGCTCCTGCAATGCCAGCGGTCGCCCAGATACGAGCGTGGTAGATCATGACCTTCCTCGTGGGATGCATGTGGGTATACGTGATGCGTGAAACGCCTGCGAGCTGAGTTGCGAATATCCGCGTGGACAATGGCTTCGCAACCGTACGACTACCCGTTCGCCGGTTCCCAGTGCATCGCGTTGTCCGCCGTCGAGTAGGCGTACGCGCCCAGGAGCGTGCTGCCGTGGTCGAGCGTCGTGGGCGTCTCGATGGCCGCCCACACGTGCCGTCCATCCACCTGGTTCACGACCCACAGGCGGAACCTGCTGTCTTCAATGCGCACGCGACGCTTGTCGAGCGGGCCGCCATGCAGCTCGACGTTCTCCATGGCGGCGTTCTCGGAGGCGGTCAGGGTGCGACGCCGGCGCGCCGCCGCACCCACGGATCGGTCGAGCTCGTCCAGCGCCACCGGCTTGACAAGAAAATCCATCGCGCCGCGGTGCAGCGCGTCCCGCGCGGTACCCACGTCGCTCGCACCGGAAAGCATCAGCACAGGAATTCCCGGCACGATGTCCAGCGCTGACGTCAGCAGATCGAGCCCCGACATACCCGGCATGCGTACGTCGCAGAGGAGCACGTCGAAGTACTCGGACTCGAGGTGCTTCAGCGCCTCTGCCCCAGAGACAGCGCCGACCGCCTCATGGCCGCGCGAATTCAGGAAGGTGACGATCATCGCGCACACCGTCGCATCGTCGTCGACCACGAGGACGCGGAACGCCTTGGGCGCTTCCGCATTCCCGGAACTCTCCACCGAAGGCGATGTCATGGCTCGTGACGACCGCTACTTCTTCTTCGCCCCGGACTTTTTCGCGGGCGCCGCCTTCTTGACCGCCTTCTTGGCCGGCACGGGAAGCTTCTTGGCCGCGGCCTTCACCGGAGCGGCCTTTTTCGCGGGCGACGCAGCTTTCTTCGCGGGCGGCGCACTCTTCGCCTTCACGGGTGCCGCGCTCTTCGCCTTCGCGGGAGCCACCTTCTTCTCCACTGCCTTCGCGACGACGGGTGCGGTTACGACCGCCGCTTCTTCCGGCGTCACGACGTCGCTGAAGTCGATCTCGATGTCGTCGTCTTCCACCACCACCGGCGCGACTTCCTTTCGTGGACGCCCGGCTTTCCCCTTTTCCTTGTTCTTCGCGATCTCTGCGTCGAACTGCGCCTTTGCCTCGCGCATCAATTCAAGGTAGGCGGCTTCTCCACGACGGACACTGCGCATCACGATTCCTCTCGGTATGTGGGGTGCCGCGACGGGCCGGCAAGGGCAGGTTCGTCCGCAGGCGTATTCCAGTCTCGCCATAGTGTAGCAGAAACTCGCGCGCGCGTCAGGGTCCGCATGCAGAACTGGCCATCTTCGCTCCGGGGGCAATGAGCAGGCCACCCGCAATCATGACGACATGCGTTTTCCCCGGGGAACCGCTGGCGTGGCCGAAATCCTGCCCAAGTGCCCTCCGCGCAGTCCAACCGCTCCCCCCGCCCCATTACCGCAATGCCGCTCACGAACGAACAACGCACGCACCTTGAAAAGAGACTCAAGGAGGAGCGCACGCTCGCGCTCGAGCTGATCAATCGCAATACCGCGGACCTCGTCGACTCGACCGACCCGGATCACAGCGGCAGCACCTCGAAGATGCCGTCCCACCCCGCCGATCTGGGCACCGATACAATCGACGAGGAGATCAACGCATCGAATGCCACGCGGGTCTCCAGGGAGCTCGGCGAGATCGACGCCGCGCTCGAGCGCATGTACGCCGATCCGGATTCCTACGGCAAGTGCGAGGAAACCGGGCGCGACATTCCCTTCGAACGCCTCGACATCATCCCATGGGCACGCACCTGCGGAGACACGTAGGGCGGGTGCCTCCGCCGGTTGATCAGCAGTGCCTCAGGCCGTTCCGCCGTACCGCTCCGTTCGCACGCGCTCGGGCGGCACTCCATCAGATACCAGTGCCCTCGTCACAAGCTCCACGAACGCCGTGGCGCCACAAACGTACACATGCGCCGGAGCCATGCCCCACGTCGTGAGGATCTCGCGAAGGGCACTACCGTCCAACCGTGCGCCGAGATCGCCCGGCCGGCGCGGTGCCTCACGGGTGGTCACCACCACGAGCTCGACGTGCGGGTCGGTCCGCTCCATCTCCAGGAGTTGGTCGCGAAAGATGAGGTCATCCCACGTCCGCGCCGAGTAGACGAGGAGGGCCCTGGTCCCCGGTGCGAACGCGCCGCGCGCCCGGAGGATCGACATCAACGGTGCCACCCCGGATCCGCCGGCGATCAGCAGCAGTGGCCCGCCAAGGTCTGCGCGCCAGATGAAGTGTCCGCCGATCGGCCCGCGCAACTCGATGGTGTCGCCGGGCACCGCGACGTCGTGCAGGAAGGTCGAGACCTCACCGTCCTCGAGGCGCTCGAGGGCGAGCTCGATGGTGTCCTCGCCCGGCAGTGAGGCGATCGAGTAGCTCCGTTGCGCCGAGTAGCCGTCGGGTGCGGTGAGGCGGACGTCGACGTGTTGCCCTGCTTGCGATCGTGCCAGCGGCACTCGCAGGAAGAAGCTCTTCACCCGCGGCGTCTGCTGCTCGATCCGCTCGATCACCGCCTCCTGCCACACGAGTGCGGGCGCACTTGTCACGGATCGCCGGTGTATCGCTGTTCCCGCCAGGGATCGCCATACATGTGGTAGCCGCGCAGCTCCCAGAACCCGGCTTCGTCACGTGCCGTGAAGCGCAGTGCCTTCACCCACTTGGCGCTCTTCCAGAAATACAGGTGCGGTACGAGAAGCCGGGCTGGTCCGCCATGCTCCGCTTCGAGCGCAGCACCGGCGTAACGCGTAGCAATCATCGCCTTACCGCCGACCAGGTCGGCGACCGGAAGATTGGTATCGTAGCCATCATACGATTGCGCCAGCAGGTACTCCGTCGGCGGCGTCACGCCGGCGATGGCGAGAAGATCGTCGATCAGCACGCCTTCCCAATCCGTGTCGAACTTCGACCATTTCGTGACGCAATGAATGTCCTTGCGCAGCGATGTCCGCGGGAGCGCGTCGAACTCGGCCCACGTCCAACTCGCGAGCGGGCGTGGGCCGTTCATGAGGGCGAACTTCCACGTGTCGAGGTTCACGACAGGCGTAGGGCCGAGCGACAGCACCGGAAAATCGTCCGTACGGTGCTGCCCGGGAGGAAGCCGGTCGGCTACGTCGGCGGCCGGCCGTCGTCCAATGAATCCGCGAGTGGGCATGATCTAATCTGCGCGGTGGAGAGGGAGGAATGCATCTCCCGGTCGGAAACTGCGTCTGGGATACTCACGACCCCATGACCGTTCCCGACAACTTTTCTACCTCCGAGGTCGCCCCAAGCCGTTCGAAGATGCTGATCGCCGCCGCCGCGTCCACTCGCGCCTCCGAACGCGCACCACGCCGCGAAAGTCCGATCGCGCGATCGCGCAGCGTTTCTGCTTCGACCAGGGCGTGCCCTCGCTCGCGCGCGATCGAGAGCGCCCGCTCGAACGCGGCACTCGCGTCGGGGAACAACCCCATCGCGTTCGCCGCGGTTCCGACGAGCCGGTGGGCGTCGGCCTCGTTCATGGGATCCTCGAGTTGCCGAAGGTCCAACGCGGCGCGTTGCGCCGTTCCGCGGGCGAGCTGCGGATCGCCCTTCCGCAACGCGACCTCCGCCCGGCCGATCAGTCCCATCGCCGCAACCCGCGGCGCGATTCCCTCCGCCGCATAGTCCATGGCGCGCCGCTCGTAGTCATCGGACTCTTCCAGCTGACCGATGTCGCGATAGGTGATCGCGATATTGTGATAGCTCTCCGCGAGCCCGCGCCGCTGGCCGAGCCGCTGGTAGGCCGGCACCGCAAGCCTGTAGTGGCCGAGCGCGGTTTCGTGCGCACCACGCAGGTTGGCGATTGCGCCAAGGTTGTTTGTCGCGCGCGCAAAGAGCAGAAGATCACCAGCCTCCGCCGCCAGCTCGACGGCCGCGTTCAATGCCCCGGTCGCCTCCTCGAGATCGCCGACGGAGAAACTGCCCACACCGAGCAGATTCAAGGCACGTCGGTGATTCACCGCGTCACCAGCCGCGAGCAACGCCGGAATGACGTGCCGCAACCCTTCGCAGGCATCGCGCTCCCGACCCATCCGCATGAGTGCTTCGGCATACAGCACGCGCACGTCGCCAACGCCGGACGCAAACGGAGCAGTCGGCTCCAGCAATGCGACAACGTCACTCCACGCGCCCGCGCGAGCCAACTCGCGTGCACGGTCGAGGACATCATCCGATTGCCCAGCCGATGGCTCCATCAACATGCTCGGTGTGAGGTCACGTGCGCGTCAGTACGCCAGGGCGTAGCCCGTGAAACCGCCGATATTGGCGTCGATCTCCTTGTTGTTCTTCACGATGACGCTGCTCACCTTGAACCACGGAGCGATGACTGATTCCCGGCGCCAGATGCTCAACTGCTGCTGGATGACGTCATCGTCGCCGTCGACCTTGCCGTTGCGATCGAGGTCATCGCCGCATTGCGTGAAGAACATCTTCAGCTGTGCTGGGTCCTTCGTCGAAAAACGAAGGCCTGACGGCTGAAAGTCGATGATGAGATGCGTCGCATCGGTCACGGTGAGCGTGATGAGCACCGAGTCTCCTTCGGCGAACGCAGTGCCATTTGGCCTCACATCGAGCGACGAGCCGGCAAGCCTGAATTCCAGGAATTTTGTGGAATCACTGCGCCCGGGTTTCGCGCGATACCAGAGGTCGACGCCGGCGTTCTTGCCGCGCACCGCATAGAAGCTCGTCACCGTGGTGGCGAGTGGAGGCGTGTCCGCCGCAACAGTGAGCAGGCGAAGGCCATCGGCCGGCCGCTCATCCGGGGCAATCGTATCGGACGCGCTGCACCCGAACGCCACGAGCGCAGCGATGCAGGCAAGAGCGCAGCGACATGAGTTGAACGACATCGTTCCACCTCTGGGAGAATATTGGGTCTGCTCAGTCATCGTCGACTTCTCCATGCTCGCGCTCGAGCGACGCGATGGACGTGTCGAGCAGCCGATGAAGCCGTGGACGTGATATGCCGAGTCGGCGAGCCGCCACACTCTTGTTGCCGTCACACAATGCCAGCATTCGATGAGCGGCCGCCCGCGTCAGCTCGGCGATCGTCGCCGGGAAGGGCAGCTCATTGGGTCTCGTGGTGCCACGGTCACGTTCGCTGTCGATGGCAAGTGCGTCCGTATCGATCGTTGCCCCATCCGCGAGCAGCACGGCACGTTCGATCGTGTTGCGCAGCTCGCGCACGTTGCCGGGCCACGCGTGTTCGCGCAGCGCCCGCGCCGCCGCGGGAGTGTACTCCAGGTCGCGAACGTCATACTCACGCTTGAAGCGCGTGAGGAAGTGATTGGCCAGCAGCAGGATGTCCCCTGCGCGAGCCCGAAGCGCCGGCAGCTCGATGGGCACGACGTTGATGCGGTAGTACAGGTCTTCGCGGAATTCGCCGCGCCGCACAGCCGCCGCGAGCTCTACATGCGTTGCGGCGACAAGCCGGACATCGAACGGGATATTTCGCGATCCGCCAACGCGACGGATGCTTCGCTCTTCCAGCGCACGCAGCACTTTGCCCTGCAGCGGAAGCGCGAGATGACCGATCTCGTCGAGAAAGAGCGTTCCGCCGTTCGCGAGCTGCATCAATCCCGGCTTGGCACTCGTGGCGTTGGTGAACGCTCCCTTCTCGTGGCCAAACAACTCGCTTTCGAGCAGGTTCTCCGGAATGGCCGCACAGTTCACGTCGACGAACGGGCCCTCGCGCCGCGGCCCGTTGTAGTGGATGGCACGGGCGAGCAGTTCCTTGCCGGTACCTGTCTCTCCCGTGAGCAGCACGGTGACGTTCGGGCGCTGGATCACGCGAACCGCCCGGTCGAGGGCCGCACGCAGGGCCTCACTGGTGCCCAGGATGCCGTCGAACTGCACCGCACCCCGCTCCTGTGCCGCGAACGCCGCCGCATCGCGCTCCGATTGAAGTCGAACAGCCGACGCCTCCAGCCAGGACTTGAGCGCCGGCATGTCCTGCGGAAGGGCGAAGTACTCGTCCGCACCCGATCGGACGAGCGCCGCCACAAGCCGGTGATCCGCGTTCGCTCCCACTGCGGCAACCAGCCGGTTTCCACCAGGGAGCTGGCGCAGCGCGGGTTCGAGCTGCTGCTCGTCCCCGCCAGCGGCAACCAGCGTAATCGCGCCGGCCCTTGGCTCCATTGCCGCAGCGTGATCACACGACACGAACGAGAGGCCATTCGCCTGTGCAAGCGCGGGCCATTCGGCCGAGAAGGAATCCGTGAGCGCGAGGACGCGAAGTTCGGGCACGAGAGCAGTGTGCGCCGGCCGCTCGCATGAACGCGAGCGGCCAAGTGGGTGAGGACAACGGTCACGGCTTGTTGCTGCCGCGATCGTCGCGACCGTCGCGGTCGTCGTCGCGGAAGGCCTTGAACGACCGCGCGATATTGCTGCTGACGAGCGTGGCATTGGCACCGCCCGCGTTCGCGGTTGCCGGATCAACCAAGCTACCACCGGAGGTCCGGAACCAATTCGTCAGGTCGACATTGATCGTGATGTTCGCACCCGTCGAATCGGCTACGAGCGCCGGATTGAACAGGCCTTCAATCTCGGCCTTGGGAGCGCCGGTGTAGGTGAATGCCTTCCCATTGAACGTACCCTCGACACGAACACTCGCTCCGGCCATTTCAGGATGCGCGGTGAGGAATGCGGTCGACGCGGTCTTCCTCGCCTCCACCACGCGGATCTTGGCCTCGAATGCGCTGTAGGTCCCGGTCGGTATCGTGCTGTTGAGCGCCTGCGTCACTCCGCCATTCACCGACAGGTTCACGATCGACGGCGCCAGCTCGAGCTCCGCGCAAGAGTTGTCGTCCTGCTTCTCGTCGTCCCCCGCGGTCTCTGTGCTGGCGCACGTGGCCCCCGCGCGCTGCAATTCGAGGCGAGCAAGCACCACCTGCGCCTTCGTGATCACCAGCGAGTCCGTCGCGGCGGTCAGCGCGAAGACACCCGCCCCTGGCGTTCCAATGGACCGGGATGTCGTCGACGCGCCGGTGGTCGCGAAGGAGAGGGCAACGGTGCCAGGCGTGGCCGATCCAGGACTTGTAGAATCAGAGGAGCAGGCCGAGAGCGCAGCGGCGAGGGCGAGAGCGCCGGCGGAGACGAGGTAGTTGGTTCGCATGTGATGACTCCAGGAGGAATGAGATGGTCGGTTGCGCTGTCCATGAAGGCAGGACAGAAGCCACGCATCACACTCGCGATGGAGCATCGTAAAAGCTCTTACTGCAATAGCTTGTGGCGTTGGTGACGTTGCTCACACGGGTCATTGGCGTAACGTTCCACGCTATCGCTGTATCGTGACGTTACACCCGCGACGGCATTTGACGCTGTCTTGGAACCCCACCGTGCGCCACCAACCACACTGGGCCCGCGTCGTCGATCACGTCGCGCGTGCCCATCGCTCGTCTGGGTCTCACCGTTTGACGTAGGTCTTGCTGAAGCCGTTGCGGAGGTTGGTCACGGTGAACGTGCCGTTGCTCTGCGCCGAGATCTTGATCGGATAGAAGGGGGCATGCGCGGGATTGCCGGGCCCGCTCCCCGACGGTGTCGTGGCGGCGTTTCCCGGATTCAGGACGCGCGCTATCGTCGGCATGTCGTCGATGTTGGCGATGAATACGCCGGCGCTATTGTATTCGATTCCGCCGGCATAAGACCAGTGCAGCGTCCAGATGTCCTCCAGTCCTGCCGACTGGCGGAGTGTCTGGAACGTCGTGGGCGCGCCGCCCTTGCGGGTGCCATTCTGCATCACCGCGACGCGTGGGAGCACAGCGTGCACGAGGGCCTGCGAGCCCGATCGGTCCAGGCCGTGGTGGGTGACCAGGTAAAGATCGACGGTGCCGATCAGGTTGCGTGGGCAGACCAGGTCGAACTCGTTGTTCCACAGCAGGTCACCGAGGTCGAGCGCACGGAACTGGCCGTACCGGATGACGCTGCCCACAGACTGTGCATTGTCGTCCGGGGTGGCGGGGTCGGGCTTTCGCTGGAAGTCCGCGCACAGCGCCCTGTTTGGCTTCCCCGCGCCGGCGAGTGGAGTCTCGATCGCCTGCCCCGCCGACGTCACGATGCGCCAATCAAGTCCGGCCACGGGAATGCGGTCACCCGGCTTGAGGACTGTGTGCTTCGCCTTCGCGTAGATCTCCGCGTACGCTGCCTGGAATCCGGCGATCGCCTCGGGCACCTCGACGTTGGTGCCGTGATCCATGAAGTGCGCGACAGGAATGCGTTTCACCAGCTCCGTCAGTCCGCCGACGTGGTCGGTGTGGTAGTGCGTGCTGAGGAGGTAGTCGATCTTCGTCACCCCTGCCGCCGAGATCATGTCCATGATGCGACCCACATCCCGGTCGCCCGGATTGCCTGTATCGATCAGGACGGTTTCACCGGACGGGGACACGAAGAGCGTACCTTTACCGCCCTCGGTGTCGGAGATGTAGATGTCGAGCGTCTTGCCGGCAGCCGCGGCGGCTTTTCGGGGGCTCGTGGCGGTCTGGCCCTGCGCAGTGGAGCCGAGTCCGAGTGTGAAGATCAGGGGGAGGGCGAAGGCACCGGCGAGCCTCATGGGCCATACTCCGAAAGCGGTGGGGTGAGCATACGGAATCGCAGAAGGGGATGATATGACAGTGACGCACCTTCACGCGCGCTAAGGCGATGTCACGAGCATCCCTGATTGCCCTTGTTCGCTACCGTACATAACGTACGCGTCACAGATGCCTGCTCATCATCATTGCCATACGACGTTGGACGAGCGCTGGCGGGAACGAGACCGCCGTCGACCAGACTCCGCTGTGATGGAGGAGGCGCCGGAACTCGACGCGGTGTCTTCGTGACCCTTGGCCAGCAAGTCGGCGAGCTCTTTCTGCTCGCACTTCCCATCGCGTGCATCGCGTGGACGGTGACGCACGAGGATCTGCTCCGTGAGCCGCGTGAGTGGTGCGCGACGAGGAGCAAGTCGTGCGCACGCGTTTACGAGCGCAAGTTTTTCTATTTGTTCACGTGCGAGTACTGCTTCAGTCACTACGTTACGGCGTTCTTCCTGGTCATTACGCGTTTCACGCTCTTGTTCGATGGATGGCGCGGCTACCTCATTGCCGGCTTTTCGCTCGTCTGGATTGCCAACGTCTACATGAGCCTCTTCGGCCATTTGCGGCTCGAGATCAAGGAGGATCGCATCGCGATCGCATCGGCAGAATCGGCGGACAGGCCCTCCTCCCCGTAGTCCGCTGGCGACAGTGTCCACGTGCGCCCTATGAGCAGTGCCTCCGGGCGTTTGCCAGAGCCCGGGGCAGTCCGTACACTAGGCTACCCCGCTCCCACTGACACCCCTCCCCAGGATTTACGGCATGCGCCACGGAGCACGCACCACGCGTTCACTCGCCATCATGTTCCTCGCGTTCGGATGCGTGGCGGGCGCGCAGGACACGAAAGGTGAAACTTCAACGCCACTCATGGCCCAGTTGCACCGCTTCACCGCGCGCAGCGTGCCAGAGCTTGGCCCCGAGGAAACGGAAGTCGTTCCGAGAAAGTGGGACCAGCCGGTACCTCCCGGACTGCCGGGCAAGGGGATGGCCGAGCATCCCATGCTCTATATCGGCGAGGGGTACAACAAGATCCTGCTCGTAAACAAGGGGAAGATTGCGTGGACCTATTCCACCGGCACTGGGTGGGAATACGACGACGTCTGGATGCTCTCGAACGGCAACGTGTTGTTCACCCGCATGCAGTACGTCGCCGAGGTGACACCGGACAAGCAGATCGTGTGGCGGTATGATGCGCCGGCGGGAACGGAGATTCACACCGCCCAGCCGATCGGCCTCGACAAGGTCATGTTCGTGCTGAACGGCCTTCCGCCGAAGTTGATGGTGGTGAACATCAAGACCCACAAGGTGGAAGTAGAGCACACACTCCCTG
>JALYVY010000382.1 GCA_030852985.1 Gemmatimonadota bacterium | reverse complement strand
CTCCACCGCCTTGCGCCGGACTTCTGCGGGATCCATGCCCTTGCCGTCGTCCGTGATCTCGACAATTACGTGGCCGCCTTCGTGATACGCGTTGAGAACGATCTTGCCGACAGCCGGTTTACCGAGCTCGATTCGGCGTGCAGTGCTCTCGATGCCGTGATCAGCGGAGTTGCGGACCATATGTGTGAGTGGATCCTGCAACGCCTGTACGAGTTGGCGGTCCATCTCCGTCGCTGCGCCTTTCATGTCGAGCTCTATCTTCTTTCCCGTCTCCCGCGCGATGTCGCGGACTATCCTCGGCAGCTTGCCCCACGCCGAGCCCACGGGCTGCATGCGCGTCTTCATGATCGCGCCCTGCAGCTCGGCGGTAATGCGGCTCAGCTGCTGCACCGGGCCGGCGAACTCCGAATCATCGTCGCGGGACGACATCTCCAGCAGCTGGTTTCTGTTGAGTACCAGCTCACCAGCAAGGTTCATCAGCGAATCGAGCAGCTCGATGCTTACACGAAGCGACGACTGCACCGGCGCTGTGGGACCGGTCTGTACTGTAGCCGCGCCGGTCACGGATTCCGGAGTCTCAGTCGCGCCGGCCGGGCAGTCAGGCCTAGCTTCGATTGCGCCCCCGCTGGCTCCGGCCGCTTCCCGCCGCGCCGCCACGCGCGGGACGAGCCACTGATCCAACAGTGCGATCACGAGCGAGTCGTCGCCGGCAGGCTCCGCTTCGTTGGCAGCGAGGCTGGCCAGAATCTGCTTGATTACATCGACCGCCCGCAGAATGTCGGATATGACGTCGGGGTCGGCACTGAGAGATCCATTCCGGAGACATTCGAGAACGGATTCAGCCGTGTGCGAGACCATCTCCAGACGGGTAAGTCCGAGAAAGCCGCAGGTCCCCTTGATTGTATGGACCGTGCGGAAGATCGAGTTGATCAGAGACGTATTTGAAGGATCCCGCTCGAGCTCGACCACATCCTGGTCCAGCTGCGCGAGGTTCTCGGCGCTTTCGGCGAGAAAATCCTTCAGTAGGTCGTCCAAACTCGTCTCCGTATCGGGAACAGTGAACGAACCGGAAACAGGTTCCGGCCGCTCCTATCAATGGTCGGCCGGGGTGGTCGAAACTTGATGTTTGCGGGGACCGCGCTGGAGGCTGGACGCCCGCCAGATTCTCAACGCCGCCGCTTCAGACTGGAGTGCTACGGCCGATATTGAACCATGTGTTCATACCCATTTGCGCAACAAGGTCATGATCGACCAGCTCAAGGCTGAGGTTGCCTCGCGAGCCGACAGCATTGCCGCTTCTCTCAGCGGTCCGGAGAAGACAGCGGACGCGATCCGATTCCTCGGCGACATTAAGAAGAAGTCGTCAGAGAACGATCTTAAGCAGGCGCCACAGGCAGCCCAGCGAGCGCTTGCAAAGACCCGGAACCCAGACATCGGTCTCGCCGAGCTCGTGCGCGTCGTGGAAGAGGATCCGACGCTCGGACAGGCACTGCTCCGCTACGCCAACTCTGCGTATTACGCGAGCGGGGGAACGGTGGTCTCGCTGCGTCGGGCTGCGCAGCGTGTAGGATCGTCGGGTGTGCACAACGTGATCCTCGGCGTAATGCTCGACGGCATGCTGTGCAAGCCAGGCGGTGAATATGAGAAGATGGTCGGTCAGGTCCGCGACCATCTCGTTCGCACTGCCCCGATCGCGCGCGGCATCGGCCGCGGCTTTGGCCTCGTCCCGGACGAGTGCTTCTCCCTGGCACTGCTTCACGACGCGGGAAAGCTCATAGTGTTCGACGTGATCGGCGCAATAAGGCACGAGACGAGACGGGACGTGAACATTCCGAAGGGCGTGGTGTCACGTGCACTTCGCGATCTTCACGAGCCGCTTGGCGGCATCGCCGTGCTCTCCTGGGGACTCGGCAACGCAGTTGCTTCAGCGGTTTCGACGCACCATCGCAAGCCGATTCCTCAAATCGATAACCGCATGAGCGAGGTTCTATTCGTCGCCGAGCACGGGGAGCACGCGCTTTCGGGAGTGATTCCCCGCGATGTCGCCGGTTGGTGGTCGGAGGGCGCGATATCGGGCGATCCCGCCAAGGTCGAGGAGCTGCTGTCGGCTTACAGCGAGCAGGAGCTAGTGGCGTAGCTGTCCAAGTCCGGCGCCTAAGCCGGCGGCGGCGGAGCCTCGGGTTCCTTGAAGAAACCAGCGTCGTACGCATTCGAAAACTCCGCGTACTGCTGCGCGGTGCGTACGGCTGCATCACGCGCCAGATCGAGCACTAGCGCACGCCAGGAAGTCTCGCGACCAAATGCGGAGAGCTGCTCGATTGGTGCGGAGCCCAACCAACCGGCGCCACGCAGATGCAGCCACGCCGCTACGCTGGCCATGAGGATTATCGCCTCGCCTATCTTTCGAGGCTGCTTTTCCCATGCCTGGAGTCGAACGCGATCATCCTGCGGCTGTAACTCGCGGCTGCAATAGCTCTGGTCGTTCCAGCGCGCTGGAAACAGGAATGCCGGTGCAACGACTGTCAGGTGCCGTTGCACGGTGACCAGCCGGTCCGCGTGGTCGCGCCACTCGGGCTGGCTCGCGGCGCGGAGCGTACCAAGCGCCGATGGATGGGCGAGTTTCAGATCCATGAAGACATTCCTGTCCGGCGAGCCGCGTCCTTCCACGAGCGCGACGAAGCGCGGATACGCGATGCTCCCCACTCCCGCGATACGGTGCGCCACATCGACGACGCTGAAGTACTCGTGATCTCGAGCCGCATCCGCGATCGTCGCCATCATCTGCTCCACGCCCGCTTTCTCTTCGGGTGTCGCGGGCAGGAGCCTAACCCCATCGAGGACGAGTCGGCGGCGTTTGCCCTTGCGCGTCGTGAGGTGGCTGAGGAGCTCATTGCGCGAGCGTCCCGCCACCTGGCCGAACAACCGCTTGACAGCCCCTCGTGCGTTCTCGCGTTCGACCCACGATGCCTTGCCGAGCGAGAGTTCGGTGCAGTACGCAACAAGCACGCGTTGCAGGAG
>JALYVY010000381.1 GCA_030852985.1 Gemmatimonadota bacterium | reverse complement strand
AACCAGACCCGCAAGGCCAACGCGGCCGACGCAATCAACGATCTTCGCACGCAGGGACTCGAGATCCAGACCGCCACGAGCGACTTCAAGGCGGGCAACCTGAGCGTGAAGGCCGGCGACTACATCGTGCGCGGCGACCAGCCTTACCGCACGCTCGCCGACATGTACTTCTCGCTCCAGAATTATCCGACCGCGAACCCCGCGCCGTACGACGATACCGGCTGGACCTTCCAGCTCATGCGCAACCTCGTGATCACGCCCGTGACGGACAAGGCGCTCCTTACGCAGCCGATGACGATGGTGACGTCGACCGTGAAGGCCGCGGGTGGCGTGACAGGCTCGGGCCCCATTCTCATAGTCGACAACGCGGCCGACAACAACCTCATGGCGTTCCGCTTCAAGAACCCCGGCGTGAAGATGCAGGCGGCGGAAGAGGACTTCGACGCCGCGGGACATCACTTCCGCGCCGGCGCCTTCATCATCCCCGCCGGTGACCGTTCGAAGCTGGAGTCACAGCTCACGTCGCTCGGCCTCTCGGGCTACGCCGTCGCGGCTGCGCCGAGTGTCAAGTCACACGACCTCGACATCCCGCGCATTGGCTATGTGCACAGCTGGTCGCGCACGCAGGACGAAGGCTGGGTTCGCGCCGCGCTCGATACCTACGGCGTGCCCTACTCCTACTTCGCCGACCAGAAGCTGCGCGACGGCAATCTCCGCGCGAAGTACGACGTCATCATCTTCCCGCACGTCGGCGGCACGGCGCAGAGCCAGGTCGCAGGCACGCCGAAGACGGGCACCCTGCCCCTTCCCTACAAGAAGACGGACGCGACGCCGAACCTCGGTTACATGGACCAGAGTGACGACATCCGCGGTGGCATGGGCATCGAAGGTCTGATGAATCTCTACAAGTTCGTGGAGGAAGGCGGAACGCTCATTACCGAAGGCTCCACCGCCACGATCTTCCCCGAGTACAATCTCACGCCGGGCATCACGATCGAGACGCCGACCGAACTGTTCGCACGCGGCACGATCCTGCGCGGCATCATCTCGGACAAGAAGAGCCCTCTCGTCTATGGATATGAGGGCACGCAACTGCCCGTGTACTTCAACCAGGCGCCCGTCATCAATGCCGGCGCCGCCGGTGCGGGCGCATTCGCACAGGGTGGCGGACGCGGCGGCGCTCCCGGGCTGAGCCAGAACGTGACGCCGAACGCCACGTTGCTGCAGCTGTCGCCGTGGGATTCGACCGCCGCCGCTGTCGCTGAACAGACGGCGGGTGCCTCTGGTGGTCGCGGTGGACGCGGCGGCCGTGGTGGTGGCGGCGGGTTCGGAGGCGGTGCTGGAGCCGACGTCGTACGCCCACGGGTCGTGATGCAATTCCCGTCGAACCCGAACGACATGTTGCTCTCGGGTACGCTCTCGGGTGGCCAGTCGATCGCCAACAAGGCGCAACTGGTGGACGCCGCGATCGGAAAGGGGCACGTCGTGATGTTCGGCATCCGCCCGTTCTGGCGCTGGCAGACGCAAGGCACCTACATGCTCGGCTTCAACGCGATCATGAACTGGAACGACCTGGATGCGGGCAAGGTGGCGGCGGCAGCGCCCGCGCGAGGCGCGGCCGGCCAATGAGCCAGGAGGAGTGAGCTGAACGAACGAGGGGCGCGATATTGCGCCCCTCGTTCGCATCCGGCTGTCGAGCCGCGCGGCGTCTCTCGCACCTACTAGCGGCTGCTCGTGCGGGTCTGTTCATTGCATCAGTCGGCGGTCCTGGACCCCAGACTTCGGCTCGCAACCCTTCGCTTACCCACTCGGAGTTCGAAATGCGCTTATCTCCCGCTGCCCGGCTCTTCGGTGCAGCACTGTCTCTCGCACCGGCCCTCGCTGCTGCGCAGACCGTGACCAGGAACGTGACGTTGGGTGGCAAGCAGTACTCGATGTCCGCCAAGTCACTGGTCAGCGCGGCCGGTGACATCAATACGAATCCGATCTACCAGACGCCCGTCAGCCCGGCCTTCAACGGCGTTGGCTCGGTGGACATCCGCACTGCGAGCGGCGGCCGCTTCATCTGCACGGGTTCCCTGATGGCGGACGGCTTGACGGTCCTCACGGCAGCGCATTGCCTGACAGGCGACATCGGCATCGTTACGGCGATTTCGGTGAACTTCTATCCGGTCAGCTCCAGCGCAGTGAACCTCGTCGCTTCTTCATGGACTGCGAATCCGCTGTACTCTGGGCAGGTCATCGACGAGAATGATGTGGGCGTCATTCACCTCGCTGCCGAAGCGCCGGCGCACATTTCGCGGTACGGCCTTTACACGGGTGAGGCTGTCAACAACCCGTTCGACTTCGTCGGTTATGGTAATCGTGGGTCCAACGGTCAGGGCGTGACGTTCGGTGCGGGCTTCGGCCTCGGCAATCGCCGCCAGGGCGAAAACCTGTTCGACATCAACCTCGGCGACGCTCGTTGGGAAGGCTTCTGGCAGGATCCCACAGGTCCGTCCGTCACGCACGTGCTATTCACCGACTTCGACAACGGCACGACCGGTTATGAATCGAACGACGGCATGTGCTGGATTGGGCAGTACTTCGAGACGCTGAACACCACCGAGTGTAACTCCGGGCGTGGCATATACGAGGCGATCAGCGGCGGTGGCGATTCAGGCGGCCCCGGCTTCATCAACGGGCTGGTGGCTTCGGTGACTTCGTTCGGACTCACGTTCGGACAGGACGCATTCGGCTATCCCGACATCGACCGCAAGCTGAACTCGAGCTTTGGGGAATTCGCAGGCTTTACCGACGTCTCCTTCCAGGCTTCCTGGATCACCAGCCAGCTGCACGTCGCCAGTTTCGACCCCACCGTTTCGGGCCCGCTTGTCAGCACACCGGAGCCTGCGTCGATCGTCCTGATGGCAACGGGCATGATCGGCGTGGCGGGGTTCACTCGTCGTCGTCGCCGCGACATCAAGGCGTAGTCACGACGGCGGATCACAGGGCATGAAAACGGGCGGCTCCCTCACGGG
>JALYVY010000380.1 GCA_030852985.1 Gemmatimonadota bacterium | reverse complement strand
GTATGGAGCCACCGAGGAGCAGGTCGCGGCCGTCGCCGGGGAGTTCTACGCCCTGATGACCCAGCGTCGCTTCGAGCCCAACTCTCCCACGCTCATGAATGCCGGCCGTCCCCTCGGTCAGCTCTCCGCGTGCTTCGTGCTCCCCGTCGAGGATGCGCTGGCCAACGGCCGCGACGGCATCTATGACACGCTCAAGTCGATGGCCATCATTCACCAGAGCGGCGGCGGCACCGGCTTTGGCTTCTCCAAGCTCCGCGCGAAGGGCTCCATGGTGCGCAGCACGACAGGCGTCGCCAGCGGCCCCATCTCCTTCATGAAGCTCTACGACGCCAGCACCGACGCCGTGAAGCAGGGCGGCACCCGTCGTGGCGCGAACATGGGCATCCTGCGCGTCGACCATCCCGACGTCCTCGACTTCATCGCCTGCAAGGAAGACCTCACGCAAATCACGAACTTCAACATCTCCGTCGCCGTGACGAAGAAGTTCATGGATGCGCTGAAGTCGAAGAGCTGCTACGACCTCATCGACCCAGGCACAGGTCAGGTCACCGGCCAGCTCGACGCCAACATGGTGTGGGACAAGATGATCCTCGGCGCATGGCGCACTGGGGAGCCCGGCTGCTTCTTCATCGACGAAGCCAATCGCTACAACCCCGTGCCGCACCTCGGCGCCTACGAGGCAACTAATCCGTGTGGTGAGCAGCCGCTTTTGCCTTACGACGTCTGCAACCTCGGCAGCATCAACGTCGGGCTGTACGTCAACGACGGCGTCATGGACTGGGCCGCGTTCAAGAGCGACATCCAGCTCAGCACGCACCTGCTCGACAACATCATCGACGCCAATAGGTATCCACTCCCCCAGATCGAGGCGCTCTCCAAGGGCATCCGTCGCATCGGGCTTGGTGTCATGGGCTTCGCCGACGCACTCATCAAGCTCGGCATCGCCTACGATACCGCCGAAGGCGTGGAGTTCGGCCGACGCGTGATGGAGTTTCTCGACGTCCAGGGCAAGAAGGAGAGCGAGCGTCTCGCGAAGGAGCGTGGTGCGTTCCCCGAGTGGGCGCGGAGCATCTGGGGTCCCGACGCCACGTGCGCGCGCGATGAGAAGGGTGAGCGCATTCGTCCCATGCAGATGCTGCGCAACTGCAACGTCACCACCGTGGCGCCCACCGGCACCATCTCCATCATCGCCGGCTGCTCCAGTGGACTCGAGCCCATCTTCGCCGTCGCGTTCATGCGCAATCAGGCCGGCGTCATGATGCCCGACGTCAACGAAGAGTTCTGCGCCATCGCGAAGAAGGAAGGCTGGTACAGCGACGAGCTCGTGGAGCGCATCGCCAAGGCCGGGCACATCAACTTCCCCGAAGTGCCCGCCAAGTGGCAGAAGGTGTTCGTCACCGCGAACGCCATCGCGCCCGAGTGGCATGTGAAGATGCAGGCGGCCTTCCAGCAGCACTGCGACTCCGCCATTTCCAAGACCACCAACTTCAGCCACGCCGCCACAGTCGAAGACGTGCGCGCCATCTATGAGATGGCGTATGACATGAAGTGCAAGGGCGTCACCGTGTATCGCGACGGTTCGCGCGATGCTCAAGTGTTGTCGACAGGAGCAACGGCGACCGCCGCCGCCGCGCGTGATGCGAAGCCTGTTTCTAATGCAGAGCGTCGCGAGATTGGTGAGCTCATGGGAACGCTCGCCGAGAAGGACGCGGAGCTCGATCGGCTAAAGAAGGCGGTTTACGAGGCGGAGGCCGAAACGCTGCAGCGTCGCGCGAAGCGTTCGCGTCCGGACAAGCTGCGCTCGACGTCCATGCGCAAGGAAACCCCGCTCGGCACCATGTTCGTCCACCTTACGGAAGACGACAAGGGACAGCCGTTCGAGGTCTTCATCACGCTCGGCAAGGCGGGCGGATCTGCGATGGCGGATGCGGAGGCGATGGGTCGTCTTATCTCCCTGGCACTGCGATCGGGCATCCCGCTGATGGAAGTGCACCGGCAACTTCGTGGCATCTCTTCGGATCGGGCGGTCGGACTCGGACCGAACAAGGTGTTGTCGGTGCCGGATGCTATTGGCCTGGCGCTCGAGGAGTGGTGGCGGGACAAGCAAGGCATCCAGCAGAACCTGCTCGGGATGGAGACGCCGGTGCTGGGGTCGCCGGTTATTCAGTCGGAGGTCGCGCCGGCGCGCGTGTCAGGGCAAGGCGGACAGGCGGCGCAGGCGCAAGCGCAGATGAGTTATGAGGCGTACAATGGCGGGGAGACGTTCATGGGGACGTGCCCGGATTGTGGGTCACAGCTTGAGTATGCCGAGGGCTGTGTGAAGTGCCATGTATGTGGGTTTAGTGAGTGCGGGTGAATCGTTGAGCTACGCTCTGGTATATGACGAGGCGTGTTCAGGACTGAACACCCAGAAGGTCATTAGTTGAACAGGCGTTCTGTCCGATTCGTATCTCGAGAAGGGCGCAGCCTGCCACCGCCGCGCCCTTTTCTGTGGTGGGCTACTCTAAGCGACGAGGTAGCATAAGAGTTGGGAGAGGACGAGGTCGGCCGCTGTCGTCCGCTGACGCGCGCGCGATCCTGCTCGTCGCGCTCCTCCGATCCGACGCGCGTCCGCGACTCCGTGCGCGCGATTCTCTCCGTTTGGAAGGAGAGTACCAGCTCGCAGGCTGCCGCGCTTTCTACGCTCGCCTTGAACTCGATGGTGCGGATATGGTCGAACGAGCCGCTGCTGCTGCTCGTTGAGTAGGCAGAGACGTTTGCTTTACCGCGTCCATTCCCCGAAGTTGGGGCGAGTAAGGCAGCCACGAAATCGCGCCAATGCCGAGGCGCTGTAAAGGTCCTTAGAAAATTCTCAGCATTCCAAGGCGCATGGAAGGAGTAGGGCCTAGCAAGCGCCAGCGGCGGTAACCCGCTAGAGATAGTCGTCGTACGATCATTACAATCCTCGCCAACGTGCAATCATGCTGACGGCTCGTTCTATTATCGCTCTGTGTCTGTTTCCTGCACTTGGTGCCGCCGCTC
>JALYVY010000379.1 GCA_030852985.1 Gemmatimonadota bacterium | reverse complement strand
ACCATCGAGGCGTTCCGTGATCACGGCGTAGTCAATCGAACCGTGGACGCGGACTACGCCGCCGCCGAGCGCACGATGAAGGAACTCGCGGCCGTTGGGGTGGTGATGTCCGACGTCACGGACAAGCTGCTCAAGGAGGGACTCGCGAGCTTCCAGAAGAGTTTCGAAACCCTCACGCTCGGACTTCAGAAAAAAGTCGACACGCTCTGACGGGTGCCTGCCCGGACGCGCCCCCCGCGTCCCGCCCGAGTCCTTTCGCCATCTCACGCCTACCAACGACTGTGCCTTTTCCCCGCACGAAGATCGTCTGCACGCTCGGTCCCGCTTCGAACAATCGCGAGACGCTGCGCAGCCTCATGGAAGCCGGGCTGAGTGTGGCACGGCTCAACTTCTCGCATGGCACCCACGAGCAACATGCGGCCACCGTCGCGCTCGTGCGGACCACCGCCGCCGAACTCGGGCGCCCCGTTGCCATCCTCGGCGATTTGCAGGGCCCCCGCATCCGCATCGGTGACCTCGCCGCGCCCAGAAGCGTGGCCGACGGCGAGGACATCGTGTTGGTGGCGGGCGAGGACGTCATCGCCGGCCAGTTTCCAACGACATACGAAGACCTCTGCAACGACCTCCGCGTCGGCGATCGCATCCTCGTCGATGACGGCCTGATCGAGCTCGTGGCGCTGGAAGTCGGTGCGCATACCGTTATCGCACGCGTGCTGCACGGCGGCATGATCAAGAGCCACAAGGGCATGAACCTTCCCGGCGTGGCAGTGAGTGCTCCCTCCATCACGGCCAAGGATTGGGCGGACGTTGCCTTCGCGGTGGAACATGACCTGGAATATCTCGCCCTCAGCTTCGTACGCCGCGCGCAGGACATCGCCGAGCTGCGTGAGAAGATTCCGAAGCACATGCTCGTCGTCGCGAAGATCGAAAAGGACTCCGCGCTGGAAAACATCGAGAGCATCGTTCGCGCTTCCGACGCCATCATGGTGGCTCGCGGCGACCTGGGCGTGGAGCTGCCGTTCGAGGAGGTGCCCATCGCGCAGAAAAAGATCATCGCACTGTGCAACAAGCTCGGACGTCCGGTGATCACGGCAACGCAGATGCTCGAATCGATGATCTCCAACCCGCGCCCGACGCGTGCGGAGGCGAGTGACGTGGCGAACGCCATTTTCGACGGAACCGATGCCGTAATGCTCTCTGCGGAAACCGCGGCCGGGCAGTACCCGCGGCTCGCCGTGGAGGCGATGTCTCGCATCATTACCGAGATCGAGCGCCATCCACGCGTCGTGCGGACCGACGAGCGGCGCGCGTCCATTGATAGCTTGGTATCCACCGAGCAAGCGATTGCCGCGGCTGCGACGTCCGCGGTGCGAAGCCTCGGCGCGCCCGCGCTGATCGTCTTCACGAAGAGCGGCTTCTCTGCGCGCATTGTGGCCTCGCACCGTCCGAACGTTCCCATCCTCGTGCTCACCGATCAGGAGCGCACGTATCGACAACTCGCCCTGGTGTGGGGTGTGGTGCCATGCCTCGTGCCGCATTGCGAGACATACGAGGACATGGTGACGCTGGCATTGCACCAGGTGCGGGAGCATGGCCTCGCACGCGACGGCGATCGCATCGTCGTTACGGCCGGTGTGCCGTTCGACGTGCCCGGCACGACGAACCTCATGAAGGTGGAGACGGTCTGACCGCGTGAAGCTGACGTTTCTCGGCACTGGCACAAGCTTCGGGGTCCCGCAGCTCGGGTGCGGCTGCGCAGTCTGCCGGTCGAGTGATCCGCGGGATCGGCGCACCAGGGTGGGAGCGGCTGTCGATACGGGCACGGGTGGCGTGATTCTCATCGATACGCCTCCCGAGCTTCGGCTTCAACTGCTGGCGGCGGGTATCGATGACGTCGACGCGGTGCTGTACACGCATGATCATGCGGATCACACTCACGGTATTGACGATCTGCGCGCGATCACGGCCCGCACCAATGAACACATGCCGATGTACGGCTCAGCGCAGACGATGCAGTCGATCGTCAGGAAGTTCGACTACATCTTCGACGATGCGATACGACCGCTCCCGGGCACGCTGAAGCCGCAAGGCCGGGCGGTTGTGGTAGCGCCGTGGGAAACGGTACGGGTGGCCGACCTGGACGTCACCGCTGTGCCGGTGCCGCATGGGCGCGCGACCGTGTTCGCGTACCGGATGGGCCCGTTGGCGTACGTAACGGATGCGAAAGCAATTCCCACCGATGCACTCGACGCGCTGCGAGGAGCAGAGGTACTGGTGGTGAATGCATTATTTCGGCGAGCACATCCGTCGCATTTGAGCCTGCCTGAAGCCATCGAGGTGGCGCGAGTGGTTGGGGCGGAGCGCACGTACCTCACGCACCTTACCCACGACAACTTTCACGCATCGCTGGCCGCGGAGCTTCCGGCGAGCATTGCGCCGGCGTTTGACGGATTGGTCGTCGAGCTTTAGGACTTCCAGCGGTGATGCGTTAGCTCGCGCTTGCTGTGGCGTATGCGCAACAAGGGTCCTTTTCCCAACGACTGGCTGAAGCATAAACTATTGTTATTTATAGTCTTACGATTTTTTCATACACGGAGCGCCGTTTGCATTGGCGAGTTTGCCCAGATGCATGCTGGCAGGGACCAGCGACCACCCCTAGCTGCGGCGCCGCAGCTACCAGACCCGGAGCAACTCCAATGCGTAAACGCTTTATCGCGGCTGTCCTTCCACTCGCTTTTGTTGTCGCGCCCCTCGGCGCCCAGGCCCCGAAGACGTTTCCGGGTGGCATTGCGCCCGTCGGTCAGGTATTCGGCGCTGCACCGATCCTGACCTTCGGCGGAAGCGGCATTCCCACGGACTTCGTCCAGCAGGGCTCGAATGACGGCGCCCACTTGTTTCTGTCGGCCACGCAACGCTATTCCAGCCCGGCCCTCACCAATGATGGCGCCGGCACGTTCTACGCATAGGCGGGCTTCTGCTCCTGCTTTTTGTTTGTATTTTTTTTTTATTGCTGGTATTTCTAT
>JALYVY010000378.1 GCA_030852985.1 Gemmatimonadota bacterium | reverse complement strand
GCCGTCCTCCAGGTTGAAGCCGTACGCCCCGAAGACAGCGTTGTCACGGACGAGGAGCTTCGAGACGTACGCGGTGTCGAGGATCGGGATCTGGAGCTGCGCTGCGCGGCGGAGGAGCGTACGCTGAATCTCGAGGCCCGTGTAGTCGCCGGCGAACGCAGTGCGGCGGAAGGTGTGCGCGCCGAAGAAGCGCTGCGAGATCCGCCCGTCCTCCTCACGGGCGAACCGCATGCCGTAGCGTTCGAGGTCCTGGATGCCACGGGCCGCGCCCGAGGTGACGATCTGCACCGTGAGCGGGTTGGCAAGGAGGTAGCTCTCCTGAAGCGTGTCGGCCGCGTGCTGCTGCCACGTGTCTTGGGGGTCGATGGTCGCGAGTGCGGCGTTGATGCCGCCTGCAGCGAGAGACGTGTGCGCGTCCGCCTTGGGTCGCTTGCTCACGACGAGCACGTCGATGCCACGCTCGGCGAGTTCGATCGCCGCACGTAGCCCCGATCCTCCTGCCCCGATGACTAGGACGGAAGTTGAGATCTGTTGTTCAGGATTCTCCGGATAGTTCATTGCGATGCTCCGTTGGCGTAAGCTCTCCCCCCGGAGGTCACAGGCGTGACGAAGGCCCGCCGCCGGCCGACGTCACTACGCATTTCCCACGGCGTCCTTGAGCACTTGGATGCTGAAGACTTGGTCCTCCGAGATCCGCTTGAGCGGCCAGTTCTCGTCCTCGAGCGCCTGCAAGCGGTGCAGCTCGCCCAGCTCCGTAATTCCGCTTCCAGCGGTACAGGGTGTCGAACGGCGGTTGTCCGTGAGAATCGCGTGAGAGATAGTCGGCATCGGCGTGCACTCGTCTCCCCCCCCCGCGATCAAAACGTGAACCCCGTTCGCTGCCAGCACTTCGAGTGCACTGGCGTGTGCCGGGACGGAGAGCCATGCGTGTCCATGCCGAGGAAGAGCGGGCCTGCCGATCGGCTGCTGCGCGTGATACAGGCAGATGGCCCGACTGATGGCCGTGACGCGGCGCGTCATAACCACCCGTTCGTAAACCCTGCGCGCCGCAGTCCCGCGACCACGTAGGGGCAGGCCCGCATCAGGCGCCAAATCAATTCCGACCGGTAGTTCTCGCACATCAACACCACCGGACCAACGTTGATGCCGAAGTGGTAAGGCGACACCCAGCCAGCGCCGGCATCGTCCTCGTTCGGAAAGGTCAGATTGAAGCTGCACCGGAAGCAGTACTCGCCGGTGACTTGCGGATACGCATCCTGCAGGTACCGGACTGCCGGCAACACAATCTCCGGCGCGAACGGCAGCGACGCGACCACGGCCCACGGCGCGATGGTTCCGTCGTCCAGACCGTACGGCACGCCGCGGGCGACATAATCGAAGAACGAGCGCTCGACACCGCGGATTCGGCGCGTCGTGCAGCCGGGCCCATCGCTCGCGGTCAGCCCCCAGGAGTTCTCGCCATAGCCAGCATATTCGAGTGGATTGCGAATGGCGTACTCCCGGTGGACATAGGTCGCGCGGCGGCTGTTCTCGCAATAGTCGATGCCCTTGTCGCGCGCGAACGCGTCTTGAATCCCGCGGAAATCCACCCAGATGTGCGAGAACTGATGGATGAACAGCGGACCGCCATAGATGAATTGGTAACCGTAGATCTCCTTCCATTGGTAAGTTGAGGCCCACGCCGCGTAGCTCTCCGTCGAGAGGGGATGTGTCGGCGAGCCCAGCCCGAGTACATACAGCAGAACAGCCTCGTCGTAGCCTTCCCAGCGGTAGGGCAGGAATCCGCTCTCGGGCTTCCACCCGTGAGTGACCGTCGCTGCGCCGTTGCACGCCCATGGCCAATCGACCCGCCGGTAGAGTACGTCGGCCAACGACCGTATCTCCTGCTCGTCTTGGCTGTCTCGATCGAAATACGCCGCCGCCGCGAGCATGCCGGCCAACAGAAAGCTGGTATCGACGGTCGACAGTTCGGACCGCCCGGCACGTCGTCCAGTGATCATATCGAGAAAGTGGTAGTAGAAGCCGTTGTGCCCGGTCGCGTCTGGCGCCGTGCCCTGTGTGCTAGTCGCGAAAAACCGCAACACCGCTAGCGTGCGCGCGATCGCGTCGGAGCGCGTCATCCAGGCGCGCTCGACGCCGACGGGGTAGGCCGCGAGTGCGAAGCCAACGGCCGCGATGCTCGCAGCGGCGCCGGGCTCCGATTTGTCCGCGACGAGACCATTGGAGGGGTTGGTCTCGCGCAGGAAATACTCGAAGGCCTGCCGCTGCAATGCGTCCAACCGCGCCTCAGCGAAGTCCGCTGTATACGCCGGTTGCTCCCTGAGGTGCGTCGGATATGGCGTCACCGAGCTAGCACAGCCCGGGCAGTTTCGACCACATGATCTGCAGGAAAGCCAAACTCCCGCGTCACTACAGGTCCGGGGGCCGGCGCACCGAAGCGCTTCCGAATTTCATTTCTGTCCTCAATTCATGGTTCGAAGCTGGACTGCACTAATGCACCCGCTTCGATGTGCAGGCGCAAAGCGTTTTGCTCACGGCTGCTCCTGTGTCGCTCCCGCGGAGGCCATGGTGACGACGGTCTCGGCGACGTTGTCCCGTGGCGGGGCGATCGGGCGCCAGTGGTGCCCACCGCGGCCCACCAGCGCGTCCGCCTCGGCGGGCCCGTCGCTTCCCGCTGCATAATTCGGGAACTCCGGAGCAGGCAGTTGCGCCCACGCCTCCTCGATCGGCGTGATGATCCGCCACTCGGCGTCTACCTCATCGCTCCGGGTGAAGCGCGTCGAGTCCCCTTGCATCACGTTCAGCAGAAGCGTTGCGTATGCGCTCGGCAACTTTCCGTCGAAGCTTTCCGCATACGAGAAGTCCGCCTCGACGCCGATGGACCGTAACTCGTCCCCAGGTCGCTTCGCCGCGAACGCGATGCTGATCCCCTCGTCAGGCTGAATCCGCAGCGTGATCTGGTTCGGTTCCACGTCATTCTCAGGCGCTCGGGAAAAGAGCGCCTGCGGTGTGCGCTTGAAGTGC